>DASXUH010000223.1:0-4522 GCA_036504935.1 Geothrix sp. | reverse complement strand
GTGCCCATGAAGGGCTGGGCCACGGAGGGCATGGACGCGCTGCTCTCCACAGTGCAGATGCCCTCGGGCATTCCCGTGGGCACCCTCGCCATCGGCAAGGCCGGCGCCATCAATGCGGCGCTGCTGGCCACGTCGATCCTGTCGCTCACGGAGGCCGGCATCCGCGAGCGCTACCTGGCCTACCGCCAGGCGCAGACCGAGAAGGCGCTGGCGGACGATGATCTCGTGATGCCCTGACATGGACCGCGTCCACCTCATCACCCTGTCGGACCGCGCCTCCCGGGGCGAGTACCAGGACCAGTCCACGCCCCTGCTGACGTCCTGGCTCAAGGGGCAGGGGGTGAAGGCGGTGACGGCCTCGCTGATGCCGGACGATCCGACGGCCCTGGAGGCGGATCTGCGGACCACCATAGCCTCGGATGCGCCCCTGGTGCTGACCTGCGGGGGCACGGGCTTCGGGCCCCGGGACACCACGCCCGAGGCCACGCGCCGGGTCATGGAGCGCGAGGCGCCGGGCATCTGCGAGCTGATCCGCGCCAAGGGCGGCCATCCCCTGGCCTACGCCAGCCGCGCCATCTGCGGCATCGCGGGGCGCACAGTGATCCTGAACCTGTCTGGCCGGCCTGCCGCGGCCCTGGAGCAGATCCAGCTGGCCTGGCCCCTGCTCCTGCATGCCGTGTCCGTGCTGCGGAAGGAAGGCGCGGCCGGGGGGCCCTGCACGTGACGGTCTGGGCGCGCATCAACCACGTGGGCTGGGTGCACCTCTGGCGCAGCCGCGAGGACTTCGAAGCCGCCAAGCCCTCGGCCCACTTCCTCAATGCCCGCACGGATCCGCGCTGGGTGGAGGTGGCCCTCACTCCCGAACAACGCCGGGCCCTGGAGGCCGGGGAGCTGATCGAGATCGAGGATCCGGGATTCTTCGACGACGAGGAATGATCAGGGCGCGGGGGTGGCCGCGGCCGCCTCCAGCCGGTGGTACAGCGCCAGCAGGGAGCAGCTGAGCCACAGGTTCATGGCGCCGCCCAGCAGGTTGGAGACCCAGAGGGCCGGGTGTTTCAGGCGGAGCAGGGCGCTGGGCCCAAGGTCGGGATCCATGGCGGGCAGCAGGCGATCCAGGGCCCACCCCGCGGCGATCTGGTAGAGCAGGGCCACTAGCAGCATGGCGAGCACCGCCTGGACGATCCGGGGCCAATGGCGGGCCATGGCAGCCTGGCTCCAGCGCAGGGAGGCCAGCGCGGAATCCCCCCGGAGCAGCATCCGCATGGGCGCCCAGCCGAACAGGGTGAGGACCAGAATGCCGGGGATCAGGAAGCAGAGCAGGCCCAGGCCGATGGCCGCGCTGAGGCCAAGGCGCAGGAGAAAGGCCTTCAGCCAGCGAGCCTCGAAGACCGCATGCCAGGTTGCGGTGGGATTGACCGGGGTGTCGCGGAGCTCCGCGTCCAGCTGGGCCTGCAGCCTGGGGATGAGGTACATCTCGAGCGGCAGCAGCCCCGCGAAGGCGAAGATGGGCTGGACGAGCAGGCTGGGCCCCGCCCCCGCCGCCAGTTCCAGGGCGGGCCCCAGCTGGGCGAGCACCATGGCGAGCAAAACCAGCCCGAGGGCGGGCAGGGGATGCAGGCGGAACAGGGTGAGCCCTTCGCGGAGGGCGCCAAGGTGGGACGGTGGAGGCGTGCGCATCCCTCCAGGCTATCCGGGGCTATCATCATCGGCATCATGACGCCCGAAGCCCCCTGCCTCCTGGTGGCCAGCCCCTCGCTCCTGGACCCCAACTTCCTCCACGCGGTGGTGCTGATCGTTGAACACGACGAGGAGGGTGCCCTGGGATTGATCCTCAACCGGCCCCTGCCGCTCGCGCTGGCCCAGGTCAGCGAGGAGGGCAGCCTGGCTTATCAGGGCTCGGAGGAGGCCACTGCCTGGCGGGGCGGCCCGGTGGACCCCCAGCGGGGCATCCTCCTGGTGCAGGGCGGCCTGCCCGAAGAGGAGGACACGGTGGTGGATCTCACCCACTTCGTGAGCCACCGCAAGGATCTCCTGGAGACCTTGCTGGGAGATCCGACGGCCCGCTACCGGCTCTTCCTCGGCTATGCGGGCTGGAGCCCCGGCCAACTGGACCAGGAACTGGAGATGGGGGCCTGGACGCGGCGCCCCGTAGTCTCCGAGTGGCTGATGCACCCCGATCCCGCGGGTCTCTGGCAGGTGGCGCTTGGCAGCGAAACCAGTGGGTGAGTTGAACCTCGGTTCTGCGCGAAGGGCGTGTTATACCGACATCAATAATTTTTATACAAATGGGATGATCCATTAAACGGATTGTCTGCCGGGTAGCCTGGAACCACGCAGCTCTCCGGAGGAACCGATGACCTGGAAGCGATCCCTTCGACTCGCCGCCTTCCTGGGCGCGGGGCTGCCCCTGGTCGCCGGGGGCAGCGCTCCGGTGAACGATACCGGGACCACGGCGTGGATGCTGACCTCCACCACCCTCGTGCTGCTGATGGTGCCTGGGCTGGCGATGTTCTATGGCGGCCTGGTCCGCACCAAGAACGTGCTGGGAACGATGATGCATTCGTTCTCGGCCATGGCCGTGGTGGGTGTCCTGTGGACGGTGGTGGGCTATGCCCTCAGCTTCGGTCCCAACGCCCTGGGCGGCCTCATCGGCTGGAGCCGGGGCCTGGTGCTTCTGCGCAGCATCGACCACACGATCCTTCCGGCCGGCGTGCCGGAGTACGCCTTCGCCATGTTCCAGGGCAAGTTCGCCATCATTACGCCGGCATTGATCGCGGGGGCGGTGGCCGAGCGGATCACCTTCCGGGGCTGGGTGGCCTTCATCACGCTCTGGGTGGTCTTCGTCTACTGCCCGCTCTGCCACTGGGTGTGGGCCTCCGACGGCTACTTCTTCAACCTCGGCGCCAAGGGCGCCATCGACTTCGCGGGCGGCACGGTGGTGCACATCTCCTCGGGCGTGGCGGGGCTGACCCTGGCCCTGTTCCTGGGGGCGCGCCACGGCTACCCGAAGACCGCCATGGCCCCGAACAACCTGACCTTCACGCTCATCGGCGCGGGCCTGCTGTGGGTGGGCTGGTTCGGCTTCAACGCCGGCTCCTCCATCGCCTCGAACCTGGAGACCGCCCGGGCCCTCACGGTCACGCAGGTGGCCGCGGCCGCCGGCGCCCTCACCTGGGTGCTCATCGAGATCATCCGCGAGGACAAGCCCACCAGCCTGGGCATGGCGTCTGGCATCCTGGCGGGGCTGGTGGTCATCACCCCCGCGGCCGGCGTGGTCCAGGTGGGCGGGGCCATCGCGCTCGGGGCCATTGCCGCCTGCACCTGCTACGGCATGATCATGCTGAAGAACCGCCTGGGCTATGACGACTCCCTGGACGCCTTCGGGATCCACGGCACCGGTGGCATCGTCGGGGCCCTGGGCCTCACCTTCTTCATCCGGGACTCCTGGTGGGCCGAAGCCGCGGCCAAGGTTCCCGGCTGGGGCCTGCTCGCCCAGCTGAAGATCCAGGCCTTCGCGGTGGGGGCCACCATCGCGTTCTCCGTGGCCATGACGCTGCTCATCGCCTTCCTGGTGGAGAAGGTCATCGGTTTCCGTGTGACCGAGGCGGTGGAGAAGACCGGTCTCGACCACGACATCCACGGGGAACGGGCCTACGGCCTGAACAACCTCAACTAGGCTGAACCAGGAGGCTCCGATGAAGCTCATCACCGCCATCATCCCTGAAGAGAAGCTCGACGAAGTCCGCGAGGCCCTGATCGAAGCGGAGATCGAACGCATCACTGTCACCCGGGTCAGCGGCCATGGACGCCAGCAGGAGATCATGGTCCAGCGCGGCAAGAAGATCGTGCCCAACCTGATCCCCAAGATCCAGATCACCATCGCCTGCAACGACGCCTTCGAGGACATCACCGTGGACACCATCATCCGCACGGCGCGCCACGGCGCGGGCGAGGTGGGCGACGGCAAGATCTTCGTCCAGGAACTGAAGGAGTGCATCCGCATCCGCACCGGCGAGCGGGGCGGCCAGGCCATCTGAGGGCGGATCTACGCTAGGCTCGCAGCATGCGATCCATCGTGTGGTTCCGGGGCAAGGATCTGCGCGTGGCGGACCACAGCCCCCTGGTGGAGGCCGCCGCCGCGGGCGAGGTGCTCCCATTCTTCGTGCTGGACCCCTTCTTCTTCGCGCCGGAACGCGCCCTGGAACTGCCCCATCGCATGCAGTTCCTGCTGGAGTCGCTGAAGGCGCTGGAGGCAAGCCTCGCGCACCTGGGTTCACACCTGCTGCTGGTGCCGGGGCGCAGCGTGGACGTGGTGCCGCGGCTGGCAGCCCAATGGAAGGCCGGCCAGGTGCTGGCCCACCGCTGGGTGGAGCCCTTCGGCCGGGAGCGGGATCGCCGCGTGGCTGGGGCCCTGGAGCGCCACGGCATCGACTTCCGTCTGTTCGAGGGCGAGACCCTGCTGCCGCCAGGGTCGGTGCGGAATGGCCAGGGCGGCATGTTCCGGGTGTTCACGCCCTTCGCC
>DASXUH010000222.1:0-8167 GCA_036504935.1 Geothrix sp. | reverse complement strand
TTCCAGCCCCGGGAACGCCGACACGATAGCCGATACGCCCGCGGAAACGGACACGGCCACCGTGAGGATGTAGTCGATGAGGAGGGACGCGCCCGCCGTCTGGGCGGCGACCTCCCCCAGGTTGTCCTTGGCCACCAGATAGGCGCCGCCGCCACTGGGGTAGGCGTGAATGGTCTGACGGTAGCTCACATTGAGGACAAGCAGCAGCGCGACGATGCCGAGGGCCACCCACCACGACCACCCAAGCACCCCAGCCCCGAACACGGCAATGGCTGCCGTAAGCGGAGCCATGATTTCCTGGGTGCCGTAGGCCACCGATGACAGCGCATCCGAACTGAATACCGCCAGGGCGATGGGATTGCTGATCTTGGTCTCGTGGCTTTCTTCACTGGCGAGGCGTCGTCCCAGGAGAAAGGTTCTGTAATTGGGCATGGCTCAGGATTCCTGGGTTTGTTGGGCCATCCGGGTTGAGCCAGACAGAGTGTCGACGCTCCCGGCCCGGTTTACCAATGCCCCGGGCCAGCCAGCCCATAGGGTGGCCAGGAAGGGTGTTAAGAAGGCGTTAGGAATTCAGCCCAAAAACGCCTACCTAAACAGCAACCTAACGCTTCTGCCTTGACTCCTAACAGCGCCTTAACGCCGGCCGAGACCATGCTGTCAGACCGGCTGGTCTTCAAACAACGGAGAGCCGGGCCAGCTTTACCTTGGCGGTGAAAGCTGGAGCCACCGAAGGAGCAGTCGTGCACCTCGTGATGCCTTGGTTTCTCCCCTTAGCCACGCTGGCCGCCTGGCTGGGCGTCCGTGCGGCGCGCCACCTGCGAACCGACGGAGCAACCGGGCGACGGAATGCGTGGTGGATGTTGATCCTGATGTTCTCTCCTCTCTTCTTCTGGCTGATAGCCCAGTTCATATCTGACTAAGGAACCCTCCCATGAACCCCACCCTTCTCATCGCCTCCCTGCTGGCCCTGGGCCTCCTGAGCTACCTCACCTTCGCCCTGCTGAAGCCGGAGAAGTTTCAATGAGCCACGCCTGGATCCAGAACCTGCTCTACACCGCCCTGCTGCTGGGCCTGGCCTTTCCCATCGGGCGCTTCATGGCCAAGGTCCTGGAGGGCGAGCGCACCTTCCTGCACCCCATCCTCGGTCCTCTGGAGCGCGGCCTCTACCGGCTCATGGGCATCCATCCCGAGGAGGACATGGGCTGGAAGGCCTACGGCTGGTCCATCACGCTCATCAAGCTGCTGGGATTAGCGGCGGTCTTCCTCCTGATGAAGACGCAGGTCCACCTGCCTCTCAATCCCGAACACCAGAGCAACGTGGCCTCGGACCTTTCGCTCAACACGGCCGTGAGCTTCATCACCAACACCAACTGGCAGGCCTACAGCGGCGAAACGACGCTGAGCTACCTCACCCAGATGCTGGGCCTGACGGTACAGAACTTCATCTCGGCAGCAACCGGTATCGCGGTGCTGGTGGCGCTCATCCGGGGCATCATGCGCCGCAGCACCACGGGCCTGGGCAATGCCTGGGTGGATCTCGTGCGCAGCACCCTTTACATCCTCCTGCCCCTGTCCTTCATCTTCGCCCTCTTCCTCGTATCCCAGGGTGTCATTCAGAACCTGTCGGCCTACATCCACACGGCGAGCGGACAAGTGCTCGCCATGGGACCCGCGGCCTCCCAGATCGCCATCAAGATGCTGGGCACCAATGGCGGCGGGTTTTTCGGCGTCAATGGCGCCCATCCATTTGAGAACAGCTCACCGATTTCGAATTTCGTGCAGCTACTGAGCATCCTCGCCATCCCCGCGGCGCTCTGTGTCACCTTCGGGCACATGGTGAAGGACCGCCGCCAGGGCTGGGCCCTGCTGGCCGCCATGACCCTGATCTTCGTCGGGGCCCTCGCCGTCTGCACGCAGGCCGAAGTGAAGGGCAACCCGGCCCTCACGCGCCTGGGCGCGAACCAGGTGGCCAGCCAGATGGCCGGCGCCGAGCAGCCCGGCGGGAACATGGAGGGCAAGGAACTGCGCTTCGGCCCCGGTCCTTCGGCCCTCTGGGCCACCGCCACCACGGCGGCCTCCAACGGCTCGGTGAACGCCATGCACGATTCCTTCACGCCCCTGGGCGGCCTGGTGCCCATGTGGCTCATACAGCTGGGCGAAGTGGTTTTCGGCGGCGTGGGTTCGGGCCTCTACGGCATGCTCATGTTCGCCCTGGTGGGCGTCTTCATCGGCGGCCTCATGGTGGGCCGCACCCCGGAATATCTGGGCAAGAAGGTGGAAGCCTTCGAGATGAAGATGGCCTCCATCGCCATCCTCCTGCCTTGCGCCGCCGTGCTCATCGGCACCGCCATCTCCGTGCTGGTGGCCAACGCCGCTGCTTCAGTGAGCAACCCCGGCCCCCACGGCTTCAGCCAGATACTCTATGCCTGGAGCAGCGCCTCCAACAACAACGGCAGCGCCTTCGGCGGCCTCAGCGTCAACACGCCCTTCTACAACTACGGCCTGGCCCTGGCCATGCTCCTGGGCCGCTTCGGCGTGATCTGGCCGGTACTGGCCCTCGCGGGCTCCCTGGCCAAGAAGAAGCACACGCCTGAGGGTCTGGGCACCTTGCCCACGCATACGCCACTTTTTGTCGGCGTGCTCGTCGGCGTCGTGCTCCTAGTGGGTGCACTCACCTTCATTCCCGCCCTGGCCCTCGGCCCCATCGCCGAGCATCTGGCCTTGCGCTGAGGCCCGCCATGCCTGCCAACGTGCCCACCGCCACCACCGAACCCGGCCAGCCTCTCGACGCTTCCAAGGGGCCTGAGCCCTGGCTTCGGCTGCTCCTGGTCATGACGGTGCCGGTCCTGCTGCTTCTCGTCGGAATCTCTCTCACCCGCTAGTTCACGCGCTCTCTTTGCGAGGCCATTCATGGTTTCCCATTCCAGGCAGGACATTCAAGCCCGCCCCCTCTTCGAACCCAGCATCGTGCGCCGCGCGGTGTTCGACTCGTTCCGGAAACTGAATCCGCTCCATCAGCTCCGGAACCCCGTCATGTTCACCGTGTGGATCTGCAGCGCCTTCGCCACGGGTCTCTGGATCCAGGCCCTGGCCGGCCGCGGGGAGGGCCGACCCGGCTTCATCCTGGCCATCTCCCTCTGGCTCTGGTTCACCCTCCTTTTCGCCAATTTCGCGGAGGCCATGGCGGAGGGGCGGGGCAAGGCCCAGGCGGATTCGCTGCGCAAGTCCAAGCGCGACGTGAAGGCCAAGCGTCTCGCCGGCACCGATCGCCTGGGCCCTCACAAGGTGGTCGACGCGCCGGAACTGCGCATCAACGATCTGGTGCTCGTCGAGGCTGGCGAGACCATCCCCGGTGACGGCGAAGTGGTCGAAGGCGTCGCCTCCGTGAACGAAAGCGCCATCACCGGCGAAAGCGCGCCGGTCATCCGGGAGAGCGGCGGCGACCGCTCCGCCGTCACCGGAGGCACCCTGGTGCTCTCCGACTGGCTGGTGATTCGGATCTCATCCAACCCCGGCGACAGCTTCTTGGACCGCATGATCGCCATGGTGGAGGGCGCCAAGCGCCAGAAAACACCCAACGAGATCGCCCTGGACATCCTCCTGGCGGGCCTCACCATCATCTTTCTCCTCGCCACCACCACCCTGCTGCCCTATTCCATCTTCTCCACCAGGGCCGCGCAGGCCTCAGGTCTGCTTGGTTCCGGGCAGGGCCATCCGGTGACGCTGACCGTGCTGGTTTCGCTGCTCGTCTGCCTCATCCCCACCACCATCGGCGGCCTGCTCAGCGCCATCGGCATCGCGGGCATGGATCGCATGATCCAGGCCAACGTCATCGCGACCTCCGGCCGTGCCGTGGAAGCGGCGGGGGACGTGGATGTGCTGCTGCTGGACAAGACGGGCACCATCACCCTGGGCAACCGGCAGGCCGTGGCCTTCCTGCCTGCCGAGGGAATGGATATCAAGGCCCTGGCGGACGCGGCCCAGCTCTCCTCCCTGGCGGACGAGACCCCCGAGGGCCGCAGCATCGTGGTGCTGGCCAAGGAACAGCACGGCCTCCGCGAGCGGGACCTCCACGCCCTGGACGCCCACTTCGTGCCCTTCACCGCCCAGACCCGCATGAGCGGCGTCAATCTGGGAGAGCGCCAGATCCGCAAAGGCGCGGCCTCGGCCATCGAGGACTACGTCCAGTCCCACGGCGGCAAGTTTCCCGACGACCTGCGTCGCACGGTGGACCAGATCTCCATGGCCGGCGGCACGCCCTTGGTGGTGGCCGAAGGCGCCCAGGCGCTAGGTGTCATCCAGCTCAAGGACATCGTGAAGGGCGGCATCAAGGAGCGCTTCGCCGAGCTGCGCGGCATGGGGATCAAGACGGTGATGATCACCGGCGACAACCCCCTCACCGCCGCCGCCATCGCCGCGGAGGCTGGGGTGGACGACTTCCTCGCCCAGGCCACCCCCGAGGCGAAGCTGAAGCTCATCCGCGAGTATCAGGCCGGAGGGCGCCTCGTGGCCATGACCGGGGACGGCACCAACGACGCCCCCGCCCTGGCCCAGGCCGATGTGGCCGTGGCCATGAACAGCGGTACCCAGGCCGCGAAGGAGGCCGGGAACATGGTGGATCTGGATTCCAACCCCACCAAGCTCATCGAGATCGTGGAGATCGGCAAGCAGATGCTCATGACGCGGGGATCCCTGACCACCTTCAGCATCGCCAACGATGTGGCCAAATACTTCGCCATCCTGCCCGCGGCCTTCGTGGCCACGTACCCGGCCCTGGGCGCGCTGAACATCATGGGCCTCCACAGTCCCGAGAGCGCCATCCTCTCGGCGGTGATCTTCAACGCCCTCATCATCGTGGCGCTCATCCCGCTGGCCTTGCGCGGCGTGAAGTACCGGCCCGTGGGCGCCGCCCGGCTGCTGCAAAGGAACCTGCTGCTCTACGGGGTTGGCGGCCTGGCAGTGCCCTTCATCGGCATCAAGGCCATCGACTGGCTGCTCGTCGCACTTCACCTAGCCGCCTGAGGATATCCCATGAACCTCCAACTCCGTCCCGCCCTCGTCTCCTTCATCGCGTTGACCGCCATCACCGGTCTGGCCTATCCACTGCTTGTCACGGGCCTGGCCAGGATGATCTTTCCTCGGCAAGCCGAGGGCAGCCTCATCCGCAAGGAGGGCCGGGTGATCGGTTCCGAATGGATCGGGCAATCCTTCACCTCCCCTGGCGACTTCTGGGGCCGCCTCTCCGCTACCGTGGATGGGGAGGGCAAGCCCCTGCCCTACAACGGCGCCAACAGCGGCGGCTCCAACCTTGCGCCCAGCAACCCGCAACTCCAGAAGGCCGTCCAAGACCGGATCGCCGCCCTCCGGTCCGCCGATCCGGAGGCCACGGGCCTCGTGCCTGTGGACCTTGTCACAGCCTCGGGAAGCGGACTGGATCCGCACATCAGCCCGGCCGCGGCGGCCTTTCAGATCCGCAGGGTGGCCATGGCGAGAGGCCTGGACGAAGGTGCCGTCCGCAGCCTAGTGGCGGCCCACATCGAAGGCCCGCAACTGGGCTTCCTGGGCGAACCCCGGGTGAACGTCCTGAAGCTGAATCTGGCCCTCGATACCCAGTTGGGGGCAAACGGCTGGAAATCCAGATAGCGTAAGGGCATGGCACTTCAACGTCCCGACCCAGACGTCCTGCTCCGGAAGGTCCAGGCGGAGGAGGCCCGGGAGAATCGGGCGAAGCTCAAGCTCTTCTTTGGCGCCGCCCCGGGCGTCGGAAAGACCTACGCCATGCTTTCCGAGGCCCGGGAGCGGAGCGTGGAAGGCGTCGACCTGGTCGTCGGGATCGTGGAGACGCACGGCCGGAGCGAGACTGCCGCCCTGATCCAAGGGTTGGAGGTCCTGCCGCGGAAGGAACTGGCCTACGCCGGCCAGTTCCTTCCCGAGTTCGACCTGGATGCCGCGCTGGCCCGCCGGCCGGAACTGATTCTCGTGGACGAGCTGGCCCACTCGAACGTGCTGGGCTCCCGCCACGCCAAGCGCTGGCAGGACGTTCTGGAGCTGCTGGATGCGGGCATCGATGTTTACACCACGATGAACGTCCAGCATCTGGAAAGCCTCAAGGACGTCATCACCCAGATCACGGGCGTCACTGTGCGGGAGAACGTCCCGGATACGGTCATGGAGCGGGCAGACGATGTCGAACTGGTGGATCTGTCTCCGGAAGATCTCCTGGTGCGGCTCAAGGAGGGCAAGGTCTATCTTCCCGACCAGGCCCGCCATGCCCGTGAACACTTCTTCCGCAAAGGCAACCTGCTTGCCCTGCGTGAGCTGGCCCTGCGCCACACGGCGGAAAACGTCGACGCCCAGATGCGGCGGTACATGGAATCAGAGGGCATCCGGAAGACCTGGGCCGCCGGAGACCGGCTCCTGGTCTGTGTGGGACCGGATGGCCTTTCCGAGCGCCTCATCCGCGCCACGCGCCGCATGGCGGGATCCCTGGGGGCTTCGTGGGTGGCCCTCTACATCGAATCGCCCAGGCACTTCAAGTTCAGCCAAGAAGAGCGGAGCCGTGTCGAAGAGAATCTCCGTCTGGCCGAAAAACTGGGAGGAGAAACCGCCGTCATCGAGGGAAGTGGCAGAACGGACGAGGATATCCTGGCCTTCGCCCAGGACCGCAACATCACCAAGATCGTGGTGGGCAAACCCTCACGGCCCAAGTGGGTGGACCTCTTCGCCGGGTCCCCCGTGGACGATCTCATCCGCCACAGCGGTGACATCGACATCTACGTCATCACAGGCGAGACGGCCAAACAGGCGGGTACACCCAGTCTCCGGCCCCGCATCACGAGTCCGCTGCGGAACTACCTGCTCAGCGTCATCACGGTGGTGCTCGCGACGGCCATCGCGGGCCTGATCTTCCGCCGCACCGAGCTGGCGGACATCGTGATGATCTATTTGCTTGGCATTCTCATCGTGGCCACGCGGTTTGGCCGGGGTCCTTCCCTGCTGGCCTCTCTGTTGAGCGTCGCGGCCTTTGACTTCATCTTCGTGCCACCCTATTTCACGTTCGTGGTATCCGACTTCCGCCATGTCGGCACCTTCTCCGTGATGCTCCTGGTGGGGGTGGTGATCGGAAACCTCACCGAGCGCATCCGGGCCCAGGCGCGCCTGGCCAGGGCCCGGGAACAACGGACCCAGGCCCTCTTCCGCCTGGGGCAGGAACTGGCCCGCAGCGCCGGGTCCACGGCCCTGGTGGCCTCCGCGATCCAAAACGTGGCGACTCAGTTCCAAAGCCATGCGGTGGTTCTGCTTCCGGACGGTTCCGGGCGGCTGGAGGCGCCCGCCCATCACCTCGCCTTTCCCCTGAACGACCAGGAACGGGGTGTGGCTCAGTGGGTCTTCGAGCATGACGAGCCTGCCGGCTTGGGCACGCTCACGCTTCCGGGAGCCCGCGCCACCTACCTGCCGCTCAAAGGCTCGAAAGGCACCCTCGGCGTGATGGGCGTGCTCCCGGATGGCGCGCCCCAGTGGGTGGAACCGGATCAGCGCCAGCTGCTGGAAGCCTTCGCCAACCAGATGGCCCTAGCCCTCGAGCGGTCCCTGCTGGCCGAGCAGAGCACGGCCGACCGCCGGCGCGCGGATGAAGAGCGCCTGCGGAACGCGCTGCTCAGCTCCGTGTCCCACGATCTGCGCACTCCGCTCGGCGTCATCACCGGAGCCGTGAGCACGGCGCTGGAGACCCCCGACATCTCCGACGCCACCCGGCGTGACCTTCTGACCTCGGCCCAGGACGAGGCCCAGCGCCTGCACCGCCTGGTGAGCAATTTGCTGGACATCACGCGGCTCGAGGCCGGGTCCTTGGAATTGCAAACGGAATGGATTCCCATGGAGGAGGTGGTGGGCGCGGCCTTGAACCGCCGGGAACTGGGCTCAGAGGTCGCACGCGTCGGGACCCACCTTCCCGATGACCTGCCGATGATCGCCATGGATGCCGTCCTCATGGAGCAGGTGCTGGTGAACCTCGTCGACAATGCGTTGAAGTATTCGCCGCCCGGTTCCCCGGTGGACATCAAGGCCTGGGCCGCCGGGAAATCCCTCACGCTCTCGGTCGCCGACCAGGGCCCGGGAATCGCGCCTGGTGAGGAAACACGCATTTTCGAGAAGCTGGCCCGGGGTG
>DASXUH010000221.1:0-29468 GCA_036504935.1 Geothrix sp. | reverse complement strand
GAGCCGCTCGCGGAAGGCCTGGGTGGCGCGGATGCCGCTGCGGACCATGAGCAGGGTGCCGCCATAGGTGAAGAGGCCCTTCAAGGCGAACAGCAGCACCAGCACCAGGGGCACCAGCAGGCCCGTGCGCAGGGCGGAGGCCTCGGGCAGGTGGGCCATGGCCCAGGCCCGCAGCTGCTCCAGCTGGCCGAAGAGCCCTCCCTGGGCGACGCCCATGGCGTGGGCCTTGCCATCGTCGAACACGAACTTGATGGAGGCGATGAGGGCGCCCTGGCAGAGGCCGGCCAGGAGCAGGAGCAGCGAGGCTCCCGCGATGAGGGGGGCGTGGGCACGGAGGTGGTCGTTGAAGAAACGCAGGATTCGCGACATGGTCAGCGACCAGCTTATCCACTCTGGCCCGGCCCGACCGCCTGCGCTGGCGGTTTGACGGCTCCCGCCGGCCCACCGGACCGCCGCGCTCGCCTTACTCGACGGTCACCGTCACCGTGCTCTTGCCGTCGTCGAGGCTGAAGAGCTCCGTGCCCTTGGGGGCGTTCATGGCCTGGTCCATGAGGCGCTCCAGGTCCACGCCCTGCTTGCGGGCCTGCCGCAGCTGCTCGTCCGAGAGGTAGCCGCCCACAGCGCGGGCGAGGCCCAGGGTCAGCCGCACGGTCAGGGCCTCGGCCTTGGCCCGCTCCTTCACCCGGATCACCAGGAAGCGGCCCTGGGTAGGACCCGTGGCCAGAGGCTGGACGCCCATGGACTGCAGCGCGAGGCGGCAGGCTTCGGAGGAGAGGTCCGCCCGGAGTCCGGCCTGGAGCACAGGCACGGCGCGGGCATCTCTGCGCTTGGCCAGCTGGAGGGCCGCGGCGATGCGGACCTCTTCGCGTTCATCGGCCAGGGCCCCCGTCAGGCCTGCCTGGGCGGCGGGGCTGTCCCA
The DNA here is from genome assembly GCA_036504935.1 of Geothrix sp. Classification (GTDB taxonomy): domain Bacteria; phylum Acidobacteriota; class Holophagae; order Holophagales; family Holophagaceae; genus Geothrix. The sequence continues at coordinate 28,549 of DASXUH010000221.1, read as the reverse complement.
CTGGCGGATGCCCCAGCAGCGCACGCGGTTCAGTCGGGCCTCTTTGCCCAGCATCCGTTGATCAAGGTGCTTGGCGAGGAAATCCGTGTAGGCATCGGCCGCTTCGTCCCACCGCTGGTCCTGCTCCAGGCTGGAGGCCAGCCAGTAGCGGGCGTCCGCCACCCGGGACGAGGCGGGGAATTCCCGGATCAACGAGCGGTAGGCCTGCGCGGCCTCGTACCAGCGCTGGGCATAGCGGAGGTCCCGGCCTTGCCGGAACAGGATTTCCACCGAATTCTCCGGGGCCACCAGCGCGAAGGCGGCAGGCTCCGGCGAGGCGGGCGCCACCAGCGCAGAGGCGCCCAGCAGAAGGGCCAAGATCATGCGCCGTCTCCCCTCAGGCGGCGTTCCATGCGCTCGGCCTGGCTCTCCAGGTCGTGGGCGGCGGCCCATCGCCGGAGCTCGCGGGCGCGCTCCACGCTGAGACAGTCCTCCTCGAAGGCCACTTCGGACAGCCAGGTGTGCAGGCTGGCGCGGATGGCTTCGGCCTCCTGGAGGGGCGCCCCCTGGGCGGCGAGCTGATGGCTGGCCTCCAAGAGGGTCATGGCGGTTTCCCGCTCCTGGCGGCGGTCTTCCTCGCCCTTCTTGCAGAGGGCCGGGTTCTGCTCGAAGTCCTGGAGCAGGGTGGAACTCTGCCGGAAGAAGGCGATCCAGGCGCGGTCCTGGGTGCGCTTCCGGGCCAGCAGCTCGAGGCGGGCGGTGTCCCGGGCCATGGCCCGGAGGCTCTGAGTGCGCTGCACGGTGTAGACGGCCGGGATCAGGGCCACCAGGAGGACGGCGGCGGCGGCCAGGGTCCAGGAGCCGGTCCAGTGGGTGCGGGGGGCGGGGGCCAGGCTCTCGGCCAGGGCCGGACCATGGCTGCCGAGGGCGAGGTGAAGCTCCAGCAGCTCGGCCAGCTCAGCCTGCCGGGCCGGATCCTCCGGCCAGAGTTCGGGCTGTTCGAGCAGCTCGAAGCACCGGGCCTCGTCTTGGAGGCTGGGAACGGTTCGGTTGGGGTTGGCGGGAGTCATGGCTGGGGTCCAAGGGTCTTGCGGAGTTTCTGGAGGCTTTGGAACAGGGTGGCTTTCACGGTGCCTTCGGCGCAGCCCAGATCCTGGGCGATCCGTTTCACCGGATGTTCTTGGACGTAGTAGGCAAGCACCATGGCCCGCTGGCGGGGGGTGAGGCCGTCCAGGGCTCCGCGAAGGGCCTGGATCCGCCTGCCTTGGTCCACGGATTCCCAGGGTGAGGCCTGGTGGGGGTCCGGAGCATCAAAGGTCTCGGGAGGGGATACCTCTCGCCCCCGTCTACGCAGATGGTCCGTCGCCGCATTAGCCGCCAAAGTAAAAAGCCAGGCGGCCACGGGTCGGCCCTCCTCGAACCGCTGGCAGTGCTGGAGGCACTTGAGGAAGACCTCCTGGGCCAGTTCCTGGACCACCCCGGCCTCGCCCTGGAGGCGCCGGTGGAGGAAGGCGCAGAGGGGGCGCTCGAAGCGGGCCATGAGGTGGGCCAGGGCCTCTTCCCGCCCGGCCTTGAGCTGGGCCATCCAGTACTCGGGGGACTCCGTCTCCGGCGGGAGGGGCCCGGAGGTGTCCACGGGCTGGGGAGAGGCCTCGCTCATGCCTTGGGGATCCCGGTCGGCAGGGTGAGGGAGAAGCCCGGCTGGCCCAGCTTCTCCATCACCAGTTTGAGCTGTTCCGGGGTGAGGGCGCAACGCAGGCCCACCCGGCGCTTCTCCTGCAGCAACTGGGGAGCCGCGCCCGGGGCGGACTGCACGGCGTTGGCGGCGGCCACCAGGCGCTGCAGCCAGGGCGTGACCTGGTTGATGCCCTCGGCCGAACCCGCGAGGGCCAGTTCGAAGCGGATGGGCTGATCCTTCTGCGCCGGCGGGGTGATGCTCCAGAAGAGCGCGTTGACGCCCTGAGGCAGATCCTTGACGAAACTGCCCTCCAGGTTCTTGCGCAGGCCGCCCAGCAGCGCCTCGGGCTGGAGGTAGCCCTGGAAGGGGGCCCGGGCGCTGATCCACTCCGCGGCGAGCGCCGCATCCGGCTGGGCGGCGAGGCTGTCTTTCGAGGCCATGCGCTGGAGCGCCTCCAGCGACCCGATCCAGATCTGGCCCTTCTCGTCGCTGGCGGCGCGGATGTGGGCCTTCGCGCCCTGGGCTTCCAGGTCGAGGATCACGTGGAGGGGCCAGTCCCGGCCCTGGAGATGCAGGCTCCCCTCCTGGGGAAAGGACTCGGCAAGAGCTGCCACCAGCGCGGTCGGATCCGCGAACTGGTTCAGCTGGATGAGGACGTGCTCAAGGCCCTTCTGGAGATCCCGCTCGTCCTGCTGCGGCACGCCGATGACATGGAAGGTCACCCGGCCGGTCTCGGTGCGCGGATTGATATGGGCCTTCTGGAGGAAGAGATCGAGGGCCCGCTCCACCATGGGGTCGCGGGAGATGAGGGACTGGACCTCCTTGTGAGTAAGCATCCAGGCCGCCTCGCCGGAAAACGCGGCCACGCTGTCGGTGGGCGCGGCCTGCACCCAGCCCGGAACACGTGGCTTGGGCTGGCAGGAGGTGGCGAAGGGCAGGCAGGACAGGGCCACCGCAGCGGGAATCAGAAAGGCGGCGGGGCGGCGCATGAGGGCTCCTGGACTTGGGTTACGGGGTGGTGTCACCCCCGTTTACCCGAGGGTCCGCAGGGTTGCGGGAAGGTGCGGACTACGGAGGAGTTGCTGCTGCTCGGCCTCAGACAGCAGCCCCCAGATACGGGCGGAGGCTTCCCGCGGCGTCTTGGGGTTCAGCAGCAGTTCGGACATGATCGCGGCGTGGGCCATGAGCACCGGGTGGCTGGCGATCTGCTCCAGCACCGCGCGTGGGGTCAGCTTGTTGCGGGCCAGCCGCAGGAGGATGCCCGGATCCAGCTGGCGGTCGGACACCATGCGGCGCAGAGTCTCCTCGTCCTGGAGCACCTCCTGGGGCAGGTGGCGCATCAGCTCGCCACCGGAGGCGCGGAGGGCGGTGATCCGCTCGGACACATCCATGCCCAAATAGAGGGTGCGGAGGGTCTCCAGGGCGCGACGTTTGACCTCCAGATGCTGAAGGCGGGGATCCCGCAGGATCTCGATGGCGGGCTTGAGACCCGGCAGGTTCGCCAGGAGGAGGAGGGCCGTGGCTTCCGTCAGGTGGGGATGGTGGATCAGGGTCTCGGCCACCAGCGGATCTTCCTGCCAGGCGGTGTGGGAGGCCACCTGCTCGGCCCGGCCCCGGTCCAGGGTGGGCAGGGTGGAGGCCAGCATCCGCGGAGTGAGGGCCGGATTCTCCAGGGCCAGGCGGAAGACCTGGGGATCCGGGTCCTTGAGCACCTGGATGAGCTGGTCCTCCTGGGTGGCCTGGGTGGCGAGGAACACCCGCTCCTCCATGCTGGCCCAGCGCCCCTCTTCGCTGCGCTCCGGCAGGGTGGACGACAGCCCGGACCGCTGGCGGAGCAGGCGGTCGTAGAAGTACTTCACCACCCGGAGCAGGTGCGGGGACTGCCGCTTGGCCCAGTAGGTGACGAACTGGTACTCGCCCTCCTCCAGCTGTATGAAGAGGCTCACGATGCGGCGGAGGGAGGCCGGGTTCGGCTCGCCCCGCTCCAGCGCCGCCACGAGGCGGGAGGCGAGGGCCAGGCGCCGGGAGAGCTCCGCTGGGCAGGCAGGCGCCTCCTGGATGCTCTCCCGCACGGGCTCCCGGAAGTACCAGCGGGCCTCGGCGTAGACCTCTTCGAAGAACTCTGGAACCGCACTCTGCGCCAGGGCCCGGCGGACCAGATCTTCGGAGATCAGGGGGTTCTGGAGGGCGGCCATGCGCACGTCCGCGTCCGCCTCCAGGAGGAAGCCCAGGAGCTCGTCGGGCTGGGCCGTCTGCTGGGCCCGGGCGAGGCGGTCCTCCCGGTGCAAGCCATGGGTCGAGGCCTGCGGGGGAGGGGCCTCCGGCAGGGTCGTGAGGGCGTCCCAGTCCGGTTCCTCACCCGGCAGGGGGGGCATCTCCATGGTGGTGCCCGTGGCGGAAACGGTCTTGGCGATCTGCTTCGCCAGCAGCTTGGCCACGGGCTTCAGCTCGGGTTTCAGCTGGGAATAGAGCGTCTTCACGGCCTCGGCCCGGTCGTCCTTCTCCGCCGTTGGCGCCTGATCCATCTCCCTCATCTGGCCGAAGAGGGAGACCACCATTTCCAGGTCGCGGCGAATGGCTTCGGGCGTGGCTTCGTTTTCGGCCAGGCCCAGTAGGATGGGCCAGTGGGACAGCCAGTGCGGCGTGCGGGCCATGAGGGTCAGCAGGCGAGGCGAGGCCAGCGAGCGGGCCAGTCCCTCCAGCATGTAGACTTGGCTGCCCGTAGGCAGCTGCGGCCGCACCAGGGCCAGGTGGCGGAAGTGGATCAGCTCAGGTTCCGCGAGGCTGGCGAGGAACGCGTCTTCCGCTTCCGTCACGGTCCCTCCAGTCAGGCGCAGGCGGCTTGGAGGAGGGCCAGGAGTCCGGGATCTTCGCGGAAGAGGAGGGCGTCCACCAGGGCGCCTTTGAGGCTGAGGTGGGTGAGGGCCGCATCAAGATGGCAGAGGGAGGTGATGCTGCCACCCATGACCAGGGGCAATCCCGTGGCCGTAGCGAGGGCCGTGGCGGTGGCGAAATCGGGGTCCGCGCCGGGTACCTCGGGGATGTCCACGAAGAGCAGCCGCTTGAATCCATAGGCCTTGGCCCGCAGGGCGAGGTCGAGGGCGCTGAGGTTGGCGGTGTCCACCCAGCCCGACCGGTGGACCCGGCCCCCGCGGGCATCGATGGCCGCGGTGAGGAAGGGCTGGAAGCGCGCCATGAGCTGCTCGGAGACGAGGGAGGACTTGTGGAGGATCGTACCCGCCACGAGCCAGACCGCTCCATGGTCGATGAAGAACTGGGCCTGGTCGGAGCTGCGGATGCCGCCGGCCACCTGGATGCAGACCTTGCGGCCCCGGGCCTGGCAGCGCTGGAGGATCTGGGCGATGAGCTCGCGGTTGTTGCCCTTGCCCATGGCGGCATCCACATCCACGAGGGCCATGCGTGTCGCGCCCTCGTCGAGGAGGCGGGCCGCCAGATCCAGAGGTGCTTCCGCGGAGGGACCGCCCAGCCCCGTGGTGGGGATGACACGGCCATGCTGGAGGTTCAAGGTTGGGTAGATCTTCAAGCGGACACCCCGGTAGACCGGTAGATGGGAGTGTAGCGCAAGGATCAGGCCTGTGAGGATTCCGTGAGCAGGTCGAGGAGCCGGCGGGCGGCGTCGCTTTCCGCCCGCTTGCGGGAGGAGCCCCGGGCCTCGGCGCTGAGGTCGCCTACGACCGCGCGCATGGTGAAAAGGGGGGCGTGGCCAGGACCGGACTGGGCGACCTGGATGTAGGCCGGGGCGGGCAAACCTAGCCGGGCGACAGTTTCCTGGAGGGTGGTCTTGGGATCCAGGCGGGACCATGTCTCTGGGTCGGCTGCGCGGATGGGTTCCAGGAAGCGTGCCGAGATCAGGGCCATGGTGGCGGCGTTCCCATCCCGGCCGGAAGCCTGGGCGTCCAGGTACACCGCGGCCAGCAGGGCCTCCAGGGCATCGGCCAGGGGCTTGGGTCCCATGGGCGGGGCCTTCCGTGGATGGACGGCGCTCAGGGCACGATCGAGGCCGAGATCCAGGGCCCATTGGTACAGGGAATCCGTGCGCACCAGCACGCCACGGAATTTGCTCATGGGGCCTTCCTGCCAATCCGGCCGCTCCCGGTGGAGCAGCAGAGCCACCGAGAAATTCAAAAGCGCGTCCCCGAGGAATTCCAGCCGCTGGTTGTCCCGGCCCTTGGTGGCGGAGGTGTGCGTCAGGGCTTCCTGGAGGAGGGTGGGGTCTGAGAACCGGTAGCCCAGGCCGGCCTCTAGGGCGGCCAGGTCATCGCTGCGCTTCGCCATGGTCAATCCGCCAGATCCGGGGGGAGCTTCCGATTGAACCGGGCCTGGTTGAGGACGGACCGGAAGCGGATGTTGCGCGTGGCCATCTGCCCCAGGATGCCTTGGCGGCGTGCCTCGCGGAGCTCCTGGATGAACTCGCCGGCGCGGCCCTGGTCATGGAGCACCACCGCCAGCCACGCATGGGCGTTCACGTTGTACGGATCAGCCTTGATGGCTTGCCGGAATCCGTGGATGGCCTTGTCCGGCTCTTTGTCGGCGAGCTGGATGGCCTCGCTCATGGAGACGTTGCCGAGGTTCAGCCGCTCGTGCGTCTGCAGCTTGTCGAGCTTCTCGGTTTGGTAGAGCGCGGGCTGGTCGATGGCCCGGGCCTCCGTGGCGCGGCGTTCGGGGGCCTTGGATCCGGTCGCTCCCTGGTCCCGGACGCGGGCCCCCGTCGTCCCGGCTTCCGCGGCTTGGGATGGCTGTGCGGACTCGGATTTCCCCTTCAATTCCCGCTGGATGGCTGCGCCTCCGGCGGCCGGGGCGGCACCTTCCGCGATCGGGCGGGAGGCTTCGACCTTCGTTCCGGCCGGGTTAGCGAGGGGAGGAGCGGTGTCCACGGCCGGGGAGGCGGTCCCGTTCCGGTGGAGGGCCCACCAGCCGGTGCCACCTCCGCCCGCAAGGACCAGGGCCGCGAGGCCGATCCAGATTCCGGGCTTCCTCCCGGAAGACCTGACCGGAAACGCGGTGGTTGCGGGGGGGGCCGGGACGGCCGGAGCCTGCTGCGTGGGGGCTGAGGCGGCGGGGAGGGCCGGTGCGGTGGGCGCGGCGGCCTGGAGGAGGGATGTCGCCTCCTCCAGCTGGCCGGTCCAGGAGGGATCCTTCGCGGCGCGCAGGGCTTTGGCGAGGTCCTCCGCGGTCTGGAAACGCTCGTCCGGGTTCTTCGCCAGGGAGCGGTCCAGCACGGACTTGATGGCGGGGCTGATGCCTTGGAGCTTCTCGATCTCGATGGGGTCCGGGGGTTCGTTCACGATCTTGTAGAGGACCGTGGGCGTGGTGTCGCCAGAGAAGGGCTTGCGGCCGCTCAGGCACTCGTAGAGCATCACGCCCACGGCGAAGAGGTCGCTGCGGGGGTCGGGCTTGCCGGTCCGGATGTATTCCGGCGCCATGTAGCTCACGGTGCCCATGACCATGCCCGTAGCGGTCATGTCGGAATTGCTGATCTTCGCCACGCCGAAGTCCATGACCTTGGCGTGGAGGCGCCGCCCGTCCCGCTGGACCCGCACATTGGTGGGCTTGATGTCGCGGTGGACGATGTGCTGGCGGTGGGCGAAGCCGAGGCCGTCGCAGACCTGGGCCAGCACTTCGAGGGCCTCCGAACGGCTCAGGGACTGCTCCAGGAGCAGCTCGTCCAGGTCGTGCCCTTTCACGAACTCCATGGCGATGTAGAGCACGCCCTGGTCTTCGCCGAATTCATAGATGGTCACCAGGTTCGGGTGGTTCAATACGCCGGCGGCCCGGGCTTCCCGCGCGAATCGCTCCTTGGCCTCGCCGCCCTGCGCGGTCGCGGGGAGGATGGTCTTGATGGCCACCTCCCGGCCGATGGAAGGGTCAACGCCGAGGTAGACCTCACCCATGGCCCCGTTCCCGAGGACCCGCTTGATCTCGAATTTTCCGAGCTTTTCGAACATCAGAATGTCCCCCGGACGGGATGAGGATGGAGGGACAGCATAGGTCCTGTCCGGCTTTGGGCCAAGGCACTTGGGATATTTCGGCAAGACGGTGCTGCTTAGGGGGTAGCGCCGTGGCAAGGAACATGCAAACTAGAAAACACCCCCCGGAGTTCCCGGTGCCCGAAGTACGCCTTCGCCATTTTTTGCCAGCCCTCATGGGATCGCTGCATCAGCAGCGGGCCGAGGGCGAGCTGGTGCTGGAACAGAATGACGGCACGCGCAGGCTCTACTGGCGCGGGGGCGATCTCGTCTACCTGCGCAGCGATGCGGTCGGAGAGCAGTTCGGAAACTTCCTCATCCGCCGTGGCGTGCTGGACATGGCCTCTCTCAAAGAGCTGCTGGCCGACGGCGAAGGCTCCCGCATGGGGGACCGTGTGGTGCAGGGTGGGCTCATGACGGTGGCCGAGCGGGACAAGCATCTGCACGAGCTGCTGGAGTCCGTCCTGCTTCACGCCATGGAGCATACGATCCTGAAGATGTCCTGGATTCCCGGCACGCTGGGAGACAACCTCAGCGGGGATCTCCAGTTCTGGCTGGACCATCGGCGGCTCGTGTGGAACATCTTCCAGAACGCCAAGATCGATCACGAGCTGGTGGAGATGTTCCGCAGCGAGCCGGAATGGCGGTGGGAGGCGGGCCCGGATCTCCTGGAATCCCTCAGTGACCTGCCCCTCACTCCCACGTTAGCCTACGCCCTGTCGCTGCTAGGCTCCGAGCCGCTGGGCTACGAGACCATTGGCTCGCTCTCCGGGATGTCCTCCGAGGAGTCTGCCCGGCTGGTGGCCACGCTGTGGGCCCTGGGTGGCTTGAACCTGGTCAAGGGTGAGCTTCCGCTGCCCCCCAGGGAACCCGCCACCCCCGCTCCGGCCCTCGAATCGGTGGAGGCGCCCGAGCCCGTGTTCGAGCCCATCCTGATTCCCGAAGCGGATCCTGAGCCGATCCTGCTGATCGATGAAGGCGACTACCCTCTTCCCCCGGCCCACACACCGCCCTCCCTGCCCCCGCCACCTCTGGAAACTGCGGAGCAGGTTTTTTTGGAGCCAACCCCTTCCACCATGCCTCTGCTCCATTCCGCAGCGGATGAGGAATCGCTTCCCGCGGCGGAACGGGCTCACCACCTGCTGGTGAAGGCCAAATCCTATGTGATGCAGAACCGCACCAGCGAGGCCATCCGCGCCCTGGAGCAGTCCATCAAGCTGGAAGGGGATTCCCCGGTGGCGTACGAGACTTGGCTGCTGCTCGGCCGGCTGCGGCTGGGAAATCCAGCCTGGGCCACCCGTGCTGTCGAGGCGCTTCAGGTGGCCTCGCGCATCCGGCCCCGGGCCGCCGAACCCTGGGCGCTGATGGGCGAGCTCTACCACCGCAAGGGATTCCAGGCCAATGCACAGGGTTGCTTCCGCCGTGCGCTCGAACTGGATCCTTCAGTGGCAGTGCCCTCGGACCTCAGCGCCATGAGCGACCCGGACGGACCCCGGAACGAGGGTGGGATCATGGGCCGTCTGCGGGCCATGCTCGGGCGCGAGAAAAATTGATCGCGGGCGGATCCGCCCACATCCTTCAAGTACTGCCTAGGCCGTTCCGAAGAGCCGGTCGCCCGCGTCACCGAGTCCGGGGAGGATGTAGCCCTTCTCGTTGAGCTGGCGGTCAACGGCGCCGACGACAATGGTCAGGTCCGGGTGGTCGGCCTGGAGCCGCTCCAGTCCCTCGGGGGCCGCCAGCAGCGCGACGAGGGAGAGGTTCACCGCGCCAGCGCTCTTCAACTGCCGCACAGCTTCGGAGGCGCTGCCCCCCGTGGCAAGCATGGGATCCAGCACGAAGACCGGACGGGCTTCGAGCATGGGCGGAAAGTTCCGGTAGTAGGGGACGGGCACGAGCGAATCGTGGTCACGGTAGAGCCCGAGATGGCCCACCTTCGCCGTCGGCAGCAACCTGAGGAACGAGGGGAGGAGACCGAGGCCCGCCCGCAGGACCGGCACCAGCACGGGATCCAGCGATTTCAATCGAAGCGTGCTCGTGCGTTCCAGCGGCGTCTCCACGACCACCGATTCCACCGGGAGCTTGCGCGTCGATTCGGTGGCGAGGATCAGCCCCACTTCTTCGATGAGCGAGCGGAAGAGGCTTCCGGGCGTCTTCCGGTCCCGGATGAGGGAGAGCTTGTGATGCACCAGTGGGTGGTCGAGCACGTGGATTGTCATGGGGGCCTCTCGACGCTTCCGGCAGGGTCCCGAAGGCCGTGGGCGCTGGGCCCCGGGGGTGGAAGGCGCGTGATGAAGCGTAGCATCCGGGCGCTGTGGCGGGGGACACGAACCCGGGAACCCTCCCCTACCTCGCAGAGGAGTTCCACCCCCACGATCCTGATGGCGTGCGTGGCCACGGGCCGCACGTGGTGTGATGCAGAACGTGTGGTGGAGCGGGTTTCCGAAGATCGGGATCGGCGCAGCCTCCACCAAGATCCTGAAGTGTCGGGGCCCGCCGGGGCGTGGCCGCTTTCCGGATCCGCGTTTGTGAGGGCAGAAATGAATGGGGTGAAGAGGGGGAGGTAGCGTCAAAAAAAATGAAGATTTTTAAGATTTCTCTGTTGACCTCCCCCAAATCACTGGTTTGATGTTGAATCAGAGGAAAAACGACCGATCATCTTCCCCATAGGGCCAGCAGCGAGGTATCTGAGATTTGGAGCGTGGGAAATGCTAAAGAAAGTCGCCATCTTCAAGGCCCTCGACGTGGAAATCAAGAAGCAGAGGGGCCCTGTGGCGGTGAAAGATGCCTACAAGGGTCACCACTCCTTGAAAGAAGAGCTCAGCCAGCCTGGAATCACTATTTTGGGTGAAGTGGCCGGGGGCGATCCCGGCCGGGGGCAGGTCCGGGAGGCCTACAAGGCCTCGACCCATGCCAAGAGCCTGGCCGAGAACGGGGCCCGGGCGCTGTCCATCGCCACAGACAAGTTCCTCTACCACGGCGAGGACAAGCATCTGTCCGAGGTCCGCAGCCAGGTGAAGCTGCCCCTGATCCGCCGCGATTTCATCTTCGAGGAGTACCAGGTCGAGGAGAGCAAGATCCTCGGTGCGGACGCGATCTTCCTCATGCCCGCCCTGCTGGGCCAGGACCGGCTGGAGACGCTGCTGAAGTTCGCCACCGGCAAGGGCCTCGACGTGGTGGTCGAAGTGACCTCCGAGATCGAGCTCCAGCGGGCGGTGGACGCCGGTGCCGACATCATCTGCGCTGTGGGCCGCAACCTCGACACCTGGGAAGCTTCCTGGGACTTGGCCGTGGCGCTGGTCAAGAAGATCCCTAAGAGTTGTCTGAAGCTGGTCGAGGGTGGCATCCACCGGCTGGACCAGATCAAGCAGATGGAGGCCCTGGGCATCCATGGACTGCTGATCGGTGACGCCCTCCTCGATGACTACTATCCCGGCAAGCGCCTGGCGCAGATCCTGGCAGGCGTTGAGCCCCCGAAAAAAGCCGCGAAGCCCAAGGGCAAGACCGGCTCTGCCGCCGATGCGGCGCATCCCCCCGCGGCTGCTGCCGCAGCCAAGGAACGTATATCCACCCAGCGGAAAGATGCAAGCCAGTTTGGCATAAAAGGTGCTACTGGCAAGCCATCTTCTCGCACGACCCCTTCCAACCTCGCCCAAAAGGGCGTAAAGGAGCCACCCATGGCCGAACTGACCAACATGGTCGCCACCCCTGCCGCCCCCGCGGCCGCGAAGCCCGCCGCCAAGAAGCCGGCTGCGAAGAAGGCCGCGCCGAAGAAGAAGGCCGCCGCCAAGAAGCCGGCCGCCAAGAAGGCCGTGAAGAAGGCCGCGCCGAAGAAGGCCGCCGCCAAGAAGCCGGCTGCCAAGAAGGCCGTGAAGAAGGCCGCGCCGAAGAAGGCCGCTGCCAAGAAGGCCGCGCCGAAGAAGGCTGCCGCCAAGAAGGTCGTCAAGAAGGCCGTGAAGAAGGCCGCGCCGAAGAAGGCCGCTGCCAAGAAGGTCGTCAAGAAGGCCGTGAAGAAGGCCGCGCCGAAGAAGGCCGCCGCCAAGAAGCCGGCCGCCAAGAAGGTCGTGAAGAAGGCCGCGCCGAAGAAGGCCGCGAAGAAGTAGACGGATTCCACGGAATCCATCTACGCAACCTGGCTAACATCAGAGAGGCGCGCCAGCGCGCCTCTCTGAGCCGGGTGCCGACATGATTACCATCGAACGCGTCTCTGCCCTTGAAGTCCTCGACAGCCGGGGGAACCCCACGGTTCTGGCCCGGGTGGAGCTTTCCGATGGGGCCATTGGCCAGGCTCTCGTTCCCTCCGGCGCCTCGACCGGCAGCCGGGAGGCTCTTGAACGAAGGGACGGCGACAAGAAGCGCTACCTCGGCAAAGGGGTGCTCGGCGCCGTGGATGCGGTCAACGTGGAGCTGGCCCAGGCCCTCCAGGGCATGGATCCCTTCCAGCAGGCCGAGCTCGACGAGCTGATGTGCGACCTGGACGGGACAGAGAACAAGGCCCGCCTGGGCGCGAATGCCATCCTGGGCGTCTCCATGGCCCTGGCGGACGCCGCGGCGAAGACCTCCCGCCTGCCGCTGTACCGGTACCTCGGGGGCGCTTCGGCCCGGCTGCTTCCGGTGCCGATGATGAACATTCTCAATGGCGGTGCCCACGCGGACAACAACGTGGACATCCAGGAGTTCATGGTCCTGCCCGTGGGGGCCCCCAGCTTCCGGGAGGCCCTCCGGTGGGGGGCCGAGGTCTACCACGCCCTGAAGGGGGTCCTGAAGGCCCGCAAGCTGTCCACGGGCGTGGGGGACGAGGGCGGCTTCGCCCCCAACCTGGGGTCCAACGAGGAGGCCCTGGAGCTCATTGGCGAGGCCGTGAAGAAGGCCGGCTACAAGCTCGGGAAGGAGGTCTTCCTGGGGCTGGATTGCGCCGCCAGCGAATTCCACACCGGCAAGGCCTATGCCCTGGACGGGACCAACAAGACCGCCGCCCAGCTGGTGCAGTACTACGAGGGACTGGTCTCCCGGCATCCGATCATCTCCATCGAAGACGGCTTTGCCGAGGGCGACTGGAAGGGCTGGAAGGCCCAGACGGACGCCATGGGGGCCAAGATCCAGCTGGTGGGCGACGACCTTTTCGTGACCAACCCCGCCATCCTGGCCAAGGGCATCCAGGAGGGCGTGGCCAACGCCATCCTCATCAAGCTAAATCAGATCGGCACGGTCACCGAGACCCTCCGGGCCGTGGACATGGCCCACAAGGCTGGCTACCGGGCCGTTATCAGCCACCGCAGCGGCGAGACCGAGGACAGCTTCATCGCGGATCTGGCCGTGGCCACCGGGGCGGGGCAGATCAAGACCGGCGCGCCCTGCCGCACGGATCGGATCGCCAAGTACAACCGCCTGCTCCAAATCGAATGGGAGCTGGGGGCGGCCGCCCGGTATGCGGGCCGCGAGGCCTTCGCGCCCCGCCTCAGCTAGGAGGGCTCCATGAATGCCAGCTGGCTCCTGAAGTCGTCCACCCTGTGGGGCGTGCTTGGAGCCTCGGGCTTTCTGTCCCTCATGGCCCTGCTCTTCTCCCAGGGGGGGTTGCCCGAACTGCGGAAGCGCGAAGGTGAACTGGCCGCGACCCGAGCCCGCCTGGTGGAGCTGAACCGGCGCAACCGGGAGCTGCTGGAGGAGGTCCAGCGCCTGGCTGCGAAGGACCCCGAGCTGATGGAGGCCTTGGCGCGGCGCCAGGGCTACGCACGTCCCGGTGAGACCGTGTACACCTTCGGCGCCCGCGAGAAGTAGGTTGGACCTCTTCCTCGCCTCCGCGGCCGGCAACGTGTTCGGCTACCTCTGGATGGACGAGGTTAAAGATTGTATTGGCTCGGATTGGGCCAAGGTCCTATGTCCACGGGGGCGGGGATTCGGTTTAGATGGCCTTTTTTTGATGCAAAGGCCCGGAACGGGTCCCTGGTTTCTGGAGCACTGGGATACGGATGGATCCAAGTCCTTCTGTTCCAACGGTAGCAGGGCGGCCATGGCCGTTCCCGGGGCCCCACAGGAGGCGCTGGTCGAGGTGATCTCCAACGGCGAGCACATTCTCCTTCGCCGCCGGCACCAGGAGGTGGGCATCCGCCTGCCCGAGGGCGAAGGCTTCGGTTTGCGACCTGTTCCTCTCCCCACGGAACATGCCGCGGGCTTCGGATGGATCGGCAATCCCCAGCTCGTGCTGCGGGTGCCGTCGGTGGCGGCGGTGGACCTTCCAGTCTTTGCGCCGCCACTCCGCCAGCACCCGGCGATCCCCGGCGGCACGAACGTGAACGTGGTCGAGCTGGTGGCCCCCGGCGAGGCGAGGATCCGTTCCTGGGAGCGCGGTGTCGAGGGGGAGACCCTCTGCTGTGGGACCGGATGCGCCATCGCGGCGGCCTGGCTGGCCCAGACCGAGGGATCCACGGAATGGCGTTTGCATACCGCGGGCGGCGAGGACGTCACCGTGACCCTCGCTCCGGAAGCGGGTGGTGGGTGGCGCGACTTGTGGCTTTCCGGCCCGGTGCGCCGGCTGGGCCATGTACTGCCTGATCCCTCGCTCCGGCCCTGATCACACGGCCTCTTCGCCGTGGAACCCGACCTGCTAGACTGGCGTGTTCCACACCCGAGGGGATGTCGAGATGCGTGGTTTGACCAGCGCCTGCGCGATGATGAGGGCCGCCTGATGCGCGCCCGGGTGGTGGCTCTGGCGAACCAGAAGGGCGGCGTGGGCAAGACCACCACGGCCATCAACCTCGCCGCGTCCCTCGCCATGATGGAGAAGATGGTGCTGCTGGTGGACTTCGATCCCCAGGGCCACAGCACCACCGGCCTGGGCTTCCCCAAGCCCGACCACCGGGCCGGCGCCTACGCGCTGATGAAGGGTGCCCCCGCCGAGGCCCTGGTGCTCAGCACCGAAGTCCCCATGATGCAGGTGATTCCCGCAGGCAAGGATCTCGCGCAGCTGGAGTTCGAGCTCTTCGAGCTGCCCCAGCTCCAGGTGCTGAAGCAGGGCCTCGCTCCGCTCCTGGATCGCTTCGACTACATCCTCATCGACCCGCCCCCCAGCCTCGGCATGATCACCCTGAACGCCCTGACCGCCGCGGATGAGGTGATCGTTCCGATGCCCTGCGAGTTCTTCGCCCTGGACGGCCTGGCGGAGCTGACCGAGACCCTGCGCCGCATCCAGGCCGGTCCGAACCCGCGCCTCCAGCTCGGAGGCATCCTGCTGACCATGGCCGAAGAACGCACCAACCTGGGGGCCGCCGTGGCGGCCGAGGTGCGTCACGCGTTCCCGGGCAAGGTCTTCCAGACCATGATCCCCCGCAACATCCGGCTCGCCGAGGCGCCCAGCCATGGCAAGCCCGTAGCCTTCTACGACCTGCGCTCCAAGGGTGCCCAGGCCTATCTCAGCCTCGCGAAGGAGTGGCTGGGACTGGAGCTGGTCGCGAGGAGGGAAGCCTGATGACCCAGTTGAAGCGTCCGGCCCTGGGCCGGGGACTCACCTCGCTCATGAGCCAGATGGCGCCGGAGGATGCCAACCAGCGGGAGCTGCCCCTGGGCAGCCTGGTGCCCAACCGGGCCCAGCCCCGCACGCACTTCGATGAGACGGCCCTGGCCGAGCTGGCGGAGAGCCTGAAGCAGCACGGCATGGTGCAGCCCATCGTCGTGCGCAAGGTGGGGCAGCAGTTCGAGATCATCGCCGGCGAGCGCCGCTGGCGGGCCGCGCGCCTGGCCGGGATCGCCATGGTCCCCGTGGTCATCAAGGAAGTGCCGGACGACCGCCTGCTGGAGTTCGCCCTCGTGGAGAACATCCAGCGGCAGGAACTCAACCCCATCGAGGAGGCCACCGCCTACTGGCAGCTGGGCGAGCACCTGCGCCTCACCCAGGAGCAGGTGGCGGATCGTGTGGGCAAGTCCCGCCCCCAGGTGGCCAACACCCTGCGCCTGCTGCGCCTGCCCGCCGAACTGAAGGCGGACGTGGCGCATGGACGGCTCAGCACCGGCCACGCCAAGGTGCTGCTCGGCCTGCCCGATCCCCGGCTCCAGGAGCAGCTGGCCCACGAGGTGGTGGCGCAGCAGCTCAGCGTGCGCGCCCTGGAGGCCCGCATCCAGCAGCTCCAGAAGCAGTCCAAGGCCAAGGGGGGGAGGAAGAAGCATCCCCAGGAGTTGTTCATCAAGGCGGCCGCCGAGGAGTTGACTCAATCCTGGGGCACCCGCATCGAGATCAAGGCCAAGGGAAAGGCGGGCGCCCTGGTGATGCACTACGGCAGCGAAGCGGAGCTGGATCGGCTCTTCGAGGCCCTCAAGCACGGTCCGGCCAAGGGTCGGTAGGAGTTTCCATGTCCTGGTTCGTCAAGAAGCGCCAACAGAAGACCGCTGTCGAAGAAAAGACCGTCCGAGTGCCCGAGGGCCTCTGGATCAAGTGCGAGGCCTGCAAGGAGTTGATCTACCGCAAGGAGCTGGTCAACACGCACAATGTCTGCCCCAAGTGCGGCTACCACTTCCGCATCGGTGTGGAGGAGCGGCTGGAAAACCTGATGGACGAGGGTTGGACGACCCTTTTCAGCAACTTGCGGAGTGGGGACCCCCTCGGGTTCGTCTCGACCAAGAGCTACAAGGACCAGCTGAAGAAACTGGAGCAGGCGGGCGAGACCGAGGATGCCGTCCAAGTGGTAGAGGGCACCCTGTCGGGCCAACCCGTGGTGACGGCCATCATGAACTTCGACTTCCTCGCCGCCAGCATGGGCAGCGTGGTGGGCGAGAAGCTGCGCCTGGGCGCGGAGCGGGCCCTGGAGAAGCAGTGCGCCTTCATCATCGTCAGCTGCAGCGGTGGCGCCCGCATGCAGGAGGGAACCCTGTCCCTCATGCAGATGGCCAAAGTGAGCGCCGCCCTGGCCAAGCTGGACAAGGCGGGCCTGCCCTACCTGAGCATCCTGACGGATCCCACCACGGGTGGCGTGAGCGCCAGCTACGCCATGCTGGGCGACCTGAACATCGCCGAGCCCAAGGCCCTCATCGGCTTCGCGGGCCCGCGGGTCATCGAGCAGACCATCAAGCAGAGCCTGCCCGAAGGCTTCCAGCGCTCAGAGTTCCTCCAGGCCCACGGCATGGTGGACAAGGTCGTCACGCGCGACCACCTGAAGGACTTCATCGCCGCCTGTCTGGTCTGGATGATGCCCTCGACCAGGGACTGATGCGCGGCGATCTGGAACCGGTCTTCATCCCGCGTCTCCAGGCGCGCGGCCACCTTGGGATCAAGTGCGGTCTGGAGAACATCCAGGCGCTGCTCGAAGGCCTGGGCCGCCCCGACGCGGGCTTTCCCGTCATCCTCATCGCGGGTACCAACGGCAAGGGCAGCACCGGCGCATTCCTCGCCCACATGCTGAAGGCCGCGGGGTTCGTGGTGGGCTGGACGACCTCGCCCCACCTGGTGGAGGTCACCGAGCGGGTCTGGGTGGACGGGGAGCCCATCGGCGAAGGCGCCCTGGAGCTGCTGCTGGGCGAGGCCTTCGATGCCGAGGCCCGGACTGGCTTGAACGCCACCTATTTTGAGCTGATGATCACGGCGGCCCTGTCGGCTTTCCGCATGACCGGCGTGGAGGTGGCCCTGGTGGAAGTGGGCCTGGGGGGCCGCTGGGACGCCACCAACGCCACCGACCCGATCCTCACGGTGCTCACCAGCGTGGGTCTGGATCATCAGCAGTTCCTGGGGGACACCCGGGAGGCCATCGCCCGGGAGAAGCTCTGCACGGCCCGGGACGGCCGCCCCCTCGTGCTGGGCCCCACCCTCGATCCCGAATGGATCCGCCCGCTGCTGTCGAACGAGCCGGTGCTTTGCCCCGCGCCACGCCTGGGGCCCGTGGATATCCGCTGGGACCACTCCCGCGTGGAAGGGCGGCGGGTGGGGCTCGCGGGCCTCCACCAGCTGGACAACCTGGCCACAGCCTTCGAGACCATCCGCCAGCTGCGGAAACTGGGCTTCCCTATTCCGGAGGATCACCTCTGGGAAGGGGTGGCGGCCACCCGGTGGCCCGGCCGCCTCTGGGCCCCGCCCGGCCTCCAGGGCCTGTGGATGGACGGCGCCCACAACCCCGACGGTGCCCGCGCCCTGGCGGACCACGCCCTGGCCTGCGGCGTGCGGCCCCATCTGTACTTCGGCGCCATGGGCGACAAGGATCTGGCCGGCGTGGCCCGGGAGCTAAAGCGCATGCGCCCCCTGTCTGTCACCTTCGTCCAGGGGGACGCTCCCCGCTACGCGAAGGCTCCGGCTCTCCGGGAGGCCTGGGGCATGGAGGCTCCGCTGCTGACCATGCACGAAGCCGCCGGTCACCTGAAGGCGCCTGCCGAGGCTCTGCGCCTCGTGACCGGCTCCCTCTATCTGCTGGGCGACCTGCTGCGGGAGCTGGACATCCGATTGTCCTGATCCTCCCGGCGCGGCCGTGGTCGCTGGAGGGAGGCGGTAATCTGGAGGCATGTCCACCGGATCCACCCGCGCCATCGCCCTGGCCCTCGCCGCCAACGGCGGCATCGCCATCTCCAAATTCGGCGTGTTCCTCTTGACGGGCAGCTCGAGTCTCCTGACGGAGGCGATCCACTCGACGGCGGACTGCGCGAACCAGGTGCTGCTCTTCCTGGGCATGCGCCAGGGATCGAAGCCCGCGGGGCCGAAACACCCGCTGGGCCATGGCCAGGCCACCTTCGTGGCGAGCTTCCTCGTGGCCCTCCTTCTTTTCAGTGTGGGTGGCCTCTATTCGCTGGTGGAAGGCCTCCACAAGATCCGCCATCCCGAGCTGCCGCACCACCTGGGCTGGGCCGTGGCCCTGCTGGTCTTCGCCATCGCCCTGGAGGGCTGGTCCCTGCGGGGCGCCCTCCGCGCCGCCAGGTCCGAGCGCCGTGGCCGGCCCCTGCTGCGCTACCTGCGCCAATCCAGCAGCACGGAACTGGTGGTGGTGGTGGCGGAGGATATCGCGGCGCTGCTGGGCCTGGTGTTCGCCCTCGCGGCTGTGCTGCTGACCCTGCTCACCGGGAATCCCGCGTGGGATGGCATCGGCAGCGTGGCCATCGGCCTCCTGCTCGTCGCCGTGGCGGCCTTTGTGGGCACGGAGGTGACGAGCCTGCTCCTGAACGAGGCCCCGCCCCTCGCCATGCGCGCCGCCATCCGGGCCGCGGTGGATGAGAACCCGGCCGTGGATCAGGTGCTGAATCTGGTGGCCGTCATCGTCGGCAGTGACCGTCTCATGGTGGCCCTGCAAGTGAAATTCCATGATCAGCCCAGCGGCACGGCCCTGGTGGCGGCCATCAATGCCCTGGAGCGGAACCTCCACGAGCGCTTCCCCCAGATCCAGCACCTGTTCGTGGAGCCGGACGAGGCCTGATCAGGGCAGTTCGGAGGGACCCAGGCGGAAGGTCTCGCCCAGGGCGCCGTAGTTGGGCCCCACCACGGAGGCCAGCCGGGAGATGGGGGTCCACTGGCTGGCGTCCGCGCAGTCGTGGCCAGGGTTCCAGATACGTTCCGCGGCGTGGGCCACCAGCACATCCAGCAGAATGAGGGTGCTGGCGGGCCCCAAGTCCAGCTCCCGGTTCAGCTGGCACTCCAGGGCGACAGGGGCATCCCTCAGGCGGGGCGGGGCCACGCGCTGTGAGGGTTCGGTGGCCAGGCCCAGGCGTTCCACTTCGCTGATGTCCGGCTCCGCCTCGGCGCCGCTGGCGTGGAGCGGCGCCAGGAGGGGCAGGTCCGCCAGGTGGACCACAGCCTGCCCGTTCGCCTTCAGGTTGCGCTGGGTGTCCTTGAGGGAGCCGTCCTTCCGGCGGCCTGCCGTGAAGGCCAGCATGGGCGGCCCGAAGATGCCCATGAAGCTGCTGAAGGGGGCCAAGTTCACCCGGCCTTCCGCATCCACCGTGGTGATCCACGCGATGGGCCGGGGGATCACCAGGCTGGTGAGGATGCGGTAGACATCGCGCTTGGGGAGGGAAGCGAGGTCGCGGGTGATCATGGTCACTCCCCGATGATCTTGATAAGGATGCGCTTGTCCCGGCGGCCATCGAATTCGCCGTAGAAGATCTGCTCCCAGGTGCCGAAATCCAGCTGTCCGCCAGTGATGGCCACCACCACTTCGCGCCCCATGATCTGGCGCTTGTGGTGGGCATCGCCGTTGTCCTCGCCGGTGCGGTTGTGGAGGTAGCCGCCGGTGGCGGGATCGCTGCCGGCATTGAAGGGGGCCAGCTTCTCCAGCCAGCGGAGGTAGTCCTGCTTGAGGCCGGACTCCTCGTCGTTGATGAAGACGCTGGAGGTGATGTGCATGGAGTTCACCAGGCAGAGGCCCTCTCCCACGCCGCTGTCGCGAACCGCGGCGGCCACCTCCTCCGTGATGTTCACGAAGCCGGTGCGGCCAGGGAGATGGAGCGTGAGGACCTTCCGATGGCTCTTCATGGGGGGAGCATAGCGAAAAACCCCGGGCCGGGGCCCGGGGTTCCTGGAGCAGGATCGCTCAGTAGCCGGCGATCTGGAAGTCGTCGAAGTTCAGGCGGTTGGCGCTGCCGTCCGTCTTGCGGAGCTCGAAGCGGATGGTGCCTGCCAGGTTCACGGTAAAGGTGGCCGTGGCCAGGGTGGTGGAGGAGGTGGTCACGGAGCTTCCAGCCTGGGTCCAGGTGGAGCCGCTGTTGGTGGAGTACCAGAGGCCCCAGGTGGAATTGCCGTCGCTTCCGTACTTGGCGTGCTTGACCGAGACGGTCTTGGCGCCGGTGGCGAAGTTGAAATTCATCGTCACCTTGCCGCTGTTCCGGGTGCGGACACTCTGGGTTCCCACCTTGGGATCGGCCGTGGTGTTGCCGAGGAGGGCGTCGTTCAAAGTCCAGGTGCCGGTGGGCAGAGCCACGGTACCCGTGGCATACGCGGTCTTCGTGCCGGTATCGAAGGTCTCCTTCAGGCTGCTCCCGGCGCTGGCGGAGAAAGCCGCGGCGATGGTGTGGTTGGCCACCACATTGCTGAAGGTGTACGAGCCGAGGGCACCCTGGTTCACGCCATCCACGGTGACGCTGCTGATGACGTAGCCAGTGGTGGGGGCGATGGTGAAGGTCTGGCTGCCGCCATTGACGACCGTGACGGCACCGACGGGGCTAATGGTGCCACCGGTGCCGGCGCTGGCCGTGAGGGTGAAGGAGGCCGGGTTCACGGTGACGGTGCGGGTGGCGGAGGCGGACTTGCCCTGGTTGCTGGTGGCGGTGAAGGTGGCGGTATAGCTGCCGGCCGTGGTGTAGGTGTGGCTGACAGGGCCCGGCACCGCGGCGGTGGACCCGTCGCCAAAGGACCAGTTGTAGGTGAGGGCGCTGCCATCCGAGATGCTGGCGCTGCCCTGGAAGCTCACGGATCCGCCAGCGAGGATCGTGGGGTTGGAGGCCGGTGAGACGATGCTCACCGAGGGAGCGGGGGCGCTGCTGGTGCCCGCCAGATAGGTGGTGGCGTTCAGGTAGAAGGCGCGGTTGCTGTTGATGCCGTAGCTGGCGTGGAGCGATTTGCCCGCGGTGGTGGTGGTGCCGTCATCGGAGGGGGAGCTGTCGCTGATGGCCACCACGCGGCCGGCCCCCACGGTGCAGGTCACGATGAAGGAGCCTGTGTCGCCGCTGATCTGGGTATGAAGGATCTCCAGCACATTGGGGTTCTGGGCCGTGTTGAAGTTCAGGTACGAGTAGGAATGGAAGTCCATCAGGCCCAGACTGCCGTAGGCCCCGTGGATGATGGCCTGCTCGGCGGGGCTGGTGCCGGTGGCGAAGGCGGAGCTGGTGGTATTCGCCAGCGTGTCGCCGGGGCCGTGGCCGGGGACGAAGGTGAAGCCGAAGGGGTTGCCGCCGTTCACGGACACCAGGTCGTTGAACACGGTGTACGCGTCGGTGCCTCCGGTGCCGCTGTACCGGATGGCGCCGGGATGGTTGCCCACCATGAAGAGGCCGCCACCGTTCTGCACGAAGCTGAGGATGGCCTGCTTTTCCGCGGCCGTGAACAGGAGGTAGGGCTCGGGGATGATGTAGACCGCGTAGTTGGAGAGGTCCTGGGCGTTGGTGGCGTCCCCGTAGGTGACACGCCCCGTGGGCGGCAGGGTCTGGACGGTGTAGCCGCCCTTGTAGAGGTCGAAGGCCCAGGCGCTGATACCACCATTCCAGTCGCCCTCGGAAGCAGGGGCCGCCGGGCTGGGGTTGGGCTCGCTGGCGGAGCAGATGACCCACTCCGCCGAGGTGCCAGCCTCCTCGTGGCGGGTATGGTCGAACAGGATCTTCTTCGGAGTCTGGGCGCCCAGGGCCAAGCCCAGGAGCAGGGTCAGGAGAACGCGGAACGCGCGCATGGTCACCTCGGGGGGAAAAGGGTTCTCCCCATTCCACCCAGACCGGGCGTGACTGCGAGGTGAATTCGCTGCACTTAACAACAATTAACATCCCGGCGGTGCGCCACCCCCACGGCACACTGGAGGGACTCCTCCAGGATCCGACATGCTGCTCCTGCCCGCCCTCCTCCTCCTGATGCAGGCCCCCCCGGCGCCGCCCGCGCCGGATCCGGTGCCGCCGGCCCGCATCGAACTCACCACCCCGTTCCCGGTCCACCTGGGCAGCGTGGGGCCGCGCGAGGTGAAGGAGGCGGTCTACGGCATCAAGAGCCTCCACGACCGGCCCTTCCACCTGCGGGTGCTGGACCTGTCGCTGGGTCTCAGCCTCGACGAGGCGCAGCTCGCCGCCCCCCTGCAGCCGGGCGAGGTCCGCCTGGTGAAGGTGAAGGTGGATCCCGCCGGGCTGGTGGGTCCCATCAAAGGGGCCGTGCGCCTGGGCACCGACGATCCCGGCCAGCCCAACTACATCCTCCGCTACGACATGATGGTGCGGCCCGAGGTGACGGTGGATGCCGAGCGCAAGAGCCTCGGCGAGGTGGCACCCCACGAAAGCCCCGAGCAGAGCTTCCGGTTCCGGCGCGAAGGGGGGGAACCCCTGACGCTCACCCTCGCCTCGGAAACCCCGTCCTACCTCGACGTGGAGCGGATCCCGGGAGAGGGCGGGGAGGACCTGCGCGTGACCCTGCGGCCCAGGCGCCTGAAGGCGGGTGTCACCGCGGGGCTGGAGGTGCTGAAGGTGGCCACCAACGCCCCGAGGCAGCCCCTCTTCACCCTGTATGTGGACTGGCGGATCGCGCTTCCGGTGATGGCGAAGCCCTCGCGGCTGGTGTTTACAGAGCGGAAGACCACCCTCCTGGCCCTGGAGCTGATTTCCAGTACCGGCAAGCCCTTCCGCATCCTCAAGACCGAGCTCGAGGGGCAGGGTTTCCAGGTGCTGGATGCGCCGGCGGCGGAATCCGCGCGGCAGACCCTCCGGATCCGGCGCACGGGGAAGGTGGCGGAGGCCCTGCTGGTGATCCATTGCTCGAATCTGGAGGAGCCCCTCCAGGTGCCTCTGCGGTTCCTGGATCCCAAGGCCCGGCCCGCGAAGGGTGCGGTACCGGCTCCCTCGCAGCCAGAGGAACACCACCACCACTAGCCGGAATCAGATGCTGGTGGGTTCAGCCTTCCTGGCGGTCTTGAGCTGCAGCTTCACCTTGATGAGCCGGCCCTCGCGGAGGACATCGAAGATCACCTCGTCGGCCGGAGCCTCCAGCTCCAGCATCGCCATGAACTGGCCTTCGTTCTCGATCTGCCGGCCCTGATAGCCCAGCAGAATATCCCCCATGGTCTTGACGCGGCCCGCGGCGTCCACTTCGAGGGGGCGGAGCCCGGCCCGGCTGGCGGGGGAATTCGGTTCCACCTCGCGCACGACCAGACCCCGGGTGATGCCGAAGACTTGCTGGGCCTCGTAGCTGCCCATGGTCACGAACCCCATGCTGGGCGGCTCCAGGCGGCCCCGGGCGATGAGCAGGGGCACCACGCGGTTCAAGGTGTCCACGGGGATGGCGAAGCCGATGCCCACGGAGGCACCGGTGGCGGCGGCGATGGCGGTGTTCATGCCCACCAGGCGCCCGGCGCTGTCCAGGAGGGGGCCGCCGGAGTTGCCGGGGTTCACGGCGGCGTCGGTCTGGATGGCATTCAGGACCCGGGTGCTGTACCCCGTGCCGATTTCCCGGCCCAGGGCGGAGATGACCCCCTTCGTGAGGGTGTGGTCCAACCCGAAGGGATTGCCGATGGCTGTCACCGTCTGGCCCACCTTGAGGTCAATGCTGCGGCCGATGGGGATGGGGCGCATGGCGCTGAGGGGCGCGAAGACCTGGAGTACCGAGATGTCATAGGCGAAGCTGGTGCCGATCACCCGGCCCTTGTAGGTCTTGCCGTCCGCCAGGGTGACCTCCACCTCGTCGACTTCGGCGACCCGCTTGCCCTGGTCCTCCACGGTGATGACGTGATGGTTGGTGACCACGTGGCCCCACTCGTCCCAAACGAAGCCAGTCCCCGTGCCGGTGGGGATCTTGGTGATGTCGAGGGTCCGGAGATCCTGGACGGGCGCGATGGCGGAGACATACACCACGCTGGGTTTGGCCTCCTTGAACCGCTGGATGGTGTTCCGCTCTTCGAGGCTGAGGGGCAAGCGCTGCGCCACGGCGCGAGGGGTGGCATGGGCCCGGAACCGCTGGATGGTGGCTTCTTCGCTGGGGGGCTGGGCGGGGGCTGGCGCAGTGGTCCGGGCCAGGAGGGGCAGGGCCACGAGGATGGCGAAACCCGGGAGGAGGCATCTGGGGCAGGGGATCATGGCGGCTCCTCGAAGATTATGCGGCTTCATCGGCGTGCCGGGCCATCCGAGGCGGTGGATCGGGGCGGTTGCTGGCACCTTCGTTCTTTGGCGCTTCGGGGAATACCCGTAACCTGGAGCGGACCCATGCGCGAATCCCCCCCTCATTCCCGCCGCCCGGCCTTGGTCGTGGGCTTGATGTTCCTTTTTGTCCTGGGGGTCGGGGGAGGTATGGCCTGGCTGCTGGCGGCCCGGGGGCTGCGCAGTCCCCTTCGCGTGCTGCTGATCACCCCTTCGCAAGAGAGTGTCGTGGGGCTCGACCCCGCCACCTGCCGAGCCCTCGGGGCCCTGGTGCAGGATCACCTGGAAGCCTTCGGCCAGGCGGCCGTCACCAGCGTCACGGAGGTGCCTGGGGATCTGGAGGCCCTCCGCTCCCAGCCCCGGACCCTGATGGTGCTGCTGGAACCTTCCCGGCAGGGGGAGGCGCTGGTCCTGTCTTACCGCTATGCCTGGGCGGACAGCCTGGCCAAGGGGAAGGCTCCCGCCTGGATCCGGCGCCAGGGAGAACCGCTACCGCCCGCGGAGGCCTTTGATGCCTTCCTCGGTGGGTTTCCGAAGCGCCTCCACAGGTCAGGGACCTTGTCGCTGGTTCCCCGGCAGTCCGCCTGTTTCTGGGACCTGATCGGGGCGAGCGCCTGGCGCCTCCGGAACGAGCGCCTGGAGGAGGCCATGGCGCTGGCGGAGCGCGCCGTCGCGGCCGAGCCCTCCTGCGCCAGCTCGTGGATTCTCCTCGGCAACCTGCGCTACCGGCGCATGCTGAACAACCCGGCCGCCTTCCGGCAGGAGCAGGCGGAGACCGAGGCCATGATCCAGCGGGGGCTGGGCCTGGCGCCGTACCACCCCAGGGGGATCTTCCTCCTGTCGCTGCTCAAGGCGGACGGCGGCAACCAGGCCGAGGCCCTGGCCCTGCTGATGCAGGCGCGGCGCCGCCAGCCGTACAATCCCACCCTGCTGACGGGGATCGCCTACGCGGCCCGGGGGGCCGGCCTGCTGCCCTTGTCGCGGCGAGCCATGGACCTGCGGGACGAGCTGGCCTTCGGCAGCCTCCAGCCCCAGGCCGTGGACATCACCTACCTATACACCGGCGAGGTCCAGCGCTTCGAGGCCAACCTCCAGGAACAGCCGGGGCATCTGCGGAGCACCTCCGGCGTGCTGCCCTTCTACCGGGGCTACCTGGCCCTGGTGCGGGGGGACCGGGTTCTGGCCCAGCGGGAGTTCAAGGCTGCCGCGGCCCTGGCCAACGGCTATCCGAACATCCTCCGTTTAAGCCAGATCTACGACCTGATCCTGGAGGGCCAGAAGGATGAGGCCTGGAAGAAGCTGCGGGAGTACGACCAGGAGCGCATCGGTATGCGCGAGCCCGATGGCGAGTTCACCCTCCGGCTGGCGGAAGCCTACGCCCTGATGGGCGACCGGGCCAGTGCCATGGACATGGCGGAACGCGCCTTCGCCCGCGGTTTCGGCTGTACCGCCTGGTACGAGCACAGCCCCATGCTGGAATCCCTCCAGGCCCTGCCCAAATGGAAGGCCCTCATGCAGCATCTGCGCGAGCGGCAGAGCCTCATGGAGGACCGCTTTCCCATCGGCCTGCTGGAGGACAACTGACCCGGGGGTGAACAGCGGCTTCGGAAGGAGCGGGAGCCCCGGTAGACTGGGGGTTCGCCCGAATGGGGGTTCCATGTCCACACTCACCGCGCCCGGTACCGCCGCTCTTGCGGCCGACGGCTACATGCCGAAGCACAAGGTCCGCTTTGTCACGGCTGCCAGCCTGTTCGATGGCCATGACGCCGCCATCAACATCATGCGCCGCATCCTCCAAGCCACGGGCTGCGAGGTGATCCACCTGGGCCACAACCGCTCGGTGCAGGACATCGTGGAGACGGCCATCCAGGAGGACGCCCAGGGCATCGCCCTCTCCAGCTACCAGGGCGGCCACGTCGAGTACTTCAAGTACATGGTGGACTTGCTCCGGGAGCGGGGCGCCGGCCACATCCAGGTCTTCGGAGGCGGCGGTGGTGTCATTTCGCCCGAGGAGATCTGTGAACTGGAGGCCTACGGCGTGGCCCGCATCTACAGCCCCGAGGACGGCCGCCACATGGGCCTCCAGGGCATGATCGACGACATGGTTGAGCGCTGCGATTTCGATCCGCGCACCAGGCCCGCGACGCTGGCCTTGGCCCGGAAAATCACCGAGATCGAACTGGGCGGGGCGAGCCGGAAGCCGATAGCCGACAGCCGGCAGCTGACCGCCGTCCTCGGCATCACGGGCACCGGTGGTGCCGGCAAATCCTCGCTCATCGACGAACTCCTCCGCCGCTTTCTTGTCGATTTCCCTGAGAACCGCGTCGCGGTTCTCAGCGTGGACCCCACCAAGCGCAAGACCGGCGGCGCCTTGCTGGGCGACCGCATCCGCATGAATTCCCTCTACCACCCCGAGCTGCGGGACCGCGTGTTCATGCGCAGCCTCGCCACCCGCGCCGCCGCCCACCGCGCCACCAGCGAGGCCCTGGTGGCCAGCATCGCCGCCGCCAAGGCGGAAGGCTACGATCTGGTGATCGTGGAGACCGCGGGCATCGGCCAGAGCGATAGCGAGATCGCGGACCTGGTGGATCTGTCCATGTACGTGATGACGCCGGAATACGGCGCCGCCAGCCAGCTCGAGAAGATCGACATGCTGGACTTCGCCGATCTCGTGGTGCTGAACAAGGCCGACAAGCGTGGCGCCGAGGATGCCCTGCGCGATGTGCGCAAGCAGTACCAGCGTGCCCACAAGCGCTTCAGTGAACCCGTGGACGACATGCCGGTCTATGCGACCTGCGCCAGCCAGTTCAACGATCCCGCCACCAACTGGCTCTTCGTGAACCTGGTGAAGGCCCTGGCCGCGAAGACCGGCCTGGGCTGGGCTCCGAGACTTGAGGCCGAGGCCGGGAATCCCCGCCGCGCCGCCATCATCCCGCCTGAACGGGTGCGCTACCTGGCGGAGATCGCGGATACCGTGCAGGGCTACAAGGCCTGGGCCCGGCGCCAGGCGGAGACCGCCGAGCTGGCCCACGCCCTCTGGACAAGCCTCCTGGCCCTGGGCGACAAGGTGCCCGCCGCCGGCGCCTTCTACGATTCAGCGCACCTCACCGAGGCCGGGGAGGGCGATCAGGGTGTGGCCATCCTCCTGCTCCGCCAGCGCTATCAGGAGCACCTGGGCGAGCTGCACGCCGAAAGCCGCCGCCTCATCCATGACTGGGCCGAGCTGAAGCGCAGCTACACCGAGCCTGAGAACATTTATGTGGTGCGCGGCAAGGAGATCCGCACCGCCAACTACACCACGTCCCTCAGTGGTTCCCTGGTCCCCAAGGTGGCCCTGCCGCCCTATACGGGCTGGGGTGAGCTGCTCCGCTGGCAGCTGCTGGAGAACCTGCCCGGCCGCTTCCCCTTCACGGCCGGCGTCTTCGAGTACAAGCGCGTGGGCGAGGACCCCACCCGTATGTTCGCCGGCGAGGGCACGCCCGAGCGCACCAACAAGCGCTTCCACTACGTGAGCAAGGGCCAGCCGGCCGTGCGCCTGAGCACCGCCTTCGACAGCGTGACGCTCTACGGCGAGGACCCTCACGTCCGCCCCGACATCTACGGCAAGGTCGGCAACAGCGGCGTGTCCGTCTGCACCGTGGACGATGCGAAGAAGCTCTACTCGGGCTTCGACCTGCTCTGCCCCACCACCAGCGTGAGCATGACCATCAACGGGCCCGCGCCCACCATGCTGGCCTTCTTCCTCAATGCCGCCATCGACCAGCGGGCGGAACTCTGGTTGAAGGAACATGGCCAGCTGGAAGCCGCCCAGGCCAAGATCAACGCGAAGTACGCGGCCAGGGGCCTGACCCGCCCGAGCTACGGCGAGACGCTGCCCGATGGCAACAACGGCCTGGGCCTGGCGCTCCTGGGCGCCACCGCCGACGAGGTGCTGCCGCCGGAGGTCTATGCCAAGCTGCGGACCGAGGCCCTCCAGACCGTGCGGGGCACCGTGCAGGCCGACATCCTCAAGGAGGACCAGGCCCAGAACACCTGCATCTTCAGCACGGAGTTCAGCCTCAAGGTCATGGGCGACATCCAGCAGACCTTCATCGAGGAGAAGGTCCGCAACTTCTACTCCGTGAGCATCAGC
>DASXUH010000220.1:0-2723 GCA_036504935.1 Geothrix sp. | reverse complement strand
CGGCGCTCCAGCTTGTCGATCAGGAAGAACTCGGTCCAGCCGCCGCCGTTGCCGCGCACGTCGATGACGATGCCCTTCTTGTAGCGGAAGGCGCGCCAGTACTTGTCGAACTGGCCGATGTTCTGGTCGCCCATGGCGGTGATGTGCATGTAGCCCAGCTGGCCGTTGGAGGCCTTGTCCACGGCGGCGATGTTGTCGGCCACCCAGCGCTCGTAGCGCAGGTCCCGCTCGTTGGGGACGGGTTCCACTTCGACGGTGCGGGCGCCTTCCAACGTCGGCTTGGCGTTCACCGTGAGCATCACCTTCTGGCCCTTGCTGACCTGGAGGCGCGCGGCGATGGCTTCGGGTGCCTTCAGGGGCTTCCCGTCGATGGCCAGCAGGTACTCACCCTCCTTCACCTTGGGCGCGGGATCGGCCAGGGGCGCCTTGAGGTCGCGGGCGTAGGCCGTGGGGCCGTAGACCTTCGCGAAGCGGTAGACGCCCTGCTCGGCGCGGAAATCCGCGCCCAGGAATCCCGGGTAGACCGGGCTTGGCGCTGGCCGCGCGGGGCCCAGGTCGCCGCCGCTCACGTAGGTGTGGCTCACGCACAGCTCACCCACCATCTGGCTCAGCAGCCAGTTCAGCTCCTGGCGCGAGTTCAGCTCCGGCAACCAGGCGCGGAACTTGGCGCCGATGGCGTTCCAGTCGTTGCCGTTCATGGCCGTGTCGTAGAAGAAATCCCGGTACCAGCGCCAGGTGTCCTCGAAGATCTGCTTCCACTCCGCCCGGGGATCAGCGGTCATGATCAGGCGGTCGAGATCCAGTTTTTCGGGCAGGGCCTTGGAGGTGAACACAGCCGTCGCCTCGCCCACATGGTAGTTCGCCCCCTTGCGGAGCAGCAGCCGCCTGCCCTCAGCGTCGAAGGTCCAGTCGCTGATGGCGTCGGTCAGCACCACTTCCTTGTCCTTCTTGGCGGCGGGATCGTAGAGGTGCAGCTTCCACTTCTCATCCCCGCGGGGCGCGTAGAACTCCTCGACCACGCTGTCATCCCAGCCCTCGACCTCGTCCCAGCCCACCAGCCCACGGCCGGCCTGGAGGTGGAACAGGTTGCCCGCCTTCACGGGCAGGGGCGCGATGCGGTCGGACAGGCCCGCCACATCCACGCGGAAGGCCGGAGTGGATGAGAGAGAGGAACCCGATGGCGCCTTCTCCTCAGCGGCCTTCAGCTTCACGGCCATGACCTGCACGGGCGCGGACTGGATGTGGTTGTCCTGGCTGGGGTCGAGCTTCGTGTGGAAGTTGCTGTAGCTGAGGAAGTACAGGGTGCTGCCGTCCAGGTCGAAGCGGGGGTTGACGCAGTCGTAGAATCCGTCGGTCAGGGCCACCTTCTGCTTCGTGGCCAGATTGAACAGGTAGATCCGGCCGTTGCGGCTGGGCTCCACCACCGAATAGGCCATCCACTGGGAATCCGGCGCCCAGGCGTAGTCGCTGACCTCCCAGGTGAACTGATCGTTCTTCAGGTCGTGGAACTCGTCCACCTTGGTGAGCTTCTTGGTGGCCACATCCATGACGTAGATGGCGAAGCTCTTGTCCCCGAAGAGCAGCTTCGTGCCGTCGGGGCTCCATTCCAGATGGTAGAGGGCCGTCTTCAGGCCCGTGGGCACGCGCTCCGCCGCGCCGCCCTCCGCGGGCTGCACGTAGAGGTCGTAGTCGCCGCTGGCATCGCTGAAGTAGGCCACGCGCTTGCCGTCCGGCGACAGGCGCGGGAAGCGCTCGCGCACACCCGGCGTCTGCGTGAGGTTCTTCGCGGGCTTCGTGGCGTCCGTGGGCAGGAGGAACACGTCGCCCCGGGCCTCGAAGACCGCGGTCGGGCCCGTCAGGCTCATGGCCTGGATCCAGTCCTTCGGGTTCACGGGGCGCGGCGCGGCCTTCCAGCCGTCGCTGGCGGTGGTGACGGCCACGGGATGCACGGCCTTGGTGGCGAGGTCCAGGGCCTGGAGGTGGCCGCCCTGCACGAAGACCACCGTCCGGCCGTCCGTGCTGGGCTGCTGCACGTCGAAGTCCTTGAGATCAGTCAACTGCTCGATGGCCTTGGTGGCGGGATCCACGGCATACAGGTTCGTGATGCCGTTGCTGCCCCGGTCCGATTCGAAGAGCACCTTGCCGTTCGCCCAGATGGGGGCACCGTTGCGGCCCACGTAGTCGGTGAGCTTCTCGAAGCGCTGGGCCTTGAGGTCCGCCAGCCAGAGATCCTGGTGCAGTCCGCCCTTGTAGCGTTTCCAGTAGTACTCGACATGCCCCTTGGAGCTGTAGGCCAGACGCTGGCCATCCGGCGCCAGGGTGCCCTGGACGGCCCGCGGAACCGCCAGGGCGGTGGGCTCGTGTCCCTCCAGATCCACGGTGAAGAGCCGCTCGATAGCGCGGCGGTCGTACCCGGCGCTGGCCTTGAATACCACGCTGAGGCTGTCTGGCGTCCAGCCCTGCACGACGGCGTACCCGGTCCAGGTGAGGCGCTTCGGCGTGCCGCCCTCGGCGGGCATGACGTAGGCCTCAGTCGCGCCGTTGTACTGGGCGCTGAAGGCGATCCACTTGCCGTCAGGGCTGAAGCGGGCCGCGGTCTCCAGGCCGGGATGGGTCGTCAGCCGCCGGGCCGCGCCCCCCTTGAGGGAGCCGAGCCAGAGATCATCCTCCCAGGTGAAGACCACGCGGTCGCCGCGCACGTCCGGCGAGCTCACGAAACGGGG
>DASXUH010000219.1:0-3300 GCA_036504935.1 Geothrix sp. | reverse complement strand
TCCCGCGGGTTAAAGTGATGGTTTCCCATCTGATTTGAGGATCCCATGCAGAAAACCGCACTCATCACGGGCGTGACCGGCCAGGACGGCAGCTATCTGGCCGAGCTGCTGCTGTCCAAGGGCTACCAGGTTCATGGCATCGTGCGCCGGGCCAGCCTCTTCAACACGGACCGCATCGACCACCTGCATGTGGGCGAGGCGCCGAATCCCAGCTTCCACCTGCACTATGGCGACCTCTCCGACGCGGGTGCCCTGCGGAATGTGCTCGATAATGTCCAGCCCGACGAGGTCTACAACCTGGGCGCCCAGAGCCATGTGCGCGTGAGCTTCGACCAGCCCGAGTACACCGTGGATGTCGTGGGCGTGGCCGTCATCCGGCTGCTGGAGGCCATCCGCAGCTACATGAAGCACACGAAGAAGCAGATCCGCTTCTACCAGGCCGGCAGCTCCGAGATGTTCGGCAGCGCCAAGCCACGCCAGCACGAGGGCACTCGCTTCGAGCCCCGCAGCCCCTATGCCTGCGCCAAGGTCTACGCCCACTACCAGGTGATCAACCACCGGGAGAGCTACGGGCTGTTCGCCTGCAACGGCATCCTCTTCAACCACGAGAGCCCCCGCAGGGGAGAGACCTTCGTCACCCGCAAGATCACCCGGGCCGCCACGCGCATCAAGCTGGGACTCCAGGACAAGCTGTTCCTGGGGAACCTGGACGCCAGGCGCGACTGGGGCTTCGCGGGCGACTATGTCGAGGCCATGTGGCGCATGCTCCAGCAGGACAAGCCCGATGACTACGCGGTGGCCACCGGCGAAAGCATCACCATCCGCGACTTCCTGGGGCTGACCTTCGGCCGCCTGGACCTGGACTGGCAGAAGCACGTCGAGATCGATCCCCGCTACTTCCGGCCCGCCGAGGTGGACCACCTGGAGGGCGACGCCAGCAAGGGCCACCGCATCCTGGGCTGGGAACCGAAGACAGACATCCGGGCCCTGGCGGCCATGATGGTGGATTCGGACCTCCGGCTGGCCCAGAAGGAACTGGTGCTCCGCGAGGCTGGCCACGCCGAGGCGCCCCGCGCCGGCTACCGCTGAGCCCATGGGCACCGTCCTCCGAGATCTCCCGCGCAGATTGCGGCGCCTCTGGTCCACTCGGACGGGCCGCCGGATCGAGTTCATCAAGGCGGAGATGGTGGCTCTGCGCCGCCAGGTGGCGGCCAGCGCCGAGCTGGTGGGCGGGCTCGAGTGCCGGCGAGTGGCGGCCCTCCCAGACCAATTGCCGCTGAGGAGGGCCGAATTCCGCGTCCACTCGCAGTTCGGGGATGACGGCATCATCCAGTATCTCTTCAGCCGGATCCCCGCCGTTCGCAGCTTCGTGGAGTTTGGTGTCGAGGACTACATGGAAGCCAATACGCGCTTCCTACTCGTCCACGATGACTGGCGGGGCCTCATCCTCGATGGGCGGCCGGATCTCGACGCCGCGGTATCGGCCCAGGGCCTCCCGATGATGCACGATCTGGAGATCCGGAGCGCCTTCATCACTGCGGAAAACATCAACAGCCTGCTCCTCGGCGCCGGTTTATCGGGCGAGATCGGCCTCTTGAGCATCGACATCGACGGCAACGACTACTGGGTATGGAAGGCGATCACCTGCATCGATCCCCAGGTCGTGGTCGTCGAGTACAACGCGGTCTTCGGTCCCGGCTCCGCCATCACCATTCCCTACGATCCCGCCTTCACCCGCCAGGCGGCTCATCATTCCTGGCTCTACTTCGGCGCCTCCCTCCGCGCCCTATGCCGGTTGGCGGAAGCGAAGGGCTACGCCTTCGTAGGCTGCAACAGTGCCGGCAACAACGCCTATTTCGTTCGCAAGGATCTGGCCGGCCCTTTCCTGATCCTCACGCCGGAAGAGGGCTTCGTGGACAGCCGCTTCCGCGAATCCCGGGATGAGCAGGGGCGGATGAACCGCCTCAGCGGTCCCGCCCGTCTGGCCGCCATCGCCCACCTGCCGGTGCTGGATCTGGAAACGAACTCCGTCCAGCCCCTGCGGGACCTGGCGTCACGATGATGCGCCGCGCCTCCGTCATCTTTCTGGCCTGCCTTCCCCTCCTGGCTCAGTCTTCCCGGTTCAATGTCCGGGACGCCATCAAGGCTGAATGGGCCCGCCAGCCACTGGCCTGGACCGAGGCGCAGAAAACCGCCTTGCCCCCCGAGGACCGGGCGCGGCTGGAACGGGCGATCCAGCGCATCGGCGCTCCGACCACCCCCAACCTGCTGCCACCCGAACTGGACAAGCCCACAGCGGAGGCCTGGGAAGCCCAGGCGAAAATCGCCCGTACGCCCCCGGCGCGCTTCACGGCCCTGTTCTTCCTGAATCGGCTCAAGAGCTCGAAGGCCCTCACGGCTCTGGAGGGCCTCACCACCGCCGACGCCACCTCTTGGCCGAGACATCTGCACCTGGAAGCCTCCCTCGCCACGGCACGCCTGAACGGCGCCGAGATCTCTCCCGCCCTGCAGGCCTTCCTCCACGCCCTGCAGAAGGCCGGCAAGGTAGATCCCGCCCGTGCCCAGGCCGCACAGCTACGGCTGGTGATGGCGGGGAAAGAGAAGGAGTTGCTGCCGCTGCTGCCCGCGACACCGGGGCGCATTCTGGCCCTGATGGATGCCTGGAATCGGGGGCCATGGCCCCTCCGCCGGGACCTGACACTGGCGGCCTTCACATCGCTCTCGCCAGAATCACCGGCCTGGGCCCGGATGGGTCTCCGCAATCCGGGTCAGGCCACTCTGGATCAGGCCTGCGTCGGCATCCTCTCAAGGCTGGCTGAGGGCGTCCCCAAACCAGCGCCTGTGGAGGCTTTCGAGGTGGGGGGCGCGCCTTGGCCCTGCTCAAGCAGCCCACTGGCCCAGTGGTACGGATTCCAGGCGCTGGCTAAACTCGAATCGCCTCTGCCCGGCCTCCGGATGCGCATGGAACAGGACCGTCCCCTCGGCGCCTCCAACCTCCTGCTGCTGGGTGCGCTGCTCCCCGCCATGCGGATCCAGAACCCCGGGCGGGCGGACCTGGTGCGGACTCAACTTCTGGCGGGAGCGGACCCCATCGCCCGCGCAGCCGCCATCGAGGATCTGCCCGCGCCTCCCACCGACCTCGAGGTGCTGACCAGGCGCGTCTGGGCCGACACGCAGTTCGAGACCCAGCAGACGCTCATCCAGAGCTATGCCCGCTGGAAGCTGGCGCCGAAGGATCAGAAGGTCCAGCTGCGTCCCTGGCTCCAGCATCCCAACTGGACCTGCCGCTGGGAGGCCTAC
>DASXUH010000218.1:0-2704 GCA_036504935.1 Geothrix sp. | reverse complement strand
GTTCAGGGTCTGGGCCTCGGCCAGGCTGATTTCGAGATCCTCTTCCTCGACTTCGGCCACCACCTGCTTCAGGGCGTAGACGTGGAACTCGCCGGTCTCCCGGTCCATCTGGGCCTGGAAGTTGCCGTAGAAGTCCTGGGCATTGAAGTACTTGTCCGCAGCCTTGGCCAGGGCTTCCTCGACCGCCGCAAAGACATCTTCTTCGGGGATGCCCTTTTCAGCGGCGATCATCTTCACGCTGTCGAAAAAGGTCGTTGCCACATTCGCCATCTCAGGCCTCCTCGTCCTCGACGGCGCTTGTCTCTACGCCGTCGGTATCAGGTACTTCGGTGAATCGGGCGGTCAAGTGCTTGGGCCGCGGGGTTTTCTCTTCTTCGCCCTCTGGGCTCAGACCTCTCCGCCAGTCGCCTTCGGCAGAATCAGGGTCCACAACCCGTTTCAGGTGTTTCGGGGGCGGGGCGCCGCTCTCATCAAAGGGCGCCAACCGGGCTTTCTGGATGGCTTCGACGGGAATGGTCTTGAGGACGCCGTCCTCTTCGAGGGTGACGTTGCCGTCCGCCACGGGGCCGATCCAGCCCTTGAAGCGCTTCTGGCCGTTGATGGGGGCGGCGGTCTGCACACGGCAGAGCCGGCCCGCGAAGCGGCGGAAGTGGTCGGCCTTCACCAGGGGGCGCTCCATGCCCGGGCTGCTGATCTCGACGCCGAGCTTCTCCCGCAGGTCGGGGAACTCCACGTCCATCCAGAGCAACAGGCCTTCATTGGCGGAAGTGCAGTCATCCAGGGTGATTTTGCGGCCACTGGCCTCGGCATCCAGGTGGTCGATGTAGAGGCGCAGCATCTCGTCCCGGCCTTCGCGGACGAGCTCCAGGTGCACCAGCTCGAAGCCCAGCAGGGCCAGCTGGCGCTCAAGGGGGGGCTGCGCTTTCTTCAGATCCAAGGAGGCTCCGAGTTAACAACAAAAAAGGTGGGCCGAACCCACCCAGTCTTGGCACCCGAGGAGGGTTGCCATGGCCGAATTGAATTCCAAGTCTAGCGCTCATGACCAGGAATCTCAAGGCAACAGAATTGTTGACGGGAACCACACCCGCCTTGGGATTCAATGGAGGTGGGGGTATAGGAGCTCCAAGCAGAACCCGACGGCACCGCGATGAAGCCAGGCGGGATGCACCGCAAGGAAACGCCCGCAGGGCAACGTGGCTCGTTGTTCAAGGGCGGTGACGCCGAGGGGCGCCCGCCTGGCTTCATCCCTTCGGGCGGGTGGTGGCGGGCGTCACGGGGCCGCGTCACGCTCGTCACGCGTAGTCCCTGCTACGCTTTGACTCGCGTTCCTTGCCTCGCTCGCCCGGCACCACCCGCGCGGCGCTGTGGGGTTCTGCTTGGAGCTCTGATATGGCCACGATCCTGGACGGCAAGGCGCACGCGGACCGCATGCTGGAGGCGGTGCGGCAGGGGGTGGTCATCCGGGCCGGCACGGGGCTCCGGGCTCCGGCTCTGGCCGTGGTGCTGGTGGGCGATGATCCCGCCAGCCACGTCTACGTCCGCAACAAGGCCGCGGCCTGCGCCCGGGTGGGCGTCACCTCCCTCGAACACCGGCTGCCCGCGGACACCCCCCAGGCGGAGCTGGATGCCCTCATCGACCGCCTGAATGCCGATCCAGCGGTGGATGGCATCCTGGTGCAGCTGCCCCTGCCCAAGGGCCTGGATTCCAAGCGGGCCCTGCACCGCATCGACCCTGCCAAGGATGTGGACGGCTTCCACCCCATGAACCAGGGCCTGTTGTTGGAAGGCCTGCCGGGCCTGCGCCCCTGCACCCCCAGCGCCTGCATGTCCCTGCTGGCCCACCACGGCGTGGCGCTCAAGGGTCTGCGGGCGGTGGTGCTGGGCCGCAGCGAGATCGTGGGCAAGCCCATGGCCCTCATGCTGCTGGAGCAGCACGCCACGGTGACCATCGCCCACAGCCGCACGAAGGACCTGCCCGCCGTCTGCCGGGAGGCGGACCTGCTGGTGGCCGCCGTGGGCAAGCCCGGCCTGGTGGAGGGCTCCTGGATCAAACCCGGGGCCGTGGTGGTGGATGTGGGCATCAACCGGGTCGAAGATCCGGACCTGGCGGCCCGGATCTTCGGGTGCGAACCGAAAAAGCTGGAGACATTCCGTTCCAAGGGCGCCGTCCTCTGCGGCGATGTGCGTTACGGCGAGGCCATGCAGGTGGCCTCCGCCGTGACGCCCGTGCCCGGCGGCGTCGGCCCCCTCACCATCGCGGGGCTGCTGGCCAACACGCTCCAGGCGGCGAATCAGCCGGGCTGATTCGCCGGAGCCTTTACGGGCACAATCCGCCGTCCACATTGATGATCTGGCCGCTCATGTAGCTGGCCCAGTCGGAGCAGAGGAAGGCCACCACGCCGGCCACCTCCTCAGGCTCGCCTTCGCGTTTGAGGATGGTGGGCGCGAGCATCTGGCGCCGCGCCTCCTCGGGCACATCCTGGGTGAGTTCCGTGTGGATGAGGCCGGGATTCACGGCGTTCACGAGCACGCCAAAAGGGGCCATCTCCCGGGCCAGGCTGCGGGTGAGGGCGATGACCGCGCCCTTGCTGGCGCCGTAGTTGGTCTGGCCGGCCTTCCCGATGATGCCCGTGGGGCTCACGATGTTGACGATGCGGCCCCACTTCCGGGCCATCATGCCCCGCACGAAGGCCTTGGTGGCGTA
>DASXUH010000217.1:0-1864 GCA_036504935.1 Geothrix sp. | reverse complement strand
CTGGGTTCGAGTTCCATCAGGCGGTCGATGGTGCGGCGCAGGTCCTCGCGGTGGGGTTCGTCGCGTTCAGCCTCGGCCAGGGCGCTTGCGGCCGTGGTGAGGGCCAGGGCACGTGATTCAGCGGCTTCCGCCAGCCGGATGGCCACCTGTTCCAGCGTGTGGACCCGGGCGAGGGTCTCTTCCAGATGTTTCCCCTCGCGCAGGACCGCCTCGGCCCGGTCGAAGGCGACCCGGGTTTCCGTCTGCTCTTGGATCCGTTCTTTCACGCGCAGGGCCGTGGCCTCCAGGCGGTCGGGCAGGTCCTGGGGGGTCGCCACGCCGGCTTGCTCAAGGAGCTGCCGGGCCTCGGCCTGGGCCGTGAGGATCGAGCCGCGCAGGGCCTTCTCCTCTTCGGCCAGGGCCTCGGCGATGGCGGCGTAGCGGGCGGTCTGGAAGAGGGTCTGGAGGATGGCCTGGCGCTCGGCGGAGCCCGCCAGCATGAACTCCTGGAAGCGGCCCTGGGGCAGCAGAACCACCTGCCGGAACTGGCTGGCCTTGAAGCCCAGCAGGTCCGCCACCTTCGCATCCACCACCGTGGGTTTCTCCGTGGCCAGGGGCACCTCGGCGCCGTCCACCAGCTCCCACAGGTGGGCTGCGTAGAGCTGCTTCTTGGTGCCTCCGCCGCGTTGCTTCGGCACTTGCTGTTCCGGCATGCGTTCCACCCGATACGACTTCCCGCCCAGGGCGAAGTCGAAGGTCACGCGGGTGGGGGTGTCCGCGGCGGCGAAGTGGCTGCGGAGATCGCGGGTCTCGCGCTGGCCGCCGCTGGTCTGGCCGTAGAGGGCGTAGCTGATGCCGTCGAGTATGCTGGTCTTGCCCGCGCCCGTGGGGCCATGGATGAGAAAGAAGGACTGGTCCCCCAGGTCCGCGAAGTCCAGCTCCTGCCGTCCGGCGTAGGGGCCGAAGGCCTCCAGGGTGAGGCGCAGGGGCTTCATTCGGCGGCCTCCCCGGACAGCAGGCGCCCGGCGACCTCGCGGAAGAGGGCTTGCTCGTCCTCGTCCATCTCGCGCCCTGCGGTGTCGCGGAAGAAGGCCTCGAAGAGGAGGGCGGGATCCAGGTCGCGGTCTGCGGTGCGCGCGATGTCCGGGGCCGGCGCGGCCGGCGGGGCGGGCTGGATGCCGAGGATGTTCGGGTAGATCTGGCGCAGGCGGGCCATGGCGTCCAGCACCGGGCCCTGGTCCAGCAGGTCGAGGAACAGATAGTCGTCAGGGTTGCCCTGGGGCCCGCGCATGAGGTCGTCGAAGTGGCCGCGCAGGCGGCGCAGGTCGCGCCGGGGCGTGAGGGGCAGCGACTCGGTATGGGCGGGGCCGCGCTCCGGCAGCTCCACCAGGGTCAGAGCCTTCACGTGGGCCGCTTCGGAGGCGCTGTACTTGAGCAGGCTGCCGGCGTAGCGCACCTGGGGATAGCCGGCCACCTGGGGGCGGTGAAGGTGGCCCAGGGCCGCATAGTCGCAATCCCGGAAGAGGGCCGCATCCACCTCGCCCGTGCCGCCCACGGCCAGTCCCAGCTCCGAATCTGAGCCTTCTCCCCCGGCCACGAAGGCGTGGGCCACGGCGATGAAGCGGCGTCCCTCCGGGTGGTCGGCGCGGGCCCGGACCA
This sequence comes from Geothrix sp., assembly GCA_036504935.1. Lineage (GTDB taxonomy): Bacteria > Acidobacteriota > Holophagae > Holophagales > Holophagaceae > Geothrix. The sequence continues at coordinate 226 of DASXUH010000217.1, read as the reverse complement.
GCTGGGCTGCCAGGGCGTCCTGGTGGGTGCGGATGCCCTCGTCCTGGAGGGCGTGGCGGGCCATGACGGGATCCGCGTAGGGCAGGAGGTGGAACGCTGCGGAACCGATGAGCACAGGGGCCACTGCCTCCAGGGTGCCCGCCACGTGGAGGCCCTGGGCCCCCAGGAAGCCCGAGGCGAAGCCCAGGCGCTCGGGGCTGTCGTGGTTGCCCGCGATGATCAGCAC
>DASXUH010000216.1:0-9840 GCA_036504935.1 Geothrix sp. | reverse complement strand
GGCCTGCTGGCACCTCACCAAGGTCATGGGCCCCACCCTGGATCCCATGGCCGCCTGGCTGCTGCACCGGGGGCTCAAGACCCTCGCCTTGCGCGTGCGCCGCGCCTCGGACAACGCCCAGGCCCTGGCCCAGTGGCTGCTGTGGCAGCCCCACGTGGCGCGGGTGGACTTCCCGGGCCTGCCCACCCATCCGGGCCACGAGATCGCCGCCCGGCAGATGGAGACGGGCTTCGGAGCCATGATCGGCTTCGAGCTGCGGGCGGGCCTGGAGGCGGGCCGCCGGTTCTGCGAGGCCCTGGAGATCATCACCCGGGGCGTGAGCCTGGGCGGCGTGGAAAGCCTCATTCAGCACCCCGCCAGCATGAGCCATCTAAAGACGGCCCCCGAGGTGAAGGCCCGTCTGGGCATTACGGATGGCCTGCTGCGGTTCTCCGTGGGCATCGAGGACCAGGCGGATCTTGTCGCGGATCTGGAGCAGGGCTTCCAGGCCGCCGCTGTGGGGACCCCATGAAGCTGCACCTCAATGGCGAGGTCCGGGAGGCGCCGGACCTGGCGACCCTGGCCGACCTGGCCGCCTGGCTGGACCTGCCGGCCTTCGGCAGCGCCGTGGAGCTCAACGGCGAGGTGGTCCGCCGCGCCGACCACCCCGCCACCCCCCTAAAGGAGGGCGACCGGCTGGAAGTGGTGCGGCTGGTGGGCGGAGGCTGAACGCTCAGTTGATGCTGAGGGTGTAGCCGTAGGTCCCCGTGGCCGTGGTGGCGCCGGCGCGGACCCGGGCCACATAGGTGCCCGCAGGCAGGTTGGCGAGGTTCAGCCCCCGGGTGATGCCCGGGTTGCCATAGCTGCCCGCCACCCAGCCGCCGGGGCCGATGAGCTCCAGGTAGAAGTCCTGGCCGCCCGTGGGCGTCATGACGATGGTGCGGGCGCCGCCGAGGTGGACGAAGCGCCAGGCCTGACTCTGGTTCCGGTTGTAGTAGCGGTTGGCGCTGGCGGCGTAGGTCTGGAGGGTGCCGCTGGCGTTCAGGGGGATGGTGACGGTCTGCCAGAGGGCCGTGCCGGCGAAGTAGGTGGCGTTGGGATTCGGAACGGATTCCAACGCCAGCTCGTTGAGGATTACAGTCCAGGTGGTGGCGGTGACCCGGGTGTAGACGCCCTGCAGGTAGGTGGGGTAGCAGCCCAGGGTGGCCTGCTCGTACTCACCCGTGCCATCCAGATAGGGCGTGGTGGAGCGCACGGCGGCCCAGAGGGTGTTCAGGCCAGCGGCTCCGCCGCCCAGCGCGTTCTTCCAGAGGCCCCACAGGCTCGCGGCGATGGAACCCCGAGCGAACTCGCCCTTGACGGTGGCGGGCACGTAGGTGTGGTCCGCGAGGTCGAACACATCCACCCGGGGCACGCCCGTCGTGTCCACGTAGCTGTCGAGGATCTGGCTGTTGTTCCGGACTGCGGCGGAGAGGAAGTCTGAGAAGCCGGCCACGAAGCCGGCGGTGGATTCGCTCTGCACGGCGCGGTCCACCCAGACGTTGTCGTTGTCCCGGCGCAGGAGGGAAAGGATGCTGCTGCCGTCGGGCTTGAAGCTGTAGTCCGCGAAGAGGAGGCGGGCGAAGGTCTCCTGGAGCACCCCGTCGTCCCACTCGTCCGTCTCCGTGCCCGGAGCGCCGCTGCCCAGGCCGTAGACCTGGTGGCCGAAGAGGGCCCGGCCGCTGTCGGACACGAGGCGGGTGGAGCCGGCGCCCGTCAGGACCGCGGGATAGGAGCGCTGCTGGTCCGCCGCACTGCTGCTGGTGGTCCAGAAGGTGTGGAGGTTGGGCAGACGCAGGGTGGTGGAGTTGTCCATGTCGCGCACGGTGGCCCCGAAGGCCACGGCCTGGTCGGCGATGTTGAAGGCCCCCGCGATGCGGTTGGAGGCCAGGGCCGTCACGGCCAGAGTGCCGTCCCGGTCCGCCAGGAAGGTGTTGCTGGTGACGCTCCAGGTGGGGATGGCCGTGAAGGCGCTGAGGCTCAGGGCTCCAGAGGGCTCGGGTGCGTTCTTCACGCTACCCCGCATGAAGAAGCTGGTGGGATCGGCGCTGGGCACCTGGTACTGGGCGAAGACCTGCACATAGATTTGGAGCCCCCGGGGCACGGTGGCCGTTCCGGTGCCGTCGCTGCCCAGGTAGCCGGAGGACAGCAGGGCCCCCGACGTCGCGTCCCGCACCTCGGCCCAGCAGTAGCGGGCGGGGCGCGGGGTGGTGGCGCCGAAGCCCGCGGGGGTGAGGGGCCGCTTCTCGAACTGGGCCTGGAGGGTGATCCGCGCCTCGGAGCTGTAGAAAACGCCGGAGCCGCTTCCGCCCCCGCAGGCGGCGAAGGGCAGCAGGAGCAGGAGGCCGAGGAGGAATCGCCAGGATCGGGGGGACATGGGAGCTCCTGAGGTGGGGGATCAGGCCAGCTCTTCAAGGGTCGTGCCAGGGAACCCGGCAGACCAGTCTAGCGCCAGACTTCCCAGCGGCCGCCGGGCCAATGGCCCTTGGCCCGGAGGGTCCAAGCGGCGGGCAGGGCCAGGGGAATGGGCGTCCCGCTGGCGGGGGCCTCGCTCTGGAAGCGGTGGAATTCGTCCACCAGGTCCTGCTCGAGGAAAGCCTGGGCCAGGGTGCCGCCCCCCTCCACAAGCACCCGTCCCACCCCCCGGGCCGTGAGTTCGTGCAACAGATGGCGCAAACTGCATCCCCGGGGCTCCGGGGGCAGGCGCAGGTCCTCCACGCCCCGCAAGGGCTCGGGATCGCCCGTGACGGCCCGCAAGGCGGGCTGCCCCGCCACGGGCTGCCAGATCCGGGCTCCCGCGGGCACTTGGCCGGCATTGTCCAGGACCACCCGGTGGAAGATCCGGTGAGGGGCCGTGGGGGCGGGCCAGCGGTCCGTGAGTTGGGGATCGTCCACCTCGGCCGTGTGCCGGCCCACCACGATGGCTTCCGAAGCCCGCCGCAGGGCGTGGCCCAGGCGCTGGACCTCCGGCGGGGTGATGGGGGTGGTCCGGCCCGCGGGGCCCAGCGAACCATCGGAGCCCAGGGCCAGCTTGAGGCTCACCCAGGGCAGGCCCGTGCGGATGAGCTTGAAGAAGGGCGCGTGGAACCGGGCGCAGGCCTCGCCCAGCACGCCTTCTTCCACCGCGACCCCCTGGGCCCGCAGGATGGCCAGGCCCCCGCCATCCACCCGGGGGTTGGGATCGCGGACGCCCACCACCACCCGCGCCACGCCCGCCTGGAGGAGGGCCAGGGTGCAGGGGCCCGTGCGCCCCTGGTGGCAGCAGGGTTCCAGGGTCACGTAGGCCGTGGCGCCGCACACGTCCTCGTCCCGGGCTTCGGCGTCGCGCAGGGCCATGATCTCGCCGTGGGGATCCCCGGCCCGGGTGTGGACCCCGGCCCCGATCACCCGGCCCTCCTTCACCAGCACGCAACCCACGGGCGGATTGGGGCTGGAGAGGCCCACGCCCTTGAGACCCTCCCCCAGGGCCAGGGCCATGAAGCGGGCATCGCCCGAGAGGGAATCCGGGTCGGGCCAGGGGCCGCCCGTGGCCAGGGCCCAGGCCAGCGCGGGGGTGAGGTCCAGCTCAGGCATCCAGCAGCCCGTCCACGAAGGCCTCGGCGTTGAAGGGGATGAGGTCGTCCACGGCCTCGCCCACGCCCACGAAGGCGATGGGGAGTTTCAGGCGGTCCAGGATGGGCACCACCACGCCGCCCTTGGCGCTGCCGTCCAGCTTGGTGAGCACCAGGTCCGTCACGCCGGCGGTGCGGGCGAAGACCTCGGCCTGCTGCAGGCCGTTCTGGCCCGTGGTGGCGTCCAGCACCAGCAGCACGCGGTGGGGGGCGTCCGGGATGACCTTCTGGAGGCTGCGGCGGATCTTGTCCAGCTCCTTCATGAGGTGGTCCTTGGTGTGCAGCCGCCCCGCCGTGTCGATGAGCACCCAGGGGGTGCCCTTGGCCAGGGCGCTGGTGGCCCCGTCGAAGGCGATGGCCGCCGGATCCCCGCCCATCTGGTTGCGGATGACCGGCACGCCGGCCCGCTCGCCCCAGCGCTCCAGCTGGTCGATGGCGGCGGCCCGGAAGGTATCCCCGGCCACCACCAGCACGCCCTCGCCCCGGACCTTGAGGAAGGCGGCCAACTTGCCCAGGGTGGTGGTCTTGCCCACGCCGTTGACGCCCACCAGGAGCACTACCTGGGTTCCCGAGGCCACGAAAGGTCTGGCCGGGCGCTGCCGGAGCAGCTTCAACAGCTCGTCCTTCAGCACGGCCTTGGGATCGATCTCGGATCCACCCCGCAGCTCGGCGCGGAGCCGCACCATGAGCTGGTCCACAGCCTTCACGCCCAGGTCCGCCTGGAGCAGCAGATCCTCCAGCTCCTGGAGCTGGTCCTCATCCAGGCGCCGCAGGCCCAGCAGGCGGCCCATGGGCGCCAGCACCAGGTCCTGGGTGCGCTTCAGCCCCTGCTTGAATTTGTCGAACAGGCCACCCAGAAGACCCACGCCCACCTCGCGGATCCAGTCTACCCAAGGGGACGGGTTTCCCGCCCTTGTAAGGGCGTTCCACGTGGAACAACCGGCCTAGAGTCGCGGATTTGCCCCGGAAGCCCGGACAAGGCCTTCAGGGCTCCTGCGGATAGGCGGCGGCCATCTTCTCCGCTTGGCGCAGGTTCTCCTGGAGGACGGGATCGCCGGGCCGCAGGGCCAGGGCCGCCTTGAAGTCGTCCCGGCTGGCCGCGTACCGCTTGAGGTTGAACTGGGCGATCCCGCGGTTGAACAGGGCCTCCATCTGACCCGGCTCCAGCTTCAGGGCCTCGTCGAAGGCCGCCTTGGCGTCGGGCCAGGCCTTGTGTTGCAGGGCGGCGCGCCCCAGGTTGTTCCAGGCATAGGCGGCCTTGGGGTTGGCCTGGACCGCCTGCTTGAGCACGGTGGTCGCCTCGTCGAAACGCCCCAGATGGGCCAGGGCTTCGCCCTTCCAGCCCAGGGCGTCGGCATCCTGGGGCTTGCGGGCGAGGAGGGTCCCCGAAAGGGCGAGGAGGGCTTTCCAGTCCCCAGCCAGCCGGGCCTCGACGCAGGCGTTGGCATACCCTTCGGGCTGCCCCAGCCTGGCGTTCTCGGCATGGGCCGCCATGGCCTCCCGATGGCGTCCCAGCTGACTGAGGGCCTGGGCCCGGTAGAGCCGGTAGGTGCCCAGACGGGGCTTCGACTTGCCCTCGAGCTGCGGGATGAGGGCCTTGCAGGCGTCCGCGAGGCGGGCCCAGCGCTGGCTCCGGTTCAGGGCCTGGAGCCAGTACTCGTAGTGCTGGCGCCGCACCTTCGGGGTGGCCTTCTCGAACCAGTCCGCCAGGCCCGGCCAGTCGTCGGCCTGGATCAGGGCCTCCATGGCGGAGGGCAGCCCCTGGGGGCCCAACTCGAGCACCTGGGTCTGGACAGCCGGGGGCTTGGGCGGGGGGGCCGCGGTGAACAGCAGCAGCATGGGGACCTCAATGCCGGGATTTGGACGTGGGCTTGGCCTTGGATTTGGGCGCGGACTTGGATTTTGATATCACGGTCTCGGGCCTTTTCCAACCCACCAAGGCCAGCTCGAAGACCTCCTCCACGTGCTTCACGGGGTGGAAGTGCAGCTGTTTCCGCAGCTCAGGATCGATCTCCTCCAGATCCTTCTGGTTGGCGTGGGGGATGAGGATGTCCTTGATGCCGAGCCGGAGGGCCGCCAGGGCCTTCTCCTTAAGACCGCCGATGGCCAGGGCCTCCCCGCGGAGATCGATCTCCCCCGTCATGGCCAGGGTGTTCTTCACTGGAATGTCCTTGAGCACAGACAGCAGCACGGTGGCGATGGCCAGGCCCGCGCTGGGGCCGTCCTTGGGGATGGCGCCCTCGGGGAAGTGGATGTGGAGATCCTGCTTCTGGAAGACTTCGGGGTCGATCTGGAAGGCCTCCCCCCGGCTGCGGATGTAGCTGAGGGCCGCCTGGGCGCTCTCCTTCATCACGTCGCCCAGCTGGCCTGTGAGGATGAGGCCGCCCTTCCCCGGCATCTTGAGAGCTTCCACGAAGAGCACGTCGCCGCCCACGGAGGTCCAGGCCAGGCCCGTCACCACGCCCACGCGGGGGGCCTTCAGCCGCTCGTCCTGCAGAAGCTTCACGGGGCCCAGCAGCTCGTGGATGGACTCGTCCGTGAGCACGAGCTTCTTCTTCAGCGCCCCCTCGGCCACCCGGCGGGCCACCTTGCGGCAGACGGCCCCGATCTCGCGCTCCAGCTGGCGCAGGCCGGCCTCGCGGGTGTAGCCCGTGATGATGGCCTTCAGCGCCTTCTTGGGGATGGACAGCTGCTGGCGCGTCACGCCGTGCTTCTCCAGCTGCTTGGGGATCAGGTGCTGCTCGGCGATGCCCAGCTTCTCCTCCAGCGTGTAGCTGTTGAGGTAGATGATCTCCATGCGGTCCTTGAAGGCCGGGTGGATGGGCTCCAGCTCGTTGGCGTTGGCCAGGAAGAGCACCTGGCTGAGGTCCAGCGGCACGTTCAGGTAGTGGTCGCGGAAGGTGTGGTTCTGTTCGGGGTCCAGCACCTCCAGCAGGGCCGCGCTGGGGTCGCCACGCTGGTCGCGGCCGATCTTGTCCACCTCGTCGAGCATGATCACGGGGTTCATGCTCTTCACCTGGTGGAGCGCCTGCACGATGCGACCGGGCATGGCGCCCACGTAGGTGCGGCGGTGGCCCCGGATCTCGCTCTCGTCGTGGACGCCGCCCAGGGAGATGCGCGAGTACTTGCGGCCCAGGGCCCGGGCGATGGACTTGCCGAGGGATGTCTTGCCCACGCCCGGGGGGCCCACGAAGCAGAGGATGGTGCCGCGGAGATCCGGCTTCAGCTTGCGCACGGCCAGGAACTCCAGGATGCGGTCCTTGATCTTCGCCAGGCCGAAGTGGTCTTCGTCCAGCACGGTCTGGGCCTGCTTGAGGTCCAGGTTGTCCTCGGTGAAGGTGCCCCAGGGAAGCTCCGTCATCCACTCCAGGTAGGTCCGCGTCACGGCGGTCTCGCTGGAATCCGGATGCATGCGTTCCAGCTTCTTGAGGTTGCGCTCGATCTCCACCAGCGGATCCTCGGGCACCTTCATCTTCGCCAGCTTGTCGCGGAAGGCCGTGATCTCCTCGGCCAGCTCCGAACCCTCGCCCAGCTCCTGCTGGATGGCCTTGAGCTGCTGGCGGAGGTAGTACTCCCGCTGGCTCTTGTCCATCTCGCCGCGGGCCTCCATGGTGATCTTCTGCTGCACCTCCAGCAGCTGGATCTCCCGCTGCAGCAGCTCGTTCACGCGCTTGAGGCGCAAACCGGGATGGGCGATCTCCAGCACTTCCTGGGTCTGCGCCAGCTTGAGGTCCAGGTTGGAGGCCACCAGGTCCGCCAGGCGGCCCGGGTTGTCCAGGTTGCTGGCGATGACCAGCACCTCCTGGGGCAGGGTCTTGCCCAGGGCCACAGCCTTCTCCAGCGTCTGCTTCACGCTGCGCAGCAGGGCATCCTGCTCCAGGTCCGGGGACTTCATCTCGGGTTCGCCCAGGGGCTCCACCCGCGCCTTGAAGAGGTTCTCGGTCTCGGTGAAGTACTCCACGCGGACCCGCTGGAGGCCCTGCACCAGGGCCCGGATGCGGCCGTCCGGCAGCTTCAGCACGCGCATGATCAAGGCCGCCGTGCCCACCTGGTAGAGATCCTCGGGCCGGGGGTTGTCCATCTCCGTCTGCTTCTGGGACAGCAGCAGGATCATGCGGTTCTCCACCAGGGCCGTATCCACGGCGCGGATGGACTTCTCCCGGCTGACGCTGAGGGGCAGGATCACATAGGGATAGACCACCACGTCCCGCAGGGGCAGGACCGGCAACTCTTCGGGCAGCTTGGGCTGTTCCTCGGTGGGGGTGGGCAAAAGAACGTCGTCGGCCACGGAAACCTCGTTCTCCAGGATACCCCTACTTCCTGCGGGTCCTCAGCACCGGGGCCTCGGCCTCGCCGGGGAACAGGGCCGGGGAGATGGGTTTGGCGGGTTCCGGCGCCGCCACCGCCCCGCCCCGCTCCATCGCCTCTTTCTGGGCCTCCTTGTGCATGAGGCCCTCCAGGGCCTTCACGAAGTCCGGCAGGTCCTTGAAGTCGCGGTAGACGCTGGCGAAGCGCACGTAGGCCACCTGATCCAGGGCCTTCAGCTCGTCCATGACCAGCTCGCCCAGCTCGCGGCTGCGGATCTCGCGGTCGGGCCGCTCCATGAGCCGGGCCTGCACGTCCGCCACCAGCTCCTCGATGCGGGCCAGGGACACGGGCCGCTTCTGGCAGGCCAGCAGCAGGCCCTTCATGAGCTTGGTCCGGTCGAAGGGCTCGCGCCGCCCGTCCTTCTTGAGGATCACCAGGGGCACTTCCTCCACCCGCTCGTAGCTGGTGAAGCGCCGGGCGCATGACAGGCACTCCCGGCGGCGGCGGATGGAATCCCCCTCGCGGGACTCGCGCGAGTCCACCACCTTGTCCTCGATGTGCCCGCAGAAGGGACAGCGCACGGATGCTCCCGGACCGGTTCCTAGACTTCCACCACACGAGGTGTCATTACCACCTCGCAGGTGACGGAATTGGCCACGAAGCAGTACTTGTGGGCCTTCTCGAAGAGCTCCACCACCTTGGCCATGCCCGTGCCCCGCGGCACGCGGATGACCGGGCGCAGATGCACTTCCGTGATGCGCGTGACCTTGTCCACCGTGTCCAGCACGGCTTCGGCATGGTCCTCGTAGCCCACCACCTCCACCTTGGCCTTCGCGCAGAGGGCCAGGAAGGTGAGCATGTGGCAGGTGGCGAGGGCTGAGCCAAGGAGGTCTTCGGGGTTCCAGCGGCCGCCGTCGCCGGCGTATTCCGCCGCGCTGCTGACGGCCAGAGGGTGCTTGCCGGCGGCGGTGACGGTGGCGTTGCGGGTGTAGCTGGCGTCGTGGGTGCTGCCGGTCCAGGCGAGGGTGAGGGGATAGCGGTGGGCCATGGGGTTCTCCTCGGGAAGCCTGCGCCCAGGATGCCACACCCGGCGTGCCGGGCCGGATTCCCCCGGGCCGCGCTCCCGCCCTTCGCGGTTCCGGCCTTTCCAGCGATGATGGGACTCCATGCCGACTCCCGCCCGCCTCCACGTCGCCCACGCCCTCCACGAGGTTTTCGCGGAGAAGGGCCGGGTGCCCGATATCTGGGACCGCGACCTGGGCGAGGACGCGCACCTCGCCCAGGCCCTGCTGGGCCTCTGCCTGCGCCGCTGGGGTCGCCTCCAGGCCTGGGTGAAGCCCAAGCTGAAAGACCCCGCCCGGGGCGTGCCCCTGGGCACCCAGGTGGCCCTGGCCATGGGCCTCGTGCAGCTGGCCTGGCTGCCGGGCGTCAGCGACCACGCCGCCGTGAATGAAGCCGTGGAGCTGGCCGCGAACCGCGAGCTGGGCTTCGTCCCCCACAAGGGCCTGGTGAACGCCATCCTCCGCCGGGCCGCCAAGGACCGCGCCGCCCTCGCGGCCGAGCTGGAGGCCCTGCCCGCGACCCTGGACCGCCCCGCCGCCGCCGAGCGGGCCCTGCGGGCCGCGCTGGCTCCGCACGGGGCCGCGGACGGCCTGGAAACCCTCTGGACCCGTCTCCAGCAGCCCCCCCGCCCCAGCTTCCGGGCCCTGGCGGGCGAGGTGCCCGAAGGCCTGATCCCCGAAGCCGGCCTGCCCGGCTGCCTGCGCCTGGCGGAGGGCGCCCCCTTCCCCCGCCCCTGGCTGGAATCCGGGGCCGGGATGGTCCAGGACCGCAGCTCCCAGGCCCTGCTGGCCTACGTCTGGGAGCGCCCGGTGACCCGGATCCTCGACGCCTGCGCCGCCCC
>DASXUH010000215.1:0-26797 GCA_036504935.1 Geothrix sp. | reverse complement strand
GGGGGGCGGAGGGCTCCATGAAGGTGCGCGTGTCGGTGCAGTTGAAGCCGGGGATCCTGGATCCCCAGGGCAAGGCGGTGGAGCAGGGCCTGCACGGCTTCGGCTTCGAGGTGGAGCACGTCCGCATCGGCCGGCTCATCGAGCTGGACATCCCGGGCACTGATACCGCCGACGTGAGGGCCAAGGCCCAGGCCATGTGCGACAAGCTGCTGGTCAATCCCGTGATGGAGAAGGCCTCCATCGAGGTGCTGTGATGCGCGTGGCCGTCCCGGTCTTCCCGGGCTCCAACTGCGATCACGACGCCCTCCACGCCTGCGGCACGGTGATGGGCTGGGAGACGATCCCCGTCTGGCACCAGGAGACTCAGCTGCCCGAGCACACCGATCTGGTCTTCGTCCCCGGCGGCTTCAGCTACGGCGATTACCTGCGCTGCGGCGCCATCGCGGCCTTGGCCCCGATCATGGCCGACGTGAAGCGCCACGCCGACAACGGCGGCCTGGTGTTGGGCGTGTGCAACGGCTTCCAGATCCTCTGCGAGGCCCAGCTGCTGCCCGGCGCCCTGCTGCGGAACGAATCCCTGCGCTTCATCCACGCGGACGTCCACCTGCGGGTGGAGCGCACCGACCTGCCCTTCACCCGCGCCATGAAGGCCGGCGAGGTGTTCCGGGTGCCCATCGCCCACGCCGAGGGCAACTTCACGCTGGACCCCGCGGACCTGACGGACCTGGAGGCCCGGGGCGGGGTCGCCTTGCGCTACTGCTCGGCCCAGGGCGAGATCGGCGCGGACCACGTGCCCAACGGCGCCATGAACGGCATCGCCGGCATCGTGAACCTCCGGGGCAACGTGCTGGGCATGATGCCCCACCCCGAGCGGGCCGTGGATCCGAAGCTGGGTCCCACGGGCGGTCTGGGCATGTTCCGGGGCCTGGAAGCGGCTTTCGCGAGGGTCTGAAGCGAGCCCCCTGAGACGCCTGTAAAAAAAAATGTCCTGGCTTGTGAAAATTTCATGCTTGGCGGAAGTTTTCCTGTCATCCTTCCGGATAGCCCCGATGGGCATGCCTGTTTATTCCTGAGCCATGAGCGAATCAGAAGCCAAGAACCTCCAGACCTACACCAGCGGGCCCCTCCGTCTGGCCGTCCTCAAGCGCGATCCCGTGCCCACGAAGCTCCTGCCTGCGCGGGATGCATGGACGCTGCTCCAGCCCACGCATGCGGTGCGCGTCTGCACCAGCGAGGATCGCGAGGAGGGCGTCATCCGCTCCGGCGACCTGGCCCTGCTGCTGCCGGGCTTCGGGCACACCTTGAAGCGCCACCACGCGAACGCGCCCTTCGGCTTCACGGCGCTGTTCATGGAGGGCCCCTTCCCAGAGCCGCTGCTGTCCGCGCTCCAGAATCCGCCGCGGAAGTGGCAGGAATCCAGCTTCGCGGTGCTGCGCAGCCTCAGCCTCAAGCAGCTGTTCAGCATCTTCACGCAGGAACTGGCGAACCCCGATGGCGTGCAGCTCATGACCCGCGAGCTCTTCCTCATCCTGCTGGGCGCCGAGCTGGCGCGCCTGACGGAGAAGGAGGACCGGGGGCGCTTCCCCTACCGCCTGAACCGCTCGACGCTGCAGCTGGTGCTGGATCACATGGAAGTCCAGATCGGCGCCAAGAACAGCGTGCCCGAGCTGGCCACCATGGCCCGCTGCACGCCGGACCACTTCATCCGCCTCTTCCGCGAGGCCACCAGCACCACGCCCCACCAGTACCTCATCGAGCGCCGCCTCCAGCGCGCCGTGACGCTGCTGGCCAACGGCGAGCGGCCCAGCGACGTGGCGAAGATCCTGGGCTTCTACGACGCCAGCGCCTTCACCCGCGCCTTCAAGCGCCGCTTCGGTGTCCCCCCCAGCGAGTACGCGCAGGAAGCCTACGATCGGCAGTTCCCCAAGAAGTAAGCCTTTCCCCTTCTCAGAAAAAGGGCGCCGGTCGGCGCCCTTTTTCTGAGCTTGGACCAAAGCCTACTTGGCAACCTTTTCAGTCACGGTCTTGGCTTTCTCGGCGCCCTTCGTGGTGCCCTTCTTCGACTTGGCCTTGGCCTTGTCGGCGCCGGTCTTGGCGGCGCCCTCGCCCTTGGCGGTGGCGGCCTTCACGTGTTCGCCGGCCACGGGAACCGCCCCGGCCTTGGCATCCGCCTTGGCCTTGGCGTCCGCAGCCTTTTTATCAGCCTTGGCCTTGGCCTCATCCGCCTTGGTGTCCACCTTGGCCTGGCCCTTGTCCACCGCCGCATTCGCGGCGCCCTTCAGATCATCCTTGCTGGGAACCTGCGCCACAAGCGCCAGCGAAGCACCCAGCATCAAAGACAGAACCACTCTCATCGAAACCTCCCTGAAACCTGAGGACCGAGGACTGCCCCCTAGGGCTTGCACACCTTGCAGGCCTTGTAGCCGGCCTTGTCGGCCTCGGCGGCGGAGGCGAAGGAGGTCTTGTTCGCTTCCTTCATCGTCGAGGCAAGCTTGCAGTCGGCGCGATGATAGATCTTGGAATTCTTGTTGGCGATGATGGCGGTGGAGGTCGCCGCGGTCTTCGGGGTGGCGGACTTCGCGGCTGCGGCCGCAGCGGCGGGGGCGGCCATGGGGGCGGGCTTCGCGGCGGCAGGGGCCGGCGCGGGAGCGGGCTTGGCGGCCGGGGCGGGAGCTGGGGCCGGCTTGGTGGCGGGAGCGGGAGCGGGCTTCGCGACAGCAGCTTTGGCCTCTGCGGCCTTCTTTTCGGCTTCCGCCTTTTTGGCTTTCTTATCAGCCTTCTTTTCGGCCTTCTTCTCCGCCTTCAGTTCGGCAGCGGTCTTGGGAGCGGCCGGCGTGGTCTTGGGTTCCTGGGCCACAGCCACCATGGAGGCAGCCAGCAGGAGGGCGAGCAGGGCGCGGTTCATGAAAACTCCTTGGAAAGGGACCCCAAGCGTGGTCCTCATGCCCCGGCGCTGTCAACGGAATACGGTGCAGGAAGGGGCGAAACGGGGCGGACGGCGGGCCTTGGAGGCCTGTTCGTAGGCGTAGGCCAGCTTGAGGAGGGTGCCCTCCTGCCAGGGAGCGCCCACGAAGGAGAGCCCCACGGGCAGGCCCGAGGCGAACCCCGCCGGCACGGTGATGTGCGGACAGCCCGCCACAGCGGCGGGGCTGGAGAAGCTGAGGCTCGAGCTGTCGCCGTTGAGGTGGTCGATGAGCCAGGCGGGCCCGCCTGTGGGCGCCACCAGGGCCTGGGCCGCGTGCTTCTCCAGCAGGCCCAGGATGTCCTTCCGGGCCTGGGCACAGCTCTCGATGGCCTTCCGGTAGGCGGCCTCGGTCAGCGGTCCCTTGGCCTGGGCCTGCGCGACGATCTCCTGGCCGAAGAAGGGCATCTCCCGGGCCTTCTCGCGCTCGTCGAAGGCCAGGAGCCCCGCCAGATCCTTCACGGCGCCGCCCCGCCCGTCCAGGTAGGCGTTGAGGCCCGCCTTGAACTCGTAGAGCAGCACCTCGAACTCGGCGTCATCGTAGGCGGTGGACTTCAGCTCCACCTCCACCAACTCGGCGCCGTGGGCCTTGAGCAGATCCAGGGCAGGCTGGATGACAGCATCCACGTGGGCATGGACCCCCAGGAGGTTCTTGGCCACCGCCAGCCGCGCCCCCTTGAGGCCTTCGGCGGCGAGGAACCGGGTGTAGTCCTTTTCCCGGCGGGCAGCGGGATCCCCGGTGGCGGCGTCCTTCGGATCGGCACCCACGAGCACATTCAACAGGAGGGCCGCGTCGCGCACGGTCCGCGCCATGGGCCCGGCCGTGTCCTGGGTGCCGGAGATGGGGATGATGCCGCTGCGGCTCACCAGGCCCACCGTGGGTTTCAGCCCCACCAGGCCGTTGGCGTTGCTGGGGCTCACGATGGAACCGTCGGTCTCGGTACCCACGGCCACGGCGCACAGGCTGGCGGCCGTGGCGGCTCCCGAACCGGAGCTAGAGCCGCTGGGGCTGCGGTCCAGGGCGTAGGGGTTGCGGGTCTGTCCGCCGCGGCCACTCCAGCCGCTGCTGCTGCGGGTGGAGCGGAAGTTGGCCCACTCGCTGAGGTTCGTCTTGCCCAGGATCACCGCCCCGGCCTCGCGCAGCCGCTTCACCACGAAGGCGTCCTCCTTCGGCGCCGGGGCCTCGGCCAGGGCCAGGGAGCCCGCGGTGGTCTTCATGCGGTCCGAAGTATCGATGTTGTCTTTGATGAGCACCGGGATGCCGTGGAGGGGTCCGCGGACCCGCCCGGCCTTCCGCTCGGCGTCGAGGGCCTTCGCGGCGGCTAGGGCCTCGGGGTTCAGCTCGATCACGGCGTTCAGCTTCGGCCCCGCCTGGTCCAAGGCCCGGATGCGCGCCTGGTAGCGCTTCACCAGCTCGGCCGCCGTCCAGCGGCCCGCCGCCATCCCGGCCTGGAGCCCATCCACCGTCGCCTCCTCCAGCACCAGTCCCCTGGCCGCGGGAGCCGTCTTCAACTCGCCCCCCACCAGCGCCGCCGCCCCCGTGGCGAGCCCCGCGCCCAGGAAGGCGCGGCGGTCGAACGTCATGGGATCATCTCGATGCGGCATGGTGGTTCCCTGGAAGTGTGTGGAAGGATCTTACCTCCTGCCGGTCGCCGATCCCCGCGGCGCGTTCGCCGTGGAGGGCGTGTCCGGGCTCGTGAAGGGGTTGTTCCTGCTGCCGGCGAGGCTCCTGGGCGGGCGGTAGGGCGTCGAGACTGGCGTGAAGGCCCCAGGGACCTGATATTGGCTGTGAACGTAGCCAGCCTGGTGCGCCGGTTGCGCGGGTGGGAGGGACCCATGGAACTCTACCTGGACGCCAAGGAAACCGATCTCCTCCTGCGGCTCCTGGATCGCAGCCTCCAAGACATCCAGCGGGAGATCAACCACACGGACCACGCCGCCTTCAAGGCTGGCCTGAAGGTGGATCAGAACCTGATGCACGGCATTCTGGCCAAGCTGAAGGCTCCGGCCGCCATGGGGATCTGATTCCCCCGAAGCCCGCTATTTGGGGACAGATTCCGGTTCAGGTTTCGGCTCGGCCTTGGGAGCGGGTTCGGCCTTGGCTGCGGGCGTGGCTTCCGGCTTGGCGGGCTTGGCCGGCTTCGCCTTGGCCCCCTTGAGGCTGGCCACCCGCTGCTGGGCCTCGCGGGCCTTCACGCGGGCCTCGGAGGCCTTTTCGGCCGCCGCCTTCGCCTCGGCCTCCGCGGCTTTGGCCCGGGCCTCCGAAGCCCGGATCTGAAGGTCCGCCGCGCGGGCCTCCGCCTCCTTGGCCTTGGCCGCAGCCGCCTTGGACTGCGCGTCCGCCTTGGCAGCGCCGCTCTTCAGGCGCTCCGCCGTAGCCTTGGCGCGCTTGGCTTCCGCTTCCAGGCGGGCGGCCTCGGCCCCGGCGGCCGAGGGCCGTGCCTTCACGGTTTTCGGCGGGGCGCCGGTGGCGATGAGCGATGAGGCCAGGAGCAGCAGGACCGGCAGGCGCATGGAACCCTCGGGGAATGCCTCAGGGTTCCCCGGTGGATCCCACCTGTCAACCCAGCGCGCGCTCCAGGGCCCCGGCGTGCAGGTCCTTCAGGTCGGCGGCGTCCGCATCCAGCAGGGGCTGGCCATCCACGGCCAGGGTGATGCGCGAGCCACCCGTGGCGCCGATCTTGGCGCAGGGCACGCGGTGGGTGGCGCAGAGGGTGGCGAGGCTGCCTTCGGCCTCGGGACTCACGCTCACCACGATTCGACCCGCCGTTTCGCCGAAGAGCAGGCTGTCCAGGCGCAGGGCGCCCCTCGTCAGCATGAGCTGGCAGCCCATGTCCCCATCGAAGGCGCTCTCCAGCGCCGTGACGAGCAGGCCGCCCTCGCTGGTGTCGTGTGCGCTGCGGATGAGGCCCAGGCGGATGCCTTCGCGCACGCAGGCCTGGAGCCGCAGCTCCTCGTCCAGCCGCAGCTCCGGGCAAGCGCCCTGGACCTTGCCCGTGCGCAGCTTCAGATACTCGCTGCCGCCCAGCTCGTCCCGCGTCTCGCCCAGCAGGAAGATGCCGTCGTGGGCGGCGCGGAAGGCGGAGCCGCAGAGGCGGTTCCCCACCTTGGACAGCGCCGTGGCGTCCGGCGCATCGATGGCCACCGGGCCCGCGCAATCCTCGATGAGGCCCACGGCCGCGATCATGGGCGTGGGGAAGATGCTCTGGCCTTCGGTGTCGTTGTAGAGGCTCACGTTGCCGCTGACGATGGGCACCTCGAGCGCCAGGCAGGCCTGGCGGATGCCCAGGCAGCCCTGTTCGAAGGTCCACATGTTCTCGGGCTTCTCGGGGTTGCCGTAGTTCAGGCAGTCCGTGAGGCCGATGGGCTCGGCGCCCACGCAGGCCAGGTTGCGGCAGGCCTCGGCCACCGCGTGGGCCGCGCCCCAGAAGGGATCCAGGTAGCAGAAGCGGCTGTTGCAGTCACTGGACATGGCCACGGCCTTGCCCGTGTCCTGGCCCGCCTCGTCCTTCACGCGGATGATCCCGGCGTCGCCACGGCCCATGCCCAGCAGCGTGTTGCTGCGGACGGTGCCGTCGTACTGCTCGAAGATCCACCGCTTGCTGGCCACCGTGGGCTGCTGGACGAGCTGGCGCAGGGCGCGCTCCACCTCGGCGGGTTTCAGGTCCGCGGGCAGCGGCGCGGCGGCCACCGCATCCAGGTAGCCCGGGCGCTGCCGGGGCCGGTCGTACTTCGGCGCGGCATCCACCAGAGGCTGGATGGGCAGGTTGATGACGGGTTCGCCGTGCCAGCTGCCGATGAAGCGGCCGCTGTCGGTCACCTCGCCCACCACGCAGGCATCCAGGCCCCACTTGTGCAGCACGGCGATGATCTTGTCCTCGCAGCCGGGGCGCGCCACCAGCAGCATGCGCTCCTGGCTCTCGCTCAGCATGAGCTCGAAGGGCGTCATGCCCTCTTCGCGCATGGGCACCTGATCCAGGCGGATCTCCAGGCCCGTGCCGGCGCGGCTGGCCATCTCGAAGCTGCTGGAGGTCAGGCCCGCGGCGCCCATGTCCTGGATGCCGATGACCCAGTCGGTCTGGAAGATCTCCAGGCAGGCCTCGAGCAGCAGCTTCTCCGTGAAGGGATCGCCCACCTGCACCGTGGGGCGCTTCTCCTCGCTGCCCTCGCCGAATTCCGCTGAGGCCATGCTGGCGCCGTGGATGCCGTCGCGGCCGGTCTTCGAGCCGATGTACATCATCTTGTTGCCGATGCCGGAGGCGAAGCCCTTGAAGATCTTGTCGCTACGCAGCACGCCCAGGGTGAAGGCATTCACGAGGATGTTGCCGTTGTAGCTGGCGTCGAAGGCGCAGTCGCCGCCCAGCATGGGAATGCCCATGCAGTTGCCGTAGCCCGCGATGCCCGCGGCCACGCCCTTGACGAGGCCCTTCATGCGCGGGGCATCAATCTCTCCGAAACGCAGGCTGTTGAGGTTGGCCAGGGGCCGGGCGCCCATGGTGAACACATCGCGCAGGATGCCGCCCACGCCGGTGGCCGCGCCCTGGTAGGGCTCGATGAAGCTGGGGTGGTTGTGGCTCTCCATCTTGAAGGCCACGGCCCAGCCGTCGCCGATGTCCACCACGCCCGCGTTTTCCCCGGGGCCCTGGATGACGCGAGGACCTTCCGTGGGCAGGTTCTTCAGGTGGATGCGGCTGGACTTGTACGAGCAGTGTTCGCTCCACATGGCGCTGAACACGCCCAGCTCCGGGTAGGTGGGCATCCGTCCATCCAGGAGGCGCAGGAGGACCTGCCACTCGTCCTTGGACAGACCCAGCTCCAGAGCCAGGGATTCAGTGACGGCCGGTTCGTGGGCAACGGACATGGAGGCTCCGGAAGCCTTTGATTCTAGCGGTTAAGAGCTCATAACAAAACCCCACGGCGCCGCGCGAGGGGTGCCGGGCGAGCGAGGCGAGGAACGCGAGTCGAAGCGTACCGGGTACTACGCGCGACGAGCGCGACGCGGCATCGCGACGCCCGCCACCCCTCGTCCAGAGGGATGAAGCCAGGCGGGCGCCCCGCGGCGTCAGGCCCCTTGAACAACGAACCACGTTGCCCTGCGGGCCCTTCCTTACGGTGCATCCCGCCTGGCTTCATCGCGGCATCGTCGGGTTTTGTTATGAGCTCTGAGGGTTCCGGACGAGGCTTGACATGCGCCGGAGAACCACCCGCCGAATGCCCGCTTCCTTCTGGAATCCCTTTCCGTACACTGGAAAGTCACGCCTTCGGAGCCCATGACCCCTCCCCGCACCCTGCTCACCTACAGCGCCCCCCGCAGCGGCTTCGGGGACGAGTGGATGACCTTCCTGCCCATCGGGCTGGGCTACCTCCAGGCCATGCTCAAGTCTCAGGCCCTGCCCTGCCGCGTGGCGAACCTGAGCGGCAAGGGGCGGAAGGAGGTCCTGGCCTACTTCAAGGCCCAGAATCCGCAGGTGGTGGGCGTCTCCATGTTCACCTTCAACCGGAAGCGCTCCTACGAGCTGCTGGCCTGGGCCCGGGAGGCCTGCCCCGGCGCCATCCTGCTGGCGGGTGGCCCCCATCCCACGCACCTGGCCGAGGAGGTCTTCGAGGACTGCCCGGCCCTGGACGCCATCGTGCAGGGCGAAGGCGAGGCCGTGCTGCTGGGCATCGCCGAGCGCCTGCAGTCGGCCCCCGGCTCGGACCTATGGCAGCGCACGCCGGGCCTCATCCTCCGCGAGGGCCGCACCCTGCCCCAGCCGCCCCTGGAGGACCTGGACGCCGTGGGCATCCCCGCCGAGCACCTGGAGGCGGACTTTCTCAACGACGTGGGCCAGCTGGCCTACCTCAGCACCAGCCGGGGCTGCCCGGCCACCTGCAACTTCTGCAACACACCCGAGTTCTGGGGCACCTCCATCCGCTTCCGCAGCGCGCCTTCGGTTCTGCGCGAGATGCGCCTGCTCCGCGAGCGGCACGGCCTCACCTACTTCAGCTTCCGGGACGACACCTTCACCGCCAACCGCGACCGCGTGCTGACGCTGATGAAGGGCATCCAGGGCAGCGGCCTCCACCCCCTGTGGAACTGCCAGAGCCGGGTGAACCTGGTGGACGAAGACCGGCTGGTGGCCATGAAGCGGGCCGGCTGCGAGTTCATGCAGTTCGGCGTGGAGCACGGCAGCGAGCGCGTGCTGCAGCTGCTGGACAAGGGCACCAACCTGCGCCACGCCCGCCGCGCCCTGGGCCTGGTGCGCAAGGTGGGCATGAACCTGGGCATCTACCTCATCACGGGCATCCCCGGCGAGACGTGGGCCGACGTGGAGGAAACTGCGGCCTTCATCCGCGACACCCGGCCCCAGGACTGCCAGATCAGCCCCCTGGCGCTGTATCCGGGCACCCGCATGTTCGACCAGTACCGCGCCGAGGGCCGCATCCAGAAGGACTTCTACCGGGCCAGCGGCGATGCCGAGATCTTCGCCCGGGTGGACGGCCATACGGAAAAGGCCCTGCGCCACCTGGATCGCGAGGCCCAGCGGGCCAAGGCCCAATCCAGCTTCACGCCCGCCGAGTTCGCCGAGCAGAAAGCGTGGCTGGGCTTCTGCGCCGTCACCAACCTGCTCTGCGGCGAGGCCGCCGAGGAACAAGGGCACTTCCTTGAAGCCGAGGCGGAGTACGCCGAGATCATCGTCAGGGAGCCGGCCAACCCCTGGGGCTTCATGAAGCGGGCCCTGTTGCGGGAGAAACTCGGCCGAGTCGATCAGGCCCGCGCCGACCTCGCCGAAGTGCTGGCGCTGGCCCCGGGCAACCCCGAAGCCACGGAGCTCGCCAGCCTCTGGGGGCTGAAGCAGAGCAAGGCGCGGACGAAGAAGCCCGCCCACGGCCCCACCGCGGAGATGAAGGGCGCGGAAGCCTACCTCAGCCGGCCGAAAATGTAGCGGATGTTAGATAAGCCGATCAAGGCTTCGCCTTGATCGGCGCGGGGGTCCGGGGGTGTGCGCGCAGCGTGGAACCCCCGGAGAGCATCAATCGTGCTTCAGGTTCGGACTGCGCTCCAGGATGGTGAACACCAGGCGCTCCAGCTCGTCCACCATGAGGAAACGGAGGGTCGGTTCTTCGGGGCCGTGGTGCTCCGGCTCGCCGCCGCCCCGCAGCACGAAGAAGGGGCCAGAGTGTTCGAGGCGGGTGATCCGCTTCCAGGGCAGGCGCCCGGCGCCCAGCTTGCGGGCCAGGGGCGTGGGCAGGGCATTGTGCTCCACGGCGAGGCCCAGCTCGTCCACCAGCACCTGGGAGCCTTCCACCAGGAGCAGGCCCAGGAGGGTGGCCAGAAGGAGCAGGCTGCCCACCACCACGGCGCCGATGGCCGCCACCAGGGCGACCCAGAAGGACCAGGTGGGTTCGCTGGCGGCTTCAGCCACCTTCAGCGAGGCCCGCAGGACGGGCAGCCGTTCCAGGATCTGCGCCAGGGCGCGGACCCCCACCAGCCAGGACCCGGCGAAGAGCAGGACGGCCATGGCCCGCTGGGCGAAGGAAGGGCGGAAGACAAGGGGGGAACCGGCAGTCATCAGGCTTCCATTTCGGCCACGATGGCTTCCGCCGCGGCGGCGGGATCCGCCGCGTGGGTGATGGGCCGCCCCACCACCAGCCAGGTGGAGCCGTGCTTCAGGGCCTGGGCCGGCGTCATGACGCGGGCTTGGTCCTGGGTGGCGGCGCCGGTGGGCCGGATGCCGGGCGTGAGGCGGTGGAAATCTTCGCCGCAGGCTTCCCGGATGGCCGCGGCCTCCCAGGCCGAGCAGACCACACCGTCGCAGCCCGCGTGGTGAGCCAGCTTCGCGTAGGCCAGGGCCAGGTCTTCGGCCCGTCCCGCGTGCCCCAGGGCCGCCAGAGCCTCCCGGTCCAGGCTGGTGAGCACGGTCACGGCCAGCAGCTCGGTCCGGCCCCCCGCGGCGCGATGGGCGCGCACGGCCTCCACCGCCGCCTCCAGCATGGCCGGCCCGCCCTGCGCGTGGACGTTGATGAGGCGGGGATCCAGCTTGAGCAGCGCCTCCAGGGCCCGGTGGACCGTGGTTGGAATGTCATGGAGCTTCAAATCAAGGAAGACAGGCGCCTGCCTCTGGAGTTCCCGGACGAACGCCGGCCCCTCGGCGCAGAAGAGCTCCAGCCCCACTTTCAGCATGCCCACCCGGCCCGACAGGCGCCCGGCCATGGCCAGGGCCTCCTGGGCCGTCGGCAGGTCCAGGGCCACCACGAGGCGCTCCCGGGGCGTGAGGTTGGAAGGGACTGGATTCAAGGCGGCTCCCGTATGATGCGGAGGATCATTCTGCCACTAAGGAAGCTCCATGCCGCCACTGACCACCCCGCCGCCCCCACCTCCCGCCGAGGTCCGTCCCGCGCCGCCCACGGCCGCCGAGCTGCAGGACCGGCTGCTGGAGGCCTACGACTGGGGCCGGCCCCTGCCCGAGGCGCCGAAAGGCCCTGGTGCCACGGCCCACCGGTGGCTCCAGACCGCGGCCACCTTCGACCCGCAGCGGGAGCTGCCGGCCGATCCCTTTCCGCCGGGGACCGCCCACCAGGAGGCGGAAGCCCTGCGGGCCCTGATGCGGGCGTCCCGAGGCCACCTGTCCTCACGCCTCGCCGCCCTGCCCCTGCGCCAGCCGGGCAGCGCCCTGGCCCTGTGGCGCTGGGGGAACGCCCAGGTCCGCAAGGGCCACTTCACGCCCGCCGTGCGACGGGCCTGGGAGGATCGCCTGCTCGCGAAGGGTCCGGGCCTCACCCGCGGCTATGCCCTGCGCCACGCCCTGTGCTGGGCCCTGGCGGAACAGGACGAGGCGCGGTTCGCGGCGCTCAAGGCCCGGGCGAACGAGGCGGCCGAACCGGTGGTCTCCCAGTTCCAGCGGCTCTTCGGCCTGCTGGGCGGGCCCTCGCCGGTCCTGCGCCTCTGGACGCTGCCAGGGCAGGAATACCAGGACCTCCGGCTGGATGAGCTGGGCGCCCGCAGGCTGTGGGTCCTGCCCGCCAGCGAGGACCCCCTGCCGGACCTCCCGGCGGATGTGGCATGGATCATCCCCAGTCTCGACGCGGGGCGGGACGACCGCAGCGCGAGCCTTCCCCTGGGCCTGCTGGCCGAGGCCCAGGCCCTGTCCGCCCGCCTCCAGGCCGCGGGCCGGACCGCCCGCTACGTCCCCAGCCGGGCCGCCTTCGAGGATCTGGGCATGGCCTGGTTCCCCATCCTCATCGAGCTGGACGGCCAGGGGAACATCAAGGCCGTCCGCATGGGGGATGCGGCGCCGCAGAAGCCCTGATCCTCAGCCGATCCCACACCCCTGCAGCCAGCCCGCCACGGCGCCCCAGACCATCTGGGACCAGTAGTAGAAGCCCCGCTTGACGGGCTTCGGGGTGTAGCTGGCGTGGAGCCGGTCCTTGAGCATGGGGTAGTTGCCGTCGGGATCCAGCATCGCCGCGGCGACGGGGGAATCGAATTCGTAGGTGATCCAGCGGTCCTGCCCATCCCACACGAGCCGCTGCTCATCCTTGTTCTCCAGCCGCACCCAGAGCGTGATCGGCACCTTCAGGCCACCCTTCCGTTCGAGGGTGATGGAGCCCACCCGGCCAGGCGCCGCGGGTTGCGGGGCCGCGAAGACCGGCGCCTTGTCCGAAAAGAGCCAGCCACCCTGGGTGACCTCGCGGCTCTTCACAGACCGGATGGTGTAGTCGAGCACCTCGGTGCCTTCCACGAAATCCCGCCAGAAGGCTGAAAGGTCGCGGCCGGACACGCGCTCGGCGATCCGCTTGAAGTCATTCCGGGTCGGGTGGTGGAAGGCCATCTCCTGGGCGTAGGCCCGCATCACCTGCTCCATCACGGGCCGGCCCAGCATGGCCTCCAGCTGATTCAGAACCAGGGTCGGCTTGCCGTAGGCCGTGACGAAGTAGCTCTGCATGTTCACGGTCCTGAACCCGAAGCGCGTGAGGGGATCGGCGGAAGGCAGGGTCCAGTAGCCCGCCCATTCCACGAAATCCGTGGGCACCTGGAACCGCCGGCCGCCCAGCAGGCTGTGGTAGCTGCGCTCCATGGCCTTGTGGGTGAACCAGCTGTTGAAGCCCTCGTCCAGCCATGGCTCCTCGAACTCGTTGCTGGCCAGCATGCCGTAGAAGAACTGGTGGCCGTATTCATGGATGGCCACCACTTCCGGTTCGAGGCGCTGCTGCAGCGGATCGAAGGCCACCGAGCTGGCGGTGATCAGGGTCGGATATTCCATGCCGTCGGCCCCCGGGGCCTCTTTCGGTGTATCGATGACCGTGAGCGTGGGGTACGGGTACTTGAAGTACCACTCCTCGCTCCAGCGCAGGGCGTTCTCCACCGCGCGGCGCTGGCGCTGGAAGTTCCCGCGGTTGCGGTCATTGATGTAGTAGAAGACCTGCACCCCGCGGTATTCGATCCTGGTGGGTTTGCGCCAGCTCTCCCGCAGCATCACCGCCCAGGCGAAGTCGTGGACGTCCTCCGCATGCAGGCGCCAGATCACGTTCAACGGGCGCCTGGGATCCTGTTCGATCTCCGTCACGAAGTTGGTCTGCGTGCCCGTGTGGGCCAGGCCCAGCGCATTTGGCAAAGACAGGGCCACATCGTAGACGCCGAAATCCGCGAAGAATTCCGTGTTCGCGTGGTACGCGTGGCAGGTCCAGCGATCGCCCTGGTAGACCCCCACCTTGGGGAACCACTGGCCCGACATGAGGAAATCGTCCGCCCATCCGCTGCGCGCGAAGACTTTGGGATAGCGGTTCTCCCAGGCGATCTCCACCTGGATGGTCTCGCCTGGCGCCACCGCCCGCGGCAGCTTCAGCCAATGGACCGTCTCATCCTCGCCGGCGTGGCCCTGGAGGTCCCGGCCCTCCATGCGGGCGCTGAGCAGGCGGCAGTAGCCCCAGGAGGAGGCCTCCGAGGGCCGGTCCTGGTGGTCGATCGGCAGCCGCCCGCCACTTTCCTGCACGAAGCGGCTCTGGGGGCCCTTGAAGGCATTGAGGTACAGGTGCAGCGGCAGCTCCTGCGTGGGCGCCGTCCCCGTGTTCCGCCACGACAGCGTCTCCGTCGCCTCCAGCGTCTTGTGCTCGTAGTCGAGCACCGCCTCGATCCGGTAGTTGGCGATCCGCGGCGATTTCGGCTTGTCGAACCACTTCTCCGGCGTCCAGGTCCGCGGCGCCGCGCCCAGTCCCATGGCCGCGAACACCACCAGCGCAGCCACCATGCGGCGTCCCATCGGATCCTCCCAGAGCGTCCGTCGAGTCTACCAACACTCGCCCGGCCTGCGTCCTTGCCACTCCCCAGATCCCTGCTACACTCAAGTTCTACCGCGGGGTGGAGCAGTCCGGTAGCTCGTTGGGCTCATAACCCAAAGGTCGCAGGTTCAAATCCTGCCCCCGCTACCAATGAAGTGATGACCGGAGCCGAGTGCTCCGGTTTTCACGTACGTCCGACACTCTCCCGCAGGATTTGAACCTGCGAATGGGATCGCGGAGGCCCTCCGGGGGAGGGCCGGGAGCGAGACCGGGGACCGCGCAGCGGGACCAGTTCAAATCGTGACCGCATGGGTCGGCGCAGAAGGCGGAGAGCGCAGGATTTGAACCTGCGAGGAGGCTCCGCCTCCGCGAGCGCCTCGCGCGAGTGGGAGCAGGGTCCAGAGGAGCCAGCGTCAGGCGGAGGATCGCGGAGGCCCTCCGGGGGAGGGCCGGGAGCGAGACCGGGGACCGCGCAGCGGGCCCGGTTCAAATCGTGACCGCATGGGCCGGCGCGAAAGGCGGAGAGCGGGAGGAGCGGAACTGCGACCTTTGGGTTATGAGCCCAATGGCTGGTAAGCCGGTCGGGAAGCCAGTGTGGTGTTCTCTCGCAGAGCCAGTCCAAGCACTCTGTGGCTTTGCGATTCCGATTCGTATCCAGGGCGGCAACCACACTCGTTCCAGGAATCTTCACTGGAAATCGACGCCGTCCGAAAGCTCGTTGCGGTCCGCTTCTCCGGCGGAGGGGAAGTGGGTGGCCAGGCGGTCGCCCAGCAGGTGGATCACCTCCACCAGACCTTCCGTGAACGCCCCCCGGCGGAAATGGGAGGAAAGGCAGGCCGATGCCTCGTTCCAGAGAGCTTGGCCGACCTTCTCGTGGATGCCGGTGTCACCCAGGATGGCGAAGCGCCTCCGGCTGGGCACCAGGAAGATGAGCACTCCATTGCGATCGGCCGTGTGCTCCATGCCGAGGCGACGGAAGGCCTTGCCCGCCGTCTTCTCCACATCCCCCCAGAAGAAGGGGGCCACCGACACCCGGATCTCTCCCGAGGTGACTTTTTCCGCCGCCCGGATGGCTTCCACCACCCGCGCCTGATCCACGCACTTCCTCAGACTCCTGCGGCTCATTCCCACCATGGGGACCCTCCGTCTCTTACCATGATCCCGAGGCTCCGCCGCCGCCGGAACGGCCGCCACCTCCGGACCAGCCGCCATCGCCACCACCACCTCCGCCGCCGCGCCCCCCGGAAAGGATGTTGAACAGGAGCCAGATGGCCATGCCTGGATGGGTGGCGGCCAGCACCAGGAACGCCAGACCCAGCACGCCGATGAGGATCCAGCCACCCAGTCCGATGGGCTGGCCGCCCCGCAGGCCCTGGTCCTGGGGCGCCCGGGCGGAAGCGTCCCCGCCGACCACTTTCAGGATGCGATCCACTCCCGCGTTGAGGGCCCCATCGGCGTCTCCGCTCTTGAGGCGCGGCAGGATCGTCTCCCGGATGATCTGGGAGGCCAGGATGTCAGGAACCTGGCCCTCCAGGCCATAGCCCACTTCGATGCGGACCTTCTGGTCTCCGGTGAAGATGAAGAGCACCAGCCCATCGTCCAGTCCCTTGCGGCCCACCTTCCAGGCGGCGAAGGCCCGCACGGTCCAGTCCTCCAGGGGATCCCCGCCGGTGGTGCCGCCGATCCACACCAGCACCTGATGCCCGGTGCCCTCCTGGTAGGCCTTGAGGCGCTGGTCCAGGCCTTCCCGCAGGGCCGGGGAAAGCAGGTTGGAACCGTCCGTCACCCAACGCACGGGCGGGGGCGGCAGGATCGCCTGGGCCCCCAGGCGCAGCCCGCCCCAGAGACCCGCGAGCAACCCGATCAGGACAAGAATGCGCCGCATGGGAGCGGGTGGCTAGAAGGCGACTTTAGGCGCCACGTCAGCCCCGGCTTGGGCCTTGAAGTAGGCCCGTTCCCGGAAGCGGTCGCCGAAGAACCCCGCCACCATGACCGTGGGGAAACTGTTGCGCCGGGTGTTGAAGGCCTGGGCCGCCTGGTTGAAGCGCATGCGCTCCACAGTGATGCGGTTCTCGGTGCCTTCCAGCTGGGCCTGCAGGTCGCGGAAATTCTGGGTGGCCTTGAGGTCGGGGTATTTCTCCACCACCACAAGCAGCCGGGACAGCGCCGAACCCAGACCTTCCTGGGCCTTCTGGAAATTGGCCATGGCCTCCGGGGAATCCGGCGCCTTGCCTCCGGTGGCAACCTGGCCCACCTTGGCCCGGGCCTCGGTGACCGCCTGGAACGTGTCCTTCTCGAACGCCGCGGCGCCCTTCACGGTTTCCACCAGGTTCGGGACCAGATCGGACCGCCGCTGGTAGACGTTCTCCACCTGCCCCCACTGGGCGTCCACCGCCTGGCTGAGGCTGTTCAGCCCGTTGTAGGACCCGACCGCTCCCAGGCCCAACACCACGAGCAGCAGCACCACCAGTCCGCCGCATCCCAACGCGATCTTTGCGCCCAATCCCATGGCTCCTCCTTAACGGAACACCAGCAGGATACCTTCGAGATCCACCCACCGCGTGGTGGTTCCGCATGATTCCATGAGATTCCGTGGCGCCCTTTTGGTGGAGAGGTGAGCCGCCAGGCCGGAACTCAAGCCGGATCCGCGACGGCGCCCGGCCCCCCGAACCAGCTGAACCCCCAGGCCAGCCCCACCACCGCGAGACAGCCGATGAGGTTGTACCAGAGAAACGAGATGTTCGTGAACTTGAAGCAGAGCAGCACCCCGGCCTCCGCGGCGAGGGCGGCGTAGAAGGCCGTGCCGCCGCGGACGCGCTTGAGGTAGAAGGCGGTGATGAAGATGCCGAGGATGGTG
This sequence comes from Geothrix sp., assembly GCA_036504935.1. Taxonomy (GTDB): domain Bacteria; phylum Acidobacteriota; class Holophagae; order Holophagales; family Holophagaceae; genus Geothrix. The sequence continues at coordinate 9,719 of DASXUH010000215.1, read as the reverse complement.
CCGTAGAACAGGGAACCGAGGATGTTCACCGCCTCGATGAGGGAGCCCAGGCGGGCGGCGTACTCCGCGAAGGCCATGGCGAAGCAGCCCCAGGCGAAGGTGGCGATTCGCCCCACCCACACTTCACGCGCCCCCCGGCTCCCGCCGATGAGACGCCGCCACAGGTCCACCACCGTGGTCGCGCCGAGAGCGCTGATCTCGCCGGACATGGAGGACATGGAGCCCGAGAACACGGCGGCGAGCACGAGGCCCACCAGTCCCGCGGGCAGGCTGCTCAGCACGTAGGCGAGGAAGATGTAGTTGATGTCGCTGGGATGGCTGCCGGGATTGGCCTTCTCGATGATCGCCAGGCCTTTCACCCGCACCGCTTCGCTCTCGGCTTGCGCCTGCTGGAGCTGCTGCTTGGTTGCCGCGATCGCACTGGCATCTCCACCGTGCCGGGCGGCCACGAAGGCCTCGGCCCGCTGGCGCTGGACCGCCCGCGCCCGCGCGTACTCAGCCTCGGTGGCACGGTAGGCGGGCGCATCCGGACCCGCCATGACCTGTTTCACGGGGCCCGGATTGAAGAAGAGCGGCGGCGCGTTGAACTGGTAGAAGGCGAAGACCAGCACGCCCAGCAGCAGGATGAGGAACTGCAGGGGCACCTTGACCATGCCGTTCAGCAGGAGGCCGAGGCGGCCCTGGGCGAGGGAACTGCCCGCCAGGTAGCGCTGCACCTGGGACTGGTCCGTGCCGAAGTAGGACAGCATGAGGAAGAAGCCGCCGATGAGCCCGGACCACAGGTTGTAGCGGTTGTTGAGATCGAACCGCGTGTCGATGGCGTTCAGCCGCCCCAGCCCGCCCGCCACGTGCAGAGCATCGCTGAGGCTCACGTGGGCCGGCAGGCGGTGGGCGGTCATCACGCCCGCCAGGATCATCCCGAAGGCGATGATCACCATCTGCGAGCTGTGGGCCCAGGCCACGGCCCGCGTGCCGCCCACCACCGTATAGGTCATGACCAGCACCCCGACCAGGAGGATGTTGGCATGGATGCTCCAGCCCAGCAGCACCGAGAGGACGAGGGCGGGCGCGAAGATGGTGATGCCCACGGCGAGGCTGCGCTGGATCAGGAAGAGACCGGCCGCCAGGAGCCGGGTCTTCAGGTCGAAGCGGTCCTCCAGGATCTCGTAGGCCGTGGACACCTTCAGGCGGTGGTAGAGGGGGAGGGCCGTGATGGAGAGGACGATGGCGGCGAGGGGCAAGCCGAAGTAGAACTGCACGAAGCGCATGCCGTCCACATAGGCGAGGCCCGGCGTGGAGAGGAACGTGATGGCGCTGGTCTGGGTGGCGATGATGGACAGGCCGATCAGCCACCAGCGATGATCGCGGCCGCCGCCGATGTAGCCCTCGCCGGTGGTGGCGCCGCGCCCCTTGTAGAGGCCCCAGCAGACCACGAACAGCAGGGCGCCGCCGAGGACGAACCAGTCAAGCCGGCTCACGAGAAGATCCAGGAGAAGAGGCGGAAACCCAGGATGCAGAGCAGCAGCTCGCCCAGGACGAGCAGGTAGAGGCGCCTCCAGGTCCCGAGGATGGGCGGGGCTCCGTCAGTCATGGGCATGCCCCAGGGCCAGCAGGTTGGCGAAGAGGCGGGTGGCGCCGGGCACGCCGTCCGGCAGCTGGCGGAAGAAGGCAAGGCCCGTGTACACATAGTGCCCCTTCCCGTGCCTGGCCACGATCAGGGCGCCGCCGTCCTCGTGTTCGCCCGGGTCGGCCATGCCCAGCAAGGCCGTGTAGCGGGCGTCCCAGCCTTCGGCGTGATAGAGGCTCCGCTCCTGCACCCAGCCGTCGAAATCCTGCGCGGAAATCTCGTTGGGCCAGTGGAACACGGCGTGTCCTGGCTGGAGGAGGCGGACCGGCACGGTCTCGACGGTGACGCGCTTCCTTCCCACCTTGAAGGGATAGGGGCCGATGGCCTCCGTGACCATGGCGGCATTGATGCCCGGGAAGCCGGTGTTCACGGTGTAGAGCACCAGCTCGGTGCCGCCCGCAGCGACGTAGGCATGAAGCCGTTCCTTGAGGGTGCGGAGGGCCGGGCGGGTGTTGAAGGCGCGGATGCCCAGCACGATGGCATCGAACCGGGCGAGGTCCTCCCGGGCCAGCGCCTCGTCGGTGAGCAATTCCACCTCGTAGCCGATGCGGCGCAGGGCCTGGGGGATGTCATCGCCGGCCCCCATGACGTAGCCGATGCGGCGGCCGTCGTGCTTCAGGTCGAAACGCTCCAGACGCACCTTCGCGGCGGGCAGGAGGGTCTGCAGGGGGATGTGCGGGTGGTCCACCTTCACGAGGCCGCGGGCGGGCGTGAAGCCTGCGCCCGTGTCCACCTCGGCCTGGAGGTCGCCGGAGGCCGCGGTGCTGGGAGGCGCCAGGCGGAAGGTCAGCTCCCGTTCCTCCCCGGCGTGGGCCAGGGCGAAGGGCTGCTCGGGGGGCTCCAACTTCCAGCCGGGAGGCACCTGCAGGCGCACCCGTCCCGAGGCGGCCGAGCCACCCGCCGCCACCTTGAGGCGCACCTCCTTGGCCATGGGCCCCTCGAAGACCTGGACCGGCTCGGCGAAGTTCACGAGCGCGGCGGGGACCACCGCCAGGGGCTGGTACCGCTCGCCAAGGACCGGGTCCCGGAAGCGGAACTGCACCGGCACGCCGACGTCGAAGGCGCCGTCGGCAAGCGCCAGACGGGCCCGGAGGCGGAACGGCGCTGGAGATTCCGGGAGGCCCGCCCAGGCTTCGGCGCCGGGGCCGCCCAGCCAGTGGGGCTGACTCAGCGGGGAATCCGCCGGCATGGTGATGGTGAAGGCCTCCTTCCTCGGGACATTGTCGGGCAGTGGCATTCCGTGCTTGCGGAGTTCCAGAATGCGGACCCCTTCCGGCCGGTCCGACTCGAAGGTGAGGGAGTCCAGCATGAGGGGACTGCCCCCACGCGCCAGCAAGGCGACCTGCACGGTGAGGCGGTCCCCCGGCGCCACGCGCTGCCGGTCGGCGATGGCCTCCACCCAGAGGCCGGCGGCGGCCCGGATCACTTCTTCCAGCTCCGCCGACTTGGCCTGGATGAGCGGCTCGACCCGGAGGCCGGGGGGCAGGCCGCGGAGGGCCGCCAGGGCCCGCTGAAGCAGCGGCAGGACGCCGACGGGGTGATCAGGACGGAAATTCTGGCGAGCCTCATGCAGAAGCGCGGCGAGATCGCGGGTGCCAGGGAAGCGGGACCAGGTGAGATCGATCCCCTCGAAGAGGTCTGCCTTCGCGGGGTGGCCTGCCAGGAGTTCGAAACTCTCCTCCCGCTGGCCCCGCTGGGCCAGCACGCCGAACCCCTGGCTGCGATGCTGGCTGCGGCTCTCGGCGGCCAGCTCCCCATAGGACCGGCCGAGCAGGGGATCGAAGGCGCCCACATCCAGCGTGAGGCTCCCGGCGGGAGGCTTGGGGGCGTCGTCGCTGAAGCGGAAGTGGTTCCACAGGAGCCGCGTGGCCTGCCAGGGGTGGAGGCCGGCCTTGAGCTGCCCCGGGAAACGGGCTGGATCCGCGGCGGCCTTGAAAGCCTCGATGGCGAGCAGGGCGGAGGCGATGTGGTGGCCGTGCCCCGCCCGCTCATCCGGAGGGAACCGAGTGAGGATGATGTCCGGCTGGAAGGCGCGGATGGTCTGCACCACATCGGCGAGGACCCGGTCGTGGTTCCACAGGCGCAGAGACTCCTCCGCCGTCTTGGAAAAGCCGAAATCCACCGCCGACGTGAAGAACTGTTCGGCCCCATCGATGCGCCGCGCCGCCAGCAGCTCCTGGGTCCGGATGGCCGCGAGGCTGTCGCCCAGTTCGGAGCTGATGAGGTTCTGGCCGCCTCCTCCCCGGGTGATGGCGAGGTAGGCCGTCCGCAGGTTGCGTCCCTTGGAGAGGGTGGCAAGCACGGCGGTGTTCTCGTCATCCGGGTGGGCGGCGATGTAGAGGACGCTGCCCAGGGTCTGAAGACGGTCGAGCTGTTTCTGCAGCTCCGCGGCATCCCGCACCGGAACCTGCGCGGGAAGCCACGGCGCCAAGGCGGCCACGAGAACGATGACGAGGATCCGGGGCAGGGTCTGCATGGGCTATCGCTTGCAGCCAGGCGAAGGAAGACAAGCGCACGCGAAGGGACCTGGATGCATGGGTGTTCCTTGGACAGAATGGCCAGCATAGCGCCAGCCCGGACTCGCCATGGAAGAGAAGATAGGGCGCCCCTCCCGGGCCCATAATGAACGGTCTCACGACCCCTCACCGCTTACCCATGTTCATCACCCTCGGCCGCCTCCCGGACCACCCGACCGCCATCGCCCGCGCCGCCCAGGTCGCGGGCCTGGCCCCGTCGGATGCAGCGCGTCTCCTCGCGGGCACTTTCCCCCGCGTCCTCCTGCGGGTCGCGGCGGATCCCGACGCCCTGGTCACAGCCCTCGCGGCGGAGGGCTTCCTCGCCTGGGCCTCGGACCCGGCCCAGGTGATCACCGATGCTCGCCGGGTAATCGTCCGGGACCTCACCTGGACGGCGGACGGATTCCTGACCAAGGACGCCCAGGGCGCCACCCACGCCTGCGCGCTCTCGGCCGTGCGCCTGCTCCAACGGGGTGCCCGCATCCACACATCCACCGAAGTGGAGAAGACGACGACGCGGAAGCTGGACCTGGGCCGGGCGGTGCTCAGCGGCGGCATGCTGCTGACGAAGAAGGTGACCCAGACGACGGAGCGCACCGTCCAGGCCAAGGAGCCCTTCCTCCTGATACAGCGAGGGGATGGCGAGCCGGACCTGATGCTGTACGAGCACCGCATGAGCTACCAGTGCCTGGGCGCGGAGATGGGCCCGGCCACCCTGGCCAACCTCGGCCTGCTGACGGCGCGGTTCCAGAAGCTCTGCCCGCAGGCCCCCCTGGATGACCGCGTGGGCCGCCCGGGTTTCGTCGCTGGCCTGCCGTTGATGACGACCGATCCGGTGGATTTGGGGCTCTTCCTGGTCTCCGAGGCGCGGTACCGGGGCTGCTGATGAAGGGCCGGGGCCCTACCCCTTCTGGATGAAGGGCCGGAATAGTTCGCTCGGCAGGGGGATGAAGCTGGTGGTGTTGTGCTCGCTGGAAATCTCCACCATGGTCTGCAGGAACCGCAGCTGGAGCGAGATGGGCTGTTCCGCCATCATGGCCGCGGCCTGCACCATCTTCTCCGCCGCCTGGAATTCGCCCTCGGCGTTGACGACCTTGGCGCGGCGTTCCCGCTCGGCCTCGGCCTGCTTGGCCATGGCCCGCTTCATCCCATCGGGCAGCACCACATCACGCACCTCCACGGTGCTCACCTTCACGCCCCAGGGCGCGGTCTGCCGGTCGATGATCTCCTGCAGCTGGACATTGATCTTTTCGCGGTGGGCGAGGAGCTCATCCAGTTCCGACTGGCCGAGCACCTTGCGCAAGGTGGTCTGGGCGATCAGGGAGGAAGCCTTGAGGAAGTTCTCGACCTTGACCACCGCCGACTCCGGATCCACGACGCGGAAATAGACCACGGCATCCACGGTCGCGGGGACGTTGTCGCGCGTCATGACCTCCTGCTTGGGCACGTCGATGGTCACCACGCGCAGGTCCATCCGCACCATGCGGTCGATGAAGGGGATCAGGAAGATCAGGCCCGGTCCCTTGGCACCCTTGAGCTTGCCCCAGCGGAAGATCACCCCCCGCTCGTACTCGCGGAGGATGCGGGCCGCCTGGGGCAGGACGATCAATCCGAGCACCAGGAGCACGACAATCCAGGGGCCCAGGTACAGTACGAACTCGTTCATGGCTAGTCCTCCTTCGAAACGCCCGCTGGTTTCACCGTCAGGGTCAACCCGTGCAGGGCGACGATCTCCACGGCCCGACCCGCAGTGATGGCTTCCGCGCTCACGGCATTCCAGTACTCGCCCTCGATGAACACCTTGCCGCCGCGGTCGTCGATCGGCTCCAGGGCCGTGGCGGTCCGGCCCAGCATCGTCTCGGCCCCGGCTTTTGCGGGCAGCCGCTGGGCGCGGATGCCCGCCCCGGCCACGAAGATGAAGAAGAGGGCTGTCACGACGGTGGCGGGCAGCATCCACATCACGGACAACCGCAGGTAGGGCTCGCTCCGGTCGAAGAGCATGAGCAGCCCGAGGAAGAACGCGAGGACGCCACCTGCGGTGAGCACACCGTGCGTCGGCGCGAAGGCATCGATCGTGAACAGCAGGATCGCCACGGCGACCAGGGCCAACCCGGTGACGTTCATGGGCAGGACGGAGGAGAGGTACAGCAGCAGCAACAGCGCGATCACCCCCGCCACACCCGGCAGGATCGCGCCCGGGCTGGTCAGCTCGCCGATGATCCCGTACACCACGACCAGCATCAGGATCAGCATCACCTGGGGATGGGCGATGGCCTGGAAGGCCTTCTCCCGCACCGACATCGGGAGCACGAGGATGGAGGCCCCGGCGGTTTCCAGCCGCCGGCCACCGGCCTCCCTGCCATCGAGCCGCTTCAGGAGATCGGGCAGGTCATCGGCGATGAGATCCACCACGTTCAGCTGCAGGGCCTTGTCCGCGGAGATGGAGGCACTCTCGCGCACCGAAGCCCGGGCCCACTCGATGTTGCGGTGCCGCTTGCCGGCGATGGCCTCGAGGTAGCTGGAGGCGAAGTTCTCCAGTTTCTGTTTCATCACCTCGTCCTGCTTCTCGCTGCCGGCGCCGATCCCGACCGGATGCGCAGCTCCGATGCTGGTGGAGGGCGCCATCACCGCCACGTCAGCAGCCATGGTGATGAAGCAGCCGGCGCTGCCGGCCCATGCCCCCTGCGGCGCCACGAACACGACGGTGGGGACGGGCGACCGGAGGAAGCTCTGGATGATCTCCTTCGTGGAGTCGAGCAGCCCGCCCGGCGTGTCGAGCTCGATGACCAGACACTCGGCCTTCTGGCCCGCGGCCTCGCCGATGGCCCGCGCGAGGTAGCCGGCCGTCGCGGGGCCGATGGTCCCCTGGACCCGGGCCACGCAGACCTTCCGTTCCACGGCCTGGGTCCCCCATGCCACCGGGGCGATCAGGGCCGCAAGGACGAAACAGGAAGCCCGGCGCCACAACAGCGCCGACGGCGTGATCAACCGGACCCTTCCGCGACCTGCTCGCATGGAGACCTCGCGGGGACGGGATCATTTTACCAGGGGGGTGGGCTCATCTTTGGGACCGCCCCGGCCTGATGCGGGAGAATGCCCTCATGCGCTATGACGAACCCCTCTTCCGCCCGCCCAGCGAGGCCGAGTCGTTCATCCTCCAGGCGACCCTGGGCTGCTCGTGGAATGCCTGCACCTACTGCGCCATGTACCGTGACAAGCAGTACCGGGTGAGGCCCCTGGATGACATCCTGGCCGACATCGCCGAGGCCGGCAGGCGGTTCGCAGGGGAGGTGCGGCACGTCTTCGTGGCCGACGGGGATCCCCTGGGCATGGATCTGGAGATGTGGGAGCCCATCCTCGCCGCCCTGGCGGCCGCGTTCCCCCGCCTCCGGCGCGTCAGCACCTACGCCACGGCCCGCAACCTCCTGGCGAAGTCAGCTGGAGAATTGAAGCGGCTCCGGGAGCTGGGACTCTCGCTCCTCTACATCGGCCCCGAATCGGGCGATGACGCGACCCTGCACCGGATCGCCAAGGGGGCCACGGCCGCGGAGCATGTGGAAGCCGCGCGGAAGGCCCGCGAGGCCGGCATGGAGCAGTCCCTGATCTTCCTGCTGGGCGTCGGCGGCCGCGAGCGCAGCGAGGCGCATGCCCGCGCTTCCGGGCGCCTGGCCACGGCCATGGATCCGCGCTTCCTCTCCACGCTGACCCTGACCGTGGTTCCCGGCACGCCCATCGCCAGGCTGGAGGATCAGGGGCGCTTCGAACTGCCGGATGTCCGGGGGCTGCTGACCGAACTGCGCTGGTTCGTGGAGGAGGCCCACCCCAGCGGCGCCATCTTCCGCTCCAACCACGCCTCGAATTACCTGCCCATCGGCGGCCGGCTCCCCCGCGACCGGGAGGCCATCCTGGCCGCCATCGACGCCGCGCTCGGAGGCCAGGTCCCCCTCCGGCCCGAGTGGGCACGGGGACTCTGAACCCCATTCGTTTCCATCGGTCAAAGAGCCACCAGAGGCACCGAGGGAACGAAGGAAAGGAGAAAGATATTCGCCACCGATTTCGCCGATTTCGCTGATGGCATCTCGGATGGTTCCCGCATGGGCCGGCCGGAAGTCATGGAGGGTGCCAGGGTCACGCACCCCAAGAGGGCGTGACCCTGGCACCCTCCATGAAGCCCATGCTGCGCTGGGCCCCGGCCCATCTTTTTCAAATCACTGAAATCACTGAAATCGGTGGCAAAAAAACCTTCCACCGGAAGGCTACGGCCCTTCAGCGCCGCTTGGCCGCCGGGCAGACTCCGGAACTGCAGTGGGAGCAGGCGCTTCCCGCCTTCAGGTCCTGGTAGGCGCACCGCAGGAAGTAGAAGGCCGACCAGCTGACGGCGGAGGCGGCGAGGAGGATCTGGAGGCTCATGGCCACCTCACGCGAAGCCGAGGGCGCGGCCGGCCGCCACGGTGACCCAGGCCAGGCCCCAGCCCAGGACCAGGCCGTAGACGATGGTGAAGCCGGCCCAGCCCCAGCTGCCGGCCTCGCGGCGGATCATGGCGATGGTGCCCAGGCAGGGCGTGTAGATCAGGGTGAAGACCATGAAGGCCAGGGCCGTGAGGGGACTCAGTCCTGAGTTGTCGCGCAGCGCCACCTGGAGCGGGCTGAGGCGTTCGCCCTCCTTGGGTTCTTCGCTGGCCTGGTGGATGACGGCCATGGTGGAGACCACGATCTCCTTGGCGACGAACCCCGCCGTGAGGGCGATGACATCCTTCCAGGCCTCGGCGCGCTTGTGGTCCGGATCCAGTATGGGCCGGAGCACGGGCTCGACCTTCTGCCCGAGGCGCGCCGCCAGGCTCGTGTTCACGATGCGGCTCTCATGGGCGAGCTGGAGGGCCTTCAGGCGATCCTCCGCCTCCGCCGCGGGAAGCTTCAGGGCCTGCACGGCCTGGCGCTGGTCCTGGTACTGGGCCGTCCATTCGCGGTTGGCAATGCCGGGGTAGCGGGACAGGAACCAGATCAGCGTGGCGCCCGCGAAGATGGTGGTGCCGGCGCGGGTGAGGAAGATCGACCCCTTCTCCCACATGTGGATGAGCGTGGCCTTCAGGACCGGCAGCCGGTAGGGCGGGAGCTCCATCACGAAGGGGGAGCTGGGCCCGCTGAAGAGGACGCTGCGCAGCATGCGGCCCATGAGTACGGCGAGACCCAGGCCCAGGAAGTGCATGGCGATGATGACCAGAGCCGCCTTGAACGGCGTGAAGAAGGTCCCGGCGATGACGATGTAGACCTGAAGGCGCGCCGAGCAGCTCACCAGGGGCGTCACCAGGATCGTGATGAGGCGGTCCTGGGGGCTTTCAATGGTGCGGGCGGCCTGGATGGCCGGCACGTTGCAGCCGCTGCCCATGATGAGGGGGATGAAGCTCTTCCCGTGGAGGCCCATGACATGCATGAGGCGGTCCATGATGAAGGCCGCCCGGGCCATGTAGCCCGTGTCCTCCAGGAAGGCGATGCAGCCCATGAGGATCATGATCACGGGCACGAACACGATCACCGCGCTCACGCCCGGAATCACGCCATCCACCAGCAGGCTGGTC
>DASXUH010000214.1:0-6885 GCA_036504935.1 Geothrix sp. | reverse complement strand
TCACCTGGTGAGCGAACTGGGCGATTCGCTGGTGAAGGCATTGGCCGAGGATGATCACTGCCGCGACCTCACCTTCCAGATCCAGGCCCAGGGCTACGGGCTCATGCTCATCCTGGAGGCGTCCCCCATCCGGCTCCGCGGGGAGGGCCACGGCGATGCCCTTCCGCAGGAGGGGCCAGAACAACCCTTCTCCGAAGACGACAAGCGCCTGATGAAATCCTTCAAGATCCGGATGGATTGAGATGTCCCAGCTTTGGGATCTGCCGGCCCCGGAAGCCGGTTCTGCGACGCGCCCCAATGCCGCGGGTCTGGATGCGGCGGGCCTGAAGGCGCTGGTATCCGCCCTGGGCGAACCGGCTTGGCGGGGGGATCAGCTTTTCGACGGTCTCTACCGGCAGCGCTGGACCCGCTGGGAGCAGTTTTCCAGCCTGTCCAAATCCTTGCGGGCGCGCCTGGAGGCCCAGGTGGATCTGGCTTGGCCCGCCATCGTCCAAAGCGAGCCCTCCAGCGACGGCTCCACCAAGCATGTGTTCGAGCTGGCCGACGGGAAGCAGGTCGAAGGCGTCTTCATGCCGTACGAGGACCGGGTCACCCTCTGCCTCTCCAGCCAGGTGGGTTGCGCCATGGGCTGCACCTTCTGCGCCACGGGCCAGATGGGCATCGTGCGCAACCTCACGGCCGCCGAGATCGTGGGCCAGGTGGTGGCCATGCTGAACCACCACGGCCATCCAGAGGGGCTCCCGGTCAACCTGGTCTTCATGGGCATGGGCGAGCCCCTGCACAACCTCGACCACCTCATGGCCGCCTTCCGGGTGCTGACGGATCCCAAGGGGCTGGCCATTCCGCCCCGGCGCATCACCGTGTCCACCTCGGGTCTGGTGAGTGGGATCGAACGCCTGGGCACCTTCGCCAAGCGCCCGCGCCTCGCCCTGAGTCTCAACGCCACCACCGACGAACGCCGTTCGCGGATCATGCCGGTGAACCGGGTCTGGAACCTGGAGGCCCTGGCGGCGGCGCTCGCGGCCTTCCCGCTTCAATCCGGCGAGCGGATCACACTGGAGTACGTGCTGCTGAAGGGCGTCACCGACAGCCTGGAGGACGGCCGCCGCCTCACGGCCTTCGCCCGCCACTTCCCCGCCAAGGTGAACCTGATCCCCTTCAACCCCCATGAGGGGAGTGGCTTCGAACCGCCGGAGGAATCCCGCGTCGGTGCCCTCTGCCGCCTGTTGGCGGACGCGGGCCTGCCTGTCAGCGTCCGCCGCAGCCGGGGCCAGGACGTGGCCGGCGCCTGCGGCCAGCTGGTGCGCCAGGAATCATCAAGACGCCCGCACGGACTACTGAGGACTGAAGACTGAAGACTGAAGACTGACGAAAGATATCGGACGGCGCATGCACCATCCGATGAGGCCTTTTTTCAGTCATCCTGGACGGGTGCTGCCCGCGCCGAAACCTTTCTTCGAGACCCTCCACGCCCTGCTGGACGCGGAAGGTGAGATCACGCTCGGAGAACTCCTGGATGCGGCCGGAGAGCAGACCTACGGCCTGTTGACGCTGCTGCTTTCGCTGCCCAACCTGGTGCCGGGTCTGAACATCGGACTGGCCCCCGTGGGCGGCATCGGCCTGATGGCCCTCGGAGCCCAGCTCGCCTGGGGCACACCCCACCCCTGGGTGCCCAGGCGGGTGCAGGACCAGGCCATCCACAAGGGCCGCATCAAGAACGCCCTCGCCAGGCTCGAGACCCAGATGGACCGCTTCCGCTGGCGCAGCGCCGTCCGCCGCCCCATCAGCCGCCGTTGGGTGGGGGCCGGCATTGCCTGGACCGGCTTCCTGCTGGCCATCCCCGTCCCCCTGCCCTTCGGCAACCAGCTGCCCGCCGCCATCCTCTGCCTCCTGGGCGCCGCCCTGCTGGAGGAGCGGCCCATGTGGGCCTGGATCGGCGCGGCGGCCTCCTTCGCCAACACCCTGTACTTCGCCCTCAGCTTCGACCTTATCGTCCGGACCTTCGTGAAGGCCTTCCACGCGATGATGAAGTGATGCGCATCGACGCCCTCACCCTCTTTCCGGAATTCTTCGAAGCCGCCCGCCTTGGCATCACGGGCCGCGCTTTCCGGGAGCTGGGCCACGGCCTCCACACCCACAGCTACCGGCCCTTCGCGGGCAACCCCCACGGGCATGTGGATGACTCCCCCTTCGGCGGCGGCCCCGGCATGGTGCTGCGGCCCGAGGTGCTGCGGGACACCCTGGCCGCCGTGCCCCGGGCGGGCGTCGGGCGTGTCATCCACTTCAGCCCGGCGGCGCCGCCGCTCACCCACGCGAAGGTGGTGGAGCTGGCCCGCCTCGACCAGCTGATCCTGGTCTGCACCCGCTACGAGGGCCTGGACCAGCGGGCCGTGGCGCGCTACGTGGACGAGGAACTGAGCGTGGGCGAAGCCGTCCTGAGCGGTGGCGAGCTGCCGGCCCTCGTCCTCATCGACGCTGTCTGCCGCTGGCTGCCCGGCGTGCTTGGAAATGAGGCCTCCGCCGAGGAGGACAGCTTCGCCACGGGCCTGCTGGACCACCCCCACTACACCCGGCCCGCGACCTTCGAAGACCAGGACGTGCCGGCGGTGCTCCAAGGCGGTGACCACGGCGCCATCCGCCTCTGGCGCCTCCGCGAGGCCATGGCCCGGACGAAACAGCTCCGGCCCGACCTCTGGTCCATCTATTTGAAAGACCGCCTGCCCGCCCTGGACCGCCCCGCCCAGTGGTGCGCCTGGCAGGTGGAGCACCCCGAGGATTGGGAGCGGCCGAAACCGAAAGGTTGGAAGGGCTGGAAAAGGATCTGAGTCTGGAGTCTGGAGTCTGGAGGAAGGCATCAACCAAGGGCCTGAACCGCCCAAGAGGAAAAGAAAGTTGCGGCCGGGGGCCGCCCCAGGAAGCACTGCCTCCGGACTCCAGACTCCAGACTTACCCTTTCTGAAACCCCACCTTCCCTTTTCCTGCCATTCAGTTAGACTATTGGACTCCCCGTCTGGGGACTTTCGAGCCATGTCCATACGGGACCGCTGGCCCAGGAGCCCACATGAGCCACATCATCGACCAGCTCGAAGCCAGTCTGCTTCGGTCCGACCTGCCCCGCATCACGCCTGGCGACACCGTCAAGGTGCATGTCAAGGTGAAGGAAGGCGAGAAGGAGCGCATCCAGCTCTTCCAGGGCATCGTCATCGGCATCAAGGGCGGCGGCATGCGCACCTCCTTCACCGTCCGCAAGGTCGCGAGCGGCGTGGGCGTGGAGCGCATCTTCCCTCTGAACAGCCCCACCATCGACAAGCTCGAAGTCCTGCGCCATGGCAAGGTCCGCCGCGCCAAGCTCTACTTCCTGCGCGAGAAGCTCGGCAAGGCCGGCCGCCTCAAGGAGCGCCGCGCCGAGAACGGCGAGTAGGCTTTCCGCTTCCCCCCGAAAGGCGCCCGCAGGGGCGCCTTTTTGTTGGAAATAATCGAACCATGATCGAATCCAACTCGAATTAGATCTTTATTTCTAGTTCCGTTTTTGTCACTCCAGATGGGGTGGGATCCCCCTATTTTGTGGGAACATGGCCCCGGGCGTCTGACGGACCCATGCTGGGTCTGCGCCTTCCGGGAGGAATCATGAAGATCTTGTCCCCGCTGACCCTGGCCATCCTGGCCGCCACGGCGTTGTCCCTCCAAGCCGAAGCCCCCCGTTACGGCGTGCAGGGTCTGGTGAACATCCCCCTGGGCGACCTGAAGGACTTCGTGGACAGCAAGCCCGGCCCCGGCGTCGGCGTCCACGGCACCTTCGACCTGGGGGACGGCCACATGCTGCGCCCCCGTCTGGACTACACGCTCTACCCGGAAGCCTCCTTCGCCAGCGTCAAGCAGTCCGCCACCAGCCTCAGCCTGGGTGGCGACTACCTCTACTTCATCGCCGGCAAGCCCGAGGGGCTCTACCTCACCGCCGGCATCTCCGCCGTGCGCTGGTCCTTCGAAACCAAGGACGCCTTTGCGAAAGTGACCGCCGACACCACCAAGCCGGGCCTGGCGGCCGGGGTGGGCTACCAGTGGAACGCCACCGTGGGCACCGAGGCCCGCTTCCTCCACACCCGCATCGCTCGCGGCTTCCAGGCGGATGCCCTCCAGGCGGGGGTCACGATCCGCTTCTAGGCACAGGTTCCTTCAGGACTCGGGCCCCGCTGGGGCCCGAGTTCGTCAAAGACCGTACTCTTTCCACCGCTTCGCGACCTTCTCCAGAATCTCCGCGGGGAACACCAGGTCCCGCGGCCACTCGCGCTGGTAACCATCCCAGGGGCGGTTCTTGCGGGTGGCGTCGATGCCCACCTTGGAGCCGAAGGCGAAGCGGTCGGCGGCATGATCCAGCACATCCAGCGGCCCTTCCGTGAAGAGCAGGTCGCGCTTCGGATCCACGTTGCTGGTGAGGCGGAAGAGCACCTCGCTCAGATCGTGGGGATCGATATCCTCGTCCACCACCACGATGCCCTTGGTGAACATGATCTGGCCCGTGCCCCAGATGGCGCTCATCACCTTCTGGGTGTGGCCGGGGTATTCCTTCCGCATGGAGAGGATCACCAGGTTGTGGAAGGCGCCCGCGGCGGGCAGGTGCATGTCGCGGATCTCCGGCAGCACCATGCGGAGCAGGGGCAGGAAGATGCGCTCCGTGGCCAGGCCCAGGTAGGCGTCCTCCTGAGGCGGGCGGCCCACGATGGTGGCGGGGAAGACGGGATTCTTCCGCATGGTGATGGCTTCCACGTGCAGCACCGGGTAGTCGTCCGCCAGGGAGTAGTAGCCCGTGTGGTCGCCGAAGGGCCCCTCGCGGCGCAGCTCGCCGGGATTCACGTAGCCCTCGATGACGATCTCGGAATCGGCCGGCACCTCCAGATCGTTGGTCACGCAGGGCACCATCTCGATGCCCTCGCCCCGCAGGAAGCCCGCGAACATGACTTCGCTGAGGAACGGCGGCAGGGGCGCCGTGGCGGCGTAGGTGAGCGCCGGGTCCCCCCCGAAGCTCACGGCCACGGGCATGCGCTCGTCCTTGCCGTAGCCGTGGCGGTTCCGGGCGCCGTCGTGGTGCAGCTGAGTGTGGAAGCCCAGCGTGCGGTCATCGTAGACCTGCAGCCGGTAGAGCCCGACGTTTCGGTGCCCCGTCTGCTTGTTGCGGGTGTGGCTCATGCCGAGCGTGATGAAGGGGCCGCCATCCTCGGGCCAGGTGGTGAGCACAGGCAGATCCGTGAGCTTCACCAGGTCGCCCTTGAGCACGACCTCCTGGCAGATCCCCTTGCGCACGGTCTTGGGCATCCAGTTGCCCACTTCTGCCAGCACCGGCAGCTTGGCCAGCTTCTCGAAGAAGCCGGTACCCGGCTTGGGCATGGCTTCCTGCACCAGCTTCTCGATGCGGTCAGCGATGGCATCCAGGCCGCGGGGCTCCTGGTCCACGCCCAGGGCCAGCTCCATGCGCTTCAGGCCGCCGAAGGCATTCATGGCCACGGGCATGGCCTTCCCGGCCGGCCTCTCGAAAAGGAGGGCCTTCCCCCCGCCCGGCTGCTTGGACACCCGGTCGGCGACGGCGCCCATCTCCAGATAAGGATCGACTTCGGGAGACACGCGGCACAGTTCGCCCGCGGCCTCGAGCTGCTTCAGGAAGGTCTGGAAGTCACGGCCCATGGGTATCTCCGGATCCCGATCATCCCATCCCCGGCAGGCTGAGAGGAGCCCAATCCCCCTTGCTTCAGGAATTTCCCTTGAGATGACAGGGGTTTCCCCGCATACTGATGGGCCTTGCCCTGGCCGTGGGCTCCCCAAGCGCGTCCGACGGACTGCCGCCCACACGCCCCCATCGAAGAGGTTTCCATGTTCGCAATCATCAAGACCGGCGGAAAGCAGTACCGCGTCGCCGAGGGCGATATCCTCCGCGTGGAAACGCTGGCGAAGGATCCCAAGCAGGCTGTCACCTTCGATCAGGTGCTGCTCATCGACAACGACGGGGATCTGAAGGTGGGCCAGCCCACCGTGCAGGGCGCCACGGTCGAGGCCGAGGTCATCACCCATGACCGGGCCAAGAAGGTGATCATCTTCAAGAAGAAGAAGACCACCACCTACCAGCGCACGCAGGGCCATCGCCAGAACTACACGGAAGTGCGCATCAAGGCCATCAAAGCCTAGTCATGCGTTTTTCGCCCACGGCGAAAAACGTTAGTGAACAGCGAAAATTCTGAAGAGGTACTCTCATGGCTCATAAAAAAGGTGTTGGTTCCAGCCGCAACGGTCGTGATTCCCATTCCCAGCGCCTCGGCGTGAAGGAATTTGGCGGGGAAATTGTCCCCGGCGGCTCCATCCTCGTCCGTCAGCGCGGCACCAAGTTCAAGGCCGGCATCAACGTCGGCATGGGCAAGGACCACACCCTGTTTGCCAAGATCGACGGCAAGGTCCGTTTCCAGGACAAGGGCCAGTCCGGCCGCTTCATCCACATCGATCCCATCGAGGGTTGATGTTGTCCGGGGTGTGCGCTGCACGCCTCCATCTGACGCCACGCGATGCGTGGCTCCTACTCGCCCGCAGGGCTCGTGGAGATGGAGCCTCCCCCCGGAGCCCCCGCGCACAGGCCGGGCCTAGCCCGGCCTGTGCTTATTCTCCCCTGCCCAGGGGCTGAGGATTAACCGTGTTCCTTGACTACGTCCAGCTCCGCGTCGCTGCCGGCCACGGCGGTTCCGGCGCCATGAGCTTCCGCCGCGAGAAGTTCGCCCCCGAGGGCGGGCCGGATGGCGGTGACGGCGGCAAGGGCGGTTCGATCTTCCTTCGGGCCAACCGCGCCTT
Organism: Geothrix sp.; assembly: GCA_036504935.1. Taxonomy (GTDB): domain Bacteria; phylum Acidobacteriota; class Holophagae; order Holophagales; family Holophagaceae; genus Geothrix. The sequence continues at coordinate 60 of DASXUH010000214.1, read as the reverse complement.
GAACACCCTGAATCCCTACCGCAGCAAGCGCGACTTCACCGCCGAACGCGGCCGCCAGGG
>DASXUH010000213.1:0-2268 GCA_036504935.1 Geothrix sp. | reverse complement strand
TCAAGTCCCAGATCGCCGCGGGTACCGTGCAGAACGCCCTCTACGGCTTCGCGGCCTTCTACGTGGTGTGCCTCGCCGTCAATTGGTGGTACTACGCCCGGAAGAACGCCGAGGTGCGGTGCTGACAGCCCGCTGCAGAGGCCGTGGCGGTATCCTTCGCCCATGGCCATGAGCTGCGACCATCCCGACCTGCTGCCCCTGGACGAGGCCCTGGCCCGTCTCTGGGCGGCCCTGCCGGCGCCGGCCCTCTCGGAGGTGCGGGCCGACCGGGACGACCCCGCCACGGACCTGGCGGCCATGGACGGCGTGGCGCTGCGCTCGGAGGACGGACGCGCCCCCCGCCGCCTCTTGGGCACCCTCTACGCGGGCGGTGATCCCGCGGCCTTCACCGTCACGCCCGGCACCGCCGTGCGCATCATGACCGGCGCGGCCCTGCCCGCGGGCGCGGACGCCATCCTGCCCGTGGAGCAGCTGCGTGAGGCCGACGGCCTGATCCATCCGATGGAGACCGCCGAGCCCGGCGATCACGTGCGCCGCCGCGGCGGCCAGGCCCGTGCCGGCGACCTGCTCCTGCCCGCGGACCAGCCCCTGAACGTGGCCCGCACGGCGCTGCGGGCCTGGGTGGGCTGGCCCCTGCCTCCGCCCGGACGCATCCGCGTGGCCGTGGCCTCCACGGGGGACGAGCTGGTGGCCGATCCGCTACCCCACCAGATCCGCGATTCCAACGGCCCCATGCTGGCGGCCCTGGCCCACGCCCTGGGCGCCGAGGTGGAACGGCGCCCCGCCCTGCCGGATGATCCCGCCACCCTGGCCGCGGCCCTGCAGAACCCTGGCGGCGTCCGCATCCTGATGACCTCTGGCGGCGTGAGCATGGGGGAACACGATCACCTGCCCGCGGTGCTGAAGGACCTCGGCGCGACCATCCTCTTCCACAAGATCCGCCTCAAGCCCGGTAAACCCATGCTGGCGGCCCAGCTGGGCGACCTGCTGGTGCTCGGCCTACCCGGGAACCCCGTGTCCGCCTACCTCAACGCCCTGCTGTTCCTGCCCGTGGCCCTGGCGAAGCTGGAAGGCCGGGCCATGCCCGATCCCTGGCACCAGGCCCGCCTGGCCGCCCCCGTGAAGCACAAAGGCGACCGCCCCCTCCTGCACCCCTGCTGCCTCGAAGACGGCCAGCTCCACCCCCTCCCCGGCAAGGGCTCCGCCGACCTCGTCACCCTGGCCCGGGCCGATGCCTTCGCGTGGATTGAGGCCCCCGGCCAGGGGTCGGGGGCCGGGGTCCGCTATCTCACGGTGGTGTAGCCCCCGCTCCGAATCGCCTGCGGCGATTTGGAGATAGAAAAAGATCTTTTCCTACCTCCAAAACGCGAAGCGTTTTGGAGCGTCCGCTCAACCCTTCGCGTACCGCTGCAACTTCCCAAGGTCCAGGATGCGCACCACCGGGAAGGTGCTCTGGATGAGGCCGAGATCGGTCAGCAGACGCAGGGCTCGGCTGAAGGCTTCGCGGCTGGCGCCGATGCACTGGGCCAGGTCCTCCTGGGTCTCCTGGAACTCTACCAGGGACCGCATGGGGTGGGATTCGTGGGCCTCCAGCAGCAGCTGGGCCACGCGCTCGGGCACGCTGTGCAGGCTGAGGGTCTCCACCAGGGTCACCAGGTGGCGCACCTTGGCGGCGAAGTGGTGGATGAGCATCTCGGCCACTTCCGGATGGCGGTGGACGACCTGGCGCAAGGGTGCGGAGGGGATCAGCCAGCACTCGGTATCCCCGTGGGATTCGGCGCTGGAGGCGATGGGAGCGCCATCGAACACGGCGACTTCGCCCACGCAATCGCCGACCTTGAGGAACTGGAGCACCTGCACCCGGCCCCGCCCATCCGTGCGAAAGACCTTGAGGCCGCCCTTCACCACCACGTAGACGCCCGGAACCTGGTCGCCCTGGGTGTAGACCCGGGCCCCATCCGGGAACCGCCGAAGCTCGGCGATGCTGGCCAGTTCCTCGGCGGCGTTCATCGGCAGCCCTGCCAGGAACTCGATCCTTCTTAGATTGAGGACTGCTTGAGGCATGGGGCTCCACCAAGGCACTAGATTCAGTTATCGCACATTTCCATCGGATTGTGATTCTGGTCACGCACCCGGGAACCAAGCGACCAGTACTTTACCGCGGGGTTGGAATTTCGTCTGGTGGAATTCATACAGAACAAGGCCCCGGCGGCATCTGCCTACCGGGGCCAATCGATGAGAAAGAGTCTACTTCACCCGTTCCATGAA
>DASXUH010000212.1:0-3149 GCA_036504935.1 Geothrix sp. | reverse complement strand
GCGGCCCACGCGGTTGACGCCGCAGACGGCCATCTGGTTCTCGATGGCGCGGGCGGCGAGGAGGGTGGACCAGGCGGCGATGCGGCGCTGGGGCCAGTTGGCGGGGATGAAGACCACCTCAGCGCCGCGCGCGGCCAGGGCGCGGAAGGGCTCGGGGAAGCGCAGGTCGTAGCAGATCTGCAGGCCGCAGGGGATGCCGTCCACCGCGAACAGGGGGCAGTCCTCGCCACCGCTGTAGTGTTCGTGTTCCTCGCCGTAGGAGAACGGATGGATCTTCCGGTAGGCCGCGACGAGGGAACCGTCGGGCGCCGTGACGAAGGCCGCGTTCCTGGGATGGGGCGCGTGGGCCTCCACGGCCGACCCCACGAGGTAGAGCCCGAACTCGCGGGAGAGCGCGGCCACGGCCTCCGTGGTGGGGCCGAGCAGGGGCTCGGCGAAGGGCTCCGGCGCCATGGTGAAGCCCAGGGTGAACAGCTCCGGGAACACCGCCACCCTCGCGCCCGCCCGCGCCGCCGCCGCCACGAACCCGCGGGCCCGCGCCAGGTTCGCCGCCGGGTCCTGCCAGACCGTGTCCTGCTGGATGAGGGCGATGCGCAGCGTGGTCATGGATCGATCCCTGGAGATGAGGACTCGAGAAAGAAAAAGCAAACCATCAAGGCACCAAGAAAGACGGAATCATTTTTCTTTTGCAGTTCTTGGTGCCTTGGTGGTGATCCTTAGTTCTTTGTCGTCAGTCCCTGAACCTTGCTGGATCCAGCGGCCCGGCGGTGGTCCTCCGCAGGTAGCAGCCGGCGGCGAGGGCTCCCACGGCGAGGCCGCTGGTCATGCCGTGGCCGCCAAGGCCTGCGGACCAGAAGAGGTGCGGGTTCCAGGGGTCCCAGCCGAGGACGAAGCGGCGGTCCGGCGCGAAGGTGCGCAGACCGGTCCAGTACCGGGTGATGGGACGTTCCGCCAGGTCCGGCGCCAGCTCCCGCAGGCTGGCATAGAGGCCCTCCAGCACCGTGGGGTCGGCCTCCGGCTGGCGCCCGCGCGGGGGCAGGGGCACGGCCACCTCCTCGCAGGGGCACATGAGCAGGCCGCCGCTTTCGGGGCGCAGGTAGAAGGGCCGGTCCACCCACCAGGCCCAGGGCTCCTGCTGGGGATGGGCGGCGCCGCTCCACACCAGGGAGCGCCGCAAGGGCGTAAAGGCGATCTGCGAGCCGGCCTGGCGACCCAGCTCACCCGCCCAGGCCCCGGCGGCGATGGCCAGCGTCTTCGCCCGCAAGGGGCCGCGGTCCGTGGTCAGGTCGAAGCCCGCCTCCGTGGCCCGCAGGCTCGTGACCGCGCAACCGAAGCGCAGGTCGGCGCCCCCGGCCCGGGCGCCCTCGGCGCAGGCGCGCAGCAGGCCCGCGATATCGATCACGCCGTCCCCGGGGATGGCCAGATGCTCGATCGCCTTCAGGCCGGGCAGGGGAAGGCCCCCGCCCCGGCGCACCTCCACCCCGTGGCGCGCGGCCTCTGCTTCGAAGATATCCAGGGGGCCATGCTCCACGCTCACCAGGAGCCCCCCGCCCGCGGTCATCAGGCCCGCCTCCGCCAAGCGCCGGCAGCCTTCCACCGTGAGGGCCGTGTGCTCGTCGCGGCCCGTAAGTGACCGGGCCACGGCGGCGTTGTGGCCGCTGGCGTAGGTGCCGGGCTGATCCTCCCGCTCCAGGACGACGATGCCACCCTGGCCGGCCTGGGCGAGGTGGAAGGCCAGGCTCAGTCCGGCGATGCCGCCGCCGATGATCACCACCTCTGCCGTCTCAAGCTCGCCCATGCCTCTATCTTAGAGTGCCTAACAAAACTCCGCGCCACCGCGATGAAGCCAGGCGGGATGCACCGCAAGGAAGGGCCCGCGGGGCGATGTGGTTCATCGTTCAAGGGCCTTGACGCCGCGGGGCGCCCACCTGGCTTCATCCCTCCGGGCGAGGGGCGGCGGGCTTCTCGATGCTGCGTCAGGCTCAGATCGCGTAGTCCCTGCTACGCTCACCTCGCCTTCCTTGCCTCGCTCGCCCGGCGCCCCTCGCGCGGTGCCGTGGGGTTTTGTTAGGCACTCTTTGCGCCGATGCCCACCAGACCTGCGTCCGCCCCGGCGCGGCCCTCCTGCCGCTGTGACCTGCGTCAAGCTTTCTGTGTTGCCACATGGATGGAAGGCCTATGATGGAAAGCATCCGGAGGTTTCTCCGTGCGGACGATCCTGCGCGCCATCCTGGCCGTCGCGCTGCTCCTGGGCGGCTGGGGCGGAGACTGGGCGCTGGCTGGAGCCCAGACGGCGGCCCAGCCCCACGATTGCTGCTGTGGCACCGTCCCCAGCGGCATGGAGGATCCCTGCCCCTGCCCGAAGCCCGAAGGGAACCGCACCCCGCTGGGGGGCGCCTGCACCGAGCGCCAGGTGGTGGCCGCCCAAGCTGTGCGCCGGAGCGAACAGGGTGAACGCCGGACCGAGCCCCGGCCCGAGCCCATCGGCTGGGCCCGTGGGACCTCCAACGCAGACTTCACCACCGTTCCTGTGCACGTCGAAGGCGGCCGCGACCCAGATCTGGGACGGCATCTGGCGCACCTGAGCACCTTCCGGATCTGATCGAGGACTGAGCGAAGCCCTGCCTGCCCGCGGGCAGGCCGTTCCTCTTTCCCTTTCCGGAGATCCCCATGCGCACGCTGCTGCGCCTGGCCCCGGCCCTGGTGCTCGCCGCACCGGCCCTGGCCCAGGCCCCTCTTCACGACCACCCAACCATTCCCCCTCGAGAGGCCGATCCCGTCCTGGCCGCTCTGCTGGCCGAAGCCCTCGGGAAGCATCCTGACGTCCAGAAGGCTGACGCGGCCGTGCGCATGGATCAGGAGCGCATCCCCCAGGCGGGCGTGCTGCCGGATCCCTCCCTGTCGCTAGGCATCCAGAACGACGGCTTCAAGGAGCTCCAGATCGGCAAGATGGAGACGAGCTACTACAGCGTCGCGTTCACTCAGCCCTTCCCCTGGCCCGGCAAGCGGGGCCTGCGGAAAGAGGTGGCGGCGGCGGGAGTGGATCTGTCCGAAGCCACCCGCTCCCGGGTGCTCCTGGGCCTGGAGGCCGACGTGCGGCGCGGCTACGCGGCCCTGCTGCTGATCCGCGGACAGAAGGAGCTGCTGGC
>DASXUH010000211.1:0-6252 GCA_036504935.1 Geothrix sp. | reverse complement strand
CCTTCACCTACCGCCCCATCGGGGTCGTGCGCTCGCCCTATGCGAAGCGCATCGATGCGCCGCACCAGCCCACGGTGGTGGCGGGCACGGAGACCGGTGCGCCCGCCGAGGCCACGCTGGAGCTGGACCTCTCGCTGCCGGAGGCGGTGCTGCGCGACCTGGAGGGCTTCGAGCGCGTGTGGCTCATTTTCGCCTTCCACCTCAGTGAAGGCTGGGCGCCGCTGGTGCAGCCGCCCCGGGGGCCCCGGGCCAAGCGCGGCGTGCTGGCCACACGCTCGCCCCATCGGCCCAACGCCATCGGCCTGTCCTGCGTGGAGCTGGTGGCCATCGAAGGCCGCACGCTCCGCCTGCGGGGCGTAGATCTCCTGGATGGAACGCCGGTGCTGGATCTGAAGCCCTACGTGCCCTATGCCGACGCCTTCCCGCAGGCCCGCGCGGGGTGGATCGACGCCGTGGATGCGGCCAAGGGCATCCACTCGGCGCCCGGCCCGAAGAAGCCCCGGCGCGCTTGACGGGCTGGCGGGGCCAGTCCACCCTACGGACGCCCCCAACCCCAACCCAGGAGCCTCCCCATGGTGTCAACCCCCATCTCGCTCGCGCATCTCTGGCTGCCCATCGTGTTGTCGGCCGTGCTGGTCTTCGTGGCCAGCAGCCTCATCCACATGGTGCTGAAGTGGCACAACTCGGACTACCGCGCCCTGTCCAACGAGGAAGAGGTCCGCGCCGCCATCCGCAAGGGCTCGCCTGCCCCCGGCCAGTACGTGATCCCCCACTGCGGCGACATGAAGGAGATGGGCAAGCCCGAGGTCCAGCAGAAGTACAAGGACGGCCCCGTGGGGTTCCTGGTGCTGAGCCCCAGCGGGGTTCCCAACATGGGCAAGTCCCTGGGCCAGTGGTTCATCTATTCCTTGGCTGTGGCTTTCATGGCCGCCTACGTCGCCTCGCGCACCCTGGCCCCCGGCACCCATTACCTGCAGGTGTTCCGCGTCGTGGGCGCCGTCTCCTTCCTCACCTACGCCGGCGGTAGCGTGCAGGCGGGCATCTGGATGGGCAAGCCCTGGCGCAGCGTGGTCAAGGACTTGATCGACGGCCTCATCTACGGCCTGGTGAGCGCCGGCGCCTTCGGCTGGCTGTGGCCGAAGTTCTGAGCCCATGGAACCCGGCCGCGACCGCTACGGACGCATCTCGTACCGGAACCTCATCGCCTGGCCGGAACGCCTGAAGCGCGAGGAACCGCTCCTCCGGCGAGTGCTGGAGGGCGGGCCCTCGCGCCGCGTGCTGGACCTCGGCTGTGGCAGCGGCGAACACGCCCGCTTCTTGGCCTCCCTGGGTTTCGAGGCCACCGGTGTGGACGCCTCCCCCTCGCAGGTGGAAGCCGCCCGCGGGGCCGATCCAAAGGGCCGCTACGTGCAGGGCAGCCTCACGGCCCTGGCCGACCTGGTGGAACCGGGCTTCGGCGGTGCCATCTGCGTGGGCAACACGCTGCCGCACCTGACGGAGGAGGACGACCTGCGCCGCTGTTTCGAGGGGCTGGCCACGCGCCTTCAGCCGGGCGGCGTCTTCCTGCTCCAGATCCTGAACTACGACCGCATCCTGGACCGTGGCGAGCGCACCTTCCCGGTGATGGTCCGGCCCGGTGAAGACGGTGCCGAGACGGTCTTCCTGCGGCTGATGACGCCCCACGCCGACGGCCGCGTGACTTTCACCCCCGTCAACCTGCGCTGGCGTCCCGGCGCCGAGCCGCCCCTGGAACTGGTCTCCGCCGAGGAAGTCCAGCTGCGGGGTTGGCGCCGCGCCGAGGTGGAGGCCCTGCTCCGCCCGGCGGGTTTCGAGGTGCGTGAGACGCTTGGCACCATGACCGGTGATTCCTGGAGTCCGACCTCGGCGGATCTTGTTCTGGTGGCCGCGAGAACCTGAATCAGCCCTTCGGGATGACGTGGAACAGCACCGCGAAGACGTGGCAGGCGCTGCCTCCCACCACGAAGAGGTGCCAGAGCGCGTGGTGGTAGGGCAGCTTCTTCAGGCTGTAGATGGCGGCGCCCAGGCTGTAGAACACCCCGCCACCGAAGAGCCAGTAGAGGCCATGGGTGGAGAGCGCGCGCCCCAGGGGCGCGGCGGCGATGAGGATGATCCAGCCCATGAGTAGGTAGATGCACGTGGAGAGCCAGCCCATCCGCTTCACGAAAATGGGATCCACGGGCGTGGCCAGCGGCGTGTGCAGGTGGTCCACCGGGGCGGGACGCAGGGCCGACTTGGCGATGCGTGCGTAGAAGACCGCCTTGAAGGCGATGCCGAAGGCGGCCAGCCCCCATACCAGGCCGAAGACGGTCCAGCCCCAGCTCGCGCTGATCCGGCCGAGGGCCGACAGGCAGAAGGGTGTGTAGGTCCCCGCGATGAGCACGAAGATGGCCGAGTGGTCGAAGACCTTGAAGACCAGCTTCACGCGGGGGCCGCGGAAGGCGTGGTAGAGCGTGGACATGAGGTAGAGCAGGATCAGACTGGAGCCGAAGATGGAAGCGCCCACCACGTCACGGGCGGTGCCGCGGAGCGCCGCGAAGACCACCATCACCACCAGGCCCGCGATGGCCAGCGCCAGGCCCAGGCCATGGGTGAGGCTGTTGGCCAGTTCCTCACGGCGGGATTGGGCGGTTGAGCCGGGGATGGCGGCGCTGTGGGACATGCCTCAAGGATGACAGACTCTGGGGAGGTCGTTTCCCGGAGCTTCCATGCGTCTGCGATCCATCCTGTTCCTGTTTCCCGCTCTGGCGCTTCTGGCCCAATCGCCTCAACCCGCGAAGCGCGGCCTGGTGGTGAGCCAGGAACGGTTGGCCTCCGAGGCCGGCGCGCAGGTGCTGCGCGACGGCGGCAGCGCCGTGGATGCGGCCGTGGCCACGGCCTTCGCGCTGGCGGTGGTGCATCCCGCCGCGGGCAATCTGGGCGGCGGCGGCTTCCTATTATCGAGATCTACCTCGGGTAAGCCTTCCTTCATCGATTTCCGCGAGGCCGCTCCGGCCGCGGCCCACCCCCGCATGTGGCTGAAGGCGGACGGGACCTACGACGAGGCGAAGCATCACCACAGCCTGGCCAGCGTGGGTGTGCCGGGCACGGTAGCGGGGATGCGCGAAGCCTGGAAACGCGAAGGGCGCCTGCCCTGGGCGCGCCTGCTGAAACCCGCGATCGACTTGGCCCGCGAAGGCTTCGTGCTGACAGACAATCAGGCGGCCAGCCTGGCGGAGCAGCTGCCCACCTTCCGCAAGCACGCGCCCACTCTGGCCCAGTTCAGCCGGAAGGGCGAGCCCCTCCGCGCCGGGGATCGCCTGGTGCAGCGGAATCTGGCCCGCACCCTCGCTCGACTGGCGAAGGACTGGACGGACTTTTACCGCGGGATCACGGCCCATCTGATCACCCGGGACATGAAAGCGAGCGGCGGGCTGATCACCGCGGCCGATCTGCGCGCCTACAAGCCCACGCTGCGCGAGCCACTGCGCGGAACTTACCGGGGCTTCGAACTGCTGGCCGCGCCGCCGCCCAGCTCCGGCGGCCAGGTGCTGATCGAGGCGCTGAACATCCTGGAGGGCTATGACCTCAAAGGCGCAGGCGCGGAGTCACCGGCTTCCATACATCTCGCTTCCGAGGCCCTGCGCCGGGCCTTCGCGGACCGCGCCCAGTTCATCGGCGATCCCGGCTTCAATCCGGAGATTCCGATGGCGCGGCTGCTCTCCAAGTCCTATGCGACGGAGCTGCGCGCCACCATCCGGCCCGACCGGGCCTCGACCTCGGATCCGGCCCGGTTCTCCTGGGAGCCGGATCGCCCGCACACCACCCACCTGTCCGTGATCGACGGGAAGGGCCATGCCGTGAGCCTCACCTACACGCTGGAGGAGAGCTACGGCCTCAAGCGCATCGTGCCCGGGGCGGGCTTCCTGCTGAACGACGAGCTGGGTGACTTCAATGCGGTGCCCGGGCTCACGGATGCCACGGACCGCATCGGCACAGCGCCGAACCTGGCCCAGCCCGGCAAGCGGCCCCTCTCCAACATGTGCCCCGTGATCCTCGTGAGGGACGGCGCGGTGGTCATGGTGAGCGGCAGTCCCGGCGGGCGCACCATCCCCGCCACCGTGCTGAACACCGTGCTCAACGCGGTGGACTTCGACATGGGCGCCCGGGCCGCCGTGGATGCCCCCCGCTTCCACCACCAGTGGCTGCCGGACCGCCTCCAGGTCGAGGCCAGCCTCTCCGCGGCCACCCGGGATGCGCTCAAGGCCATGGGCCACACCCTCAAGGAAGTCCCGAAGCAGGGCTGCGCCCAGGTGATCCTGGTGCGGAACGGCCAAGCCGAAGGCGCCGCGGATGCGAAGCGGTGGTCCGATAGTGGCGTCGCGGCGGAGTAGCTGCACCTGGATTTCCTACTCACCTTTGAGGCCGACTCGCTTTCGAGGGTGAAGGCTCCACCACGGAGACACAGAGGGTGGGCACACGGGAGGCGCCGGACCATGGTGGAGGTCACGGAGACCTCCGTGCCTCCTTTGTCGTCTCGGTGCCTTCGTGGTGGATCCCTATCTTTGAATGCAACTTGGCATCAATCGACCCGGAACCGCGCGTGGCTGCCGCCGGGGCTTGGAGTCACTTCCAGCCGAGCCGGGATGCGGGCCTTCACGTCGTCCAGGTGGCTGATGAGGCCCACGAGGCGGCCGCCCTGGTTCAGTTCCTCCAGGGTGCGGAGCGCCAAGTCCAGGGCCTCGGAGTCGAGGCTGCCGAAGCCTTCGTCGATGAACACAGTGTCGAGGCGGATGCCGCCGGCGTGGCGCTGCACCACGTCGGAGAGGCCCAGGGCCAGGGCCAGGCTGGCCTGGAAACCTTCGCCGCCGGACAGGGAACTCACGGCCCGGGCGCGGCCCGTGTGGCTGTCCGTGATCTCCAGTTCGAGGCCGCCCGCCCGCCGCAGATCGCCGCCGGCCGTGGCCCGCTGCAGGGCGTAGCGCTGCTTGCTCATGCGCCGCAGCCGCTCCGAGGCTGAGACCAGCACCTCGTCCAGGAGGGCGCCCTGGACGTAGCGCTCGAAGGAGACCCGGGCGCCGTCCTCGCCCCGGGCCACTCGGGCCAGGCTGGACGCGGCGCGGTGGCGGCGTTCCTCCGCGCCTTGTCGGGCTTCCAAAGCGGCCAAGGTTGTGGCGAGGCGCTGGAGCGCGACCTGCTCGGATTGCGCCTGGCCCAGGGCCTCGCTGGCCAAGGAGAACCGCGCCTGGGCACCATCCCGGGTGATCTGCAGGGCAGGCAGCCGCGGAACTGGCTGTTCCTCGGTCGAGAGGTCAGCGCCCGCCGCCGTCAGAGCCGCCAGAAAATCCCCCTCGGTCTTCCGGGCTTCCGTCCGTCCGGCCTCCAGGCGATCCCGGTGGGACTTGAAGGCCGCCTCGGCCTCGATGGCCGCCGTCTGGGCCGCGCCCCGGGCCTCGCGATTCGCCTTCAGTCTGGCCTCGGATCGGATCAGCTCTTCCTCCGCCTGCCGTCGCCGGGCCGCGAGCGCCCCGGGAATGCGCAGGTCCTCCGACAGAGCCTCCTCGTGGACCTTCACCCTGGCCTGGGCACCGGCCTCCATGAGCGCCACCTCGGATTGGCGCTGGGTGGTCGTGGCAAGCTGGCCCTCCGCCTGAGTGTGCGCCGCTTCCGCCTCGGCCAGGATCTGCTCGGCCCGGGTCAGGCTGGTCTCGGCCTGGCGGCTGCGCTCCAGAGCTTCCAGGCATCGCGCCTCCTCGGCGGCCAGGGTGGCGGGGTCCGCGTGCGCGTCCTCGCCCAGGTGGTGGGCGAGATCCTGGTGGCGGGCACGGGCGGTTTCCAGGGCGGAGGAGCGCATCGCGGCAGCCTCCTGGGCGCGGACCAGAGCATCCTCCGCCGCGTCCTGCTGGACCTTCGCCTGTTGAAGCTCCGACTCGCCGGGCTGATCCGCCGAGGGCCCGGCGGGATGAGGATGGGCCTCGCTGCCGCAGACGGGGCAGGGCTCGCCGGCCTTCAGGTTCTGGGCCAGGTGGGCCGCCTGGGCCGCCAGACGCCGTTCCTGGAGGTCGCGGTGGTGGTCGCGGGCCTGCTTCACGGCCTGCTGGGCGGCGTCCAGATGGGTGTGGGCGGTGTCCAGAGCGGCGGAAGCGCGCCCGATCTCCTGCTCTGCCTGCTCGAACTGCGCCCGCTGCTTCCGCTTCTGGCTGGCCAGGAGGAGGAGGCCCCCGCGGCCCGCCCGTTGGGAGGCCTCGGTCCGCA
>DASXUH010000210.1:0-3944 GCA_036504935.1 Geothrix sp. | reverse complement strand
CTTCAAGAAGGGCGCGGTCCGCGTCCTGGTGGCCACGGACATCGCCGCGCGCGGCCTGGACATCGACATGCTGCCCCACGTGGTGAACTACGAGCTGCCCCAGGTGCCCGAGGACTACATCCACCGCATCGGCCGCACGGGGCGCGCCGGCAGCGAGGGCGAGGCCCTGTCGCTGGTCTGCGTGGACGAGCACCGGCTGCTGAAGGACATCGAGAAGCTGCTCCGCAAGGAGCTGCCCAAGGATGTGATCCAGGGTTATGCTCCGGATCCCAGCATCCCCGCCGAGCCCATCCAGACCGGCCGCCAGGGCGGTGGCGGCGGCCGCAGCCGCGGTCCCGCCCGTTCGGCCCGCCCCAGCTCGGGCCAGCCGCCCCGGGGAGAGCGGGGCCGCCACCCTGCCCGGCCCAGCTCCCGCGGAAAATAAATTCCCCGTGCCGCCGGCACTCTCCTGATACCCAGGGGGGCATAAAATGAGTTATACCCCTTGACACGATGGTAAAGCAGGCGCAGCCTCGTTGCCTATGCAAGAACAGACTCCCGACCTCCTTACTGACGCTGGCATCGGCGCCCTGGCCGCTGCCGTACGCCGTTCGCTCAAGCAGGTCCTCTGGGCCCGATTGACCCCTTATAAGCTCAGCCCCCAGCAGTTCTGGGTGATTTTAGTAATCCTCGAGAAGGGGCCCTCCTCCCTCCACCCCCTGGCGCAGCAAGTGTGGATGGATGACCCCACGGCTAGCCGTGTGGTGAAGGCGATGGTGAAGGGCGGATGGCTGACCACCAAGCCGGACCCCCGGCATGGCCGCCGGATCCTCATCGACCTCGCCCCGGGGGCCATGGCGCTGGCCCACGAGCTCCAGGACCTGGCCACGGCCCTCCGCGCCTCCATGGTCGTCGGCCTGTCCCCGGTGGAGCAGGAGAACCTGAAGGGCGGCCTTCGGAAAATGATCGGCAACTTGGAGGCCATGTACTCGGCCACGCTGGTCCAGGACGCCACCAAAAGCCGGACCCCGATGCCGTAATCTGGACCTGGGACCGATGTCCTACGCCCGGTGCGAAGCGTCGCGCCTCTCCGACCCATCCGCTCGCAAAGGCTTCGAACCCCCGCATGGACGCCACCGATCCCATCCTGTCCCACGAAGCCGGCGCCGGGCGCCCCGCGTTTCTGCGTGGTTGGCGCCTCTGGGCCATCCTGGGTGGGGCCGCGGCCCTTGCCCTGGTCCTCTTCGGCCGCGGCGGGAAGAAGGATGCTGGCACGAATCCCGCGGGCGGACGCCCTGTGCCCGTGGTGGCGGTCCAGGCCCGCCAGGGCGACATGCCCGTGAGCCTCACGGGCCTCGGCACCGTCACCGCGTTGAGCACAGTCACCGTGAAGAGCCGCGTGGACGGCCAGCTGGTGCGCGTGGCCTTCACCGAGGGTCAGATGATGCGCCAGGGCGACCTGCTGGCGGAGATCGACCCCCGCCCCTTCCAGGTCCAGCTCATGCAGGCGGAGGGCCAGCTGGCCAAGGACCGGGCGGCCTACCAGAACGCCCTCGCGGACCTGAACCGCCTCCAGGGCCTGGTCCAGCAAGGCATCATCTCCCGCCAGCAGCTTGACACCCAGAGCTCGTCCGTAGCCCAGTACGAAGCCACCCTCAAGGCCGACCAGGCCCAGGTGGAGAGCGCCAAGCTGAACCTCACCTACAGCCGCATCACCGCCCCCATCGCGGGCCGGGTGGGCCTCCGCCAGGTGGACGCCGGCAACATGGTGCGGGCCAGCGACGCCAGCGGCCTCGCGGTCATCGCCCCGATCCAGCCCATCAACGTGGTGTTCTCGGTGCCCGCGGACGACATCCAGAAGGTGCTGGGACAGAGCACCAAAGGCCGGAAGCTGCCGGTCGAGGCCTGGGACCGCGACCTCAAGACCCGGCTCGCCGAGGGTTCCCTCGCGGCCATCGACAATCAGGTGGACCCCGCCACCGGCACCGTGCGGCTCAAGGCCCTGTTCACCAACGATGACCGCACCCTCTTCCCCAACCAGTTCGTGAACGCCCGCCTGCTGGTCGACACTCTGCGCCGCGTGGTGATCGTGCCCACGGCCGCCGTGCAGCGCAGCCCCCAGGGCGCCTTCGTCTACGTGGTGAAGGCCGACGATACGGCGGAGATGCGCCCGGTCGAAGTGCTCGCCACCGACGGTGACGAGACCGCCCTCAAGCAGGGACTCACAGGCGGGGAGCGCGTGATCACCGACGGGCTTGAAAAGCTGCGCCCCGGAAGCAAGGTCGCGCTTCCGAAACCCCCGGCCACGAAGGGCTGACCCGATGAATCCCTCCCGGCCCTTCATCCTCCGGCCGATCGCGACCTCGCTGCTGATGGCCGGGCTGCTCCTGGTGGGCCTCCTGGCCTTCCGCCAGCTGCCGGTCTCGGCCCTGCCACAGGTGGACTACCCCACCATCCAGGTCGTCACCTTCTACCCCGGCGCCAGTCCCGATGTCATGGCCTCGGCCATCACCGCCCCCCTGGAGCGCCAGTTCGGCCAGCTCCCCGGCCTGAACCGCATGTCCTCCTCCAGTTCCGGAGGCAGCTCGATCATCACCCTCCAGTTCGTGCTGGACCTGAACATCGACGTGGCGGAGCAGCAGGTGCAGGCGGCCGTGAACGCCGCGGGCACCTACCTCCCCCGCGACCTCCCCAATCCGCCCATCTACAGCAAGATCAACCCGGCCGACGCGCCCATCCTCACCCTGGCCCTCACCTCGAAGACCCTGCCCCTTTCGAAAGTGGAGGATTTCGCGGACACGCGCCTGGCCCAGAAGATCTCGCAGCTTCCAGGCGTGGGCCTCGTAAGCATCAGTGGCGGCCAGAAGCCCGCCGTCCGCATCCAGGCCAACCCTGCGGCCCTGGCCGCCAACGGCCTCACCCTGGGCGATGTCCGCACCGCCGTGGCCCAGAGCAACGTGAACCAGGCCAAGGGCAGCTTCGACGGCCTGCGCCAGGCCTATGCCATCGGGGCCAACGACCAGCTGCTGTCCAGCGAGGACTACCGGCCCCTCATCGTCGCCTACCGGAAGGGCGCCCCGGTGACGCTGTCCGATGTGGCCCTCGTCCAGGACGATGTGGAGAACGCCCGCCTCGCCGCCTGGCAGAACACCACCCCCGCCGTCATCCTCAACATCCAGCGGCAGCCCGGCGCCAACATCATCGCCGTGGTGGACCGGGTGAAGGAGCTGATGCCCCAGCTCCGGGCCTCCCTGCCCGCGGCGGTGGAACTCCACATCCTCACAGACCGCACCGTCACCATCCGGGCCTCGGTGGCGGACGTGGAATTCACGCTGATGCTCACCATCGCCCTGGTGGTCATGGTGATCTTCCTGTTCCTGCGCACCCTGGCCGCCACCATCATCCCCAGCGTGGCCGTGCCCCTGTCGCTGGTGGGCACGTTCGGGGTGATGTACCTGCTGGGCTACAGCCTCAACAACCTCACGCTGATGGCGCTGACCATCTCGACGGGCTTCGTGGTGGACGACGCCATCGTAATGATCGAGAACATCTCGCGCTTCATCGAGGAAGGCGATCCTCCGCTGCGTGCCGCGCTCAAGGGATCCGAGCAGATCGGCTTCACCATCGTTTCGCTGACGGTCTCTCTGATCGCGGTGCTGATTCCGCTGCTGTTCATGGGGGATATTGTCGGCCGGCTGTTCAGGGAATTCGCCGTTACGCTCGCCGTGACCATCCTGGTTTCGGCGGTGGTATCGCTGACGCTCACGCCAATGATGGCGGCGCTGCTGCTGCGCTACAGGCCCGAAGCGCAGCAGGGCTGGTTCTACCGCGTCTCAGAGCGGGGTTTCAATAAGGCTATCGAATGGTACGGCGCCACGCTGCGGTTCGTGCTCAAGTATCAGAAGATCACCCTGCTGGTGACCGCCGGGACTCTGGCGGCGACGCTGATTCTGTACGTGGTGGTG
>DASXUH010000209.1:0-1520 GCA_036504935.1 Geothrix sp. | reverse complement strand
GGAGGCCCGCCTGCGCCATGCCACGGGCTCCCTGCTGGTGGGCCTAGTCCATCCCGGCTCAAGGTTGCACTTCAATCCCTCCGGCGAGGAGCGCTTCCAGACTGGCGATGAGCTGCTGGTGATGGGGCCTTCCGAGGCCCTGGAAACCCTCACGCGGCTGGCCAAGGGCTGAGGCTCTGGCGGGGGACTAGGCTCGCCGCCCCCCCCTTTCCCAGCGCGTCCACGAGGTCGAGCGGGTTTCGAACGGCGGCTTGGCGCTCAGCTCAGGGACGCCCCTGGGGATTGATGGCTCCCGCCATGGGCGGGGCCGGGAGGCGGCCGTGGGGCAGGCGGGCGTCCATCTCCGCCAGTTCCCAGGCGGTGACGGCCATGGCCTGGGCGCCCTGCACCAGCTGGTCCGGCACCAGGTGGTCCGGGTAGTCCATCTGGCTGTGGTGGGTGCCCAGGAAGTAGTCCACGGGCACCTGGATGGCGGCGAAGGCGGGCACCCCGGCCCGGTCGAAGGGCGCGTGGTCCGTGCTGTTCATGGAGTGGAGGGAGAGTTCCTTCACGCCCAGGTCGTTGAGGGGCGTGGTGGCCTGGGCCATGAGCCCCCGGCAGGCCTCGCGGCCCTGCAGGGTGAAGCCCTTCACCATGCCCATGCCCATCTCACCGACCAGCACGGCCTGGATGGCGCCCATGTCCGCCTTGTGGGCCTCCACGTAGGCGCGGGAGCCCAGCAGGCCCTGTTCCTCACCGCTCCAGAGGATCACCCGCAGCGTGCGCC
This sequence comes from Geothrix sp., assembly GCA_036504935.1. Lineage (GTDB taxonomy): Bacteria > Acidobacteriota > Holophagae > Holophagales > Holophagaceae > Geothrix. The sequence goes on along the minus strand of DASXUH010000209.1, from coordinate 754 downwards.
GGGGCTTCAGGCCCGTGGCCTGGAAGGCGCGCAGCACCTCCACGGCGACGGCGCTGCCGGTGGCGTTGTCCGTGGCCCCCGTGCCCAGGTCCCCGCTGTCCAGGTGACCGCCCACGATGACGACCTCCTCTGGTTTCTCGCGGCCCGGGAGCTCGCCGACCACGTTGTAGGCCTGGACCGGGGTGACTGAGAAACTGCCGCCCTGGGACAGCTCAAGCGCCACGGGCTCCTTCCGCGCCAGCAGCCGCAGCAGCATCTTGTAGGGTTCCTGGGGCGAGCAGGCGCGCGCTGTCGACCCCGCGGGTCCAGGCCAGGCCGAAGTCGTAGGCTTCCTCGTGGACGTTCACCGCGCCGAGCCGCGTCATCTCAGTCCTGGCCCAGGCCTGGGCGCGCCGCAGTCTCCCGGAGCCGGTGAGCCGGGGGTCGATCATGTCGGCCAGGTACTCCACCCGCGCCACCACCTCGGCGTGCTCCTTGATGTCGCGCAGCAGTTTGCCGGCGGGAGTATCCGGGTACGCCTTGAGGACCGGTACCGGCGAAGGCGCGGGTGGGGCAGAAGGGAAGGCTGCCTGGGCCTGGAGAAGGGAGGAGGGCCAGCGGCAGCAGGGCGGAGGGGGTCCGCGGCATGGGAACTCCTGTTGGGAAAGCTGGTTGCAGCAAATATCAAAGCGCGAGGTATGGCAAGGTCCGAATGGCACGGTATGATGACGATGTTTCGGGAAATAACGAAATGACCTCCGACCCCCTTCGTCCC
>DASXUH010000208.1:0-8819 GCA_036504935.1 Geothrix sp. | reverse complement strand
GCGCTAGTCTGAAAGGTGTATCCGGATGAGGTGGAGCCATGGCCAGTGAATGTTCCTTCGACGTGGTGTGCAAGGTGGACCTGGACGAGGTGAAGAACGCCGTGTCCCAGGCCATGAAGGAGATCGGCCAGCGCTACGACTTCAAGGGCTCGGTGTCCAAGATCGAGCTCAAGGACGACAAGGTGCTGGTGCTCACCAGCGATGACGAGGTGAAGCTCAAGGCCGTCATCGACGTGCTCCAGACCAAGCTGCACAAGCGGGGTGTGAGCATCCGCAGCATGGAATACGGCAAGATTGAACCCGCCTCCAAGGGCACCGTCCGGCAGGAGGTCACCATCCACCAGGGCATTCCCGTGGAGAAGGCCAAGGGGCTCATCAAAGCCGTCAAGGACGCCAAGATCAAGGTGCAGGCCAGCATCCAAGGCGACCAGCTGCGGGTGAGCGGCAAGAGTCGCGACGACCTGCAGGAAGTCATCGCCCTCTTCAAGAAGGACGATCAGGGGTTGGACCTCCAGTTCACCAACTACCGGGGCTGATGTGTCGCGGCTCGACCTCTCCCGCTACTTCCTTCCCATCGCCCCCAAGCTGGCGGGGGTGGAGGCGGAGCTGCAGCGCATCCTGCAGAGCGACGTGGAGGTGGTCCAGAAGCTGGCGGACCATGTGCGTGGTGGCCAGGGCAAACGCCTCCGGCCGGCCCTGGTGATGCTGTCGTCGCGGTTCTGCGGGGTGCCCAACGACGAGGACGTGCGCTTCGGCGCCGTCTTCGAGCTGATCCACACCGCCACCCTGGTGCATGACGACGTCATCGACCATGCCCAGCTCCGCCGGGGCATGCCCACCCTCAACCGGCTTTGGGGCAACACCTTGACGGTGCTCTTCGGCGACCTGCTCTACCTGGTGGCGATGAACGAGGCCATCGCCGGCCGCAGCTGGCGGATGATGGAGATCTTCGCGGAAGTCACCACCCGCATGATCGAGGGCGAGCTCATCCAGAACGACGTCCTCTTCAAGCTGGACACCAGCCGCAAGGACTACTTCGACATCCAGGAGCGGAAGACCGCGCTGCTGTTCAGCGGCTGCACCGAAACCGGCGCCGTGCTCACCGGCCGGAGCCTGGAGGAATGCGCCGCCATGCGCGAATACGGCCTGGAAGTGGGCCGGGCCTTCCAGCTGGTGGATGACCTGCTGGACTACACTGCCACCAGCGAGGAGCTGGGCAAGCCGGCCTTCAGCGATCTTCGCGAAGGGAAGCTCACCCTGCCCATGCTCACCCTGCTGGAGAAGGCCCCGGACGAAGTCAGATCCCTGATCCGCACCATCTGGGACCGGGGCGAGGAAGTGCCCATCCCAGAGGACGAAGAGGCCCAGCTCCGCGCCCTCATCGCCCGGCATGATGCCCTCTCGGAAACCCGCGAACTCGCCCTGAAAGCCTCGAAGAACGCTGTGGCCCAGCTTTCCGCTGTGAACGGCGAGGCCGCCACCGGAAGCCTGCTGAGGGAGATCCCCGAAGCTTTGCTGTCCCGGAGCATGTGAGGCACCGATCGGGTCAGCTCTTGAGCCTGGCCATCAACTCCTGGAAGCGGGGGTGGGTCCGGATGGAATCCAGATCCCCGTCGTGGATGAACCAGTCCTTCTGGGACAGCCCCCCGGCCGCGGCCCGCTCCAGGCAATCCAGGCTCTCTTCGGGATCCCCGGCCAGGGCGTGGATGCAACCCAGGTTGTAGAGCAGCATGGGATCGTCGGGGTCCATGCTCCGGGCCATCCGGGGCCCAGGCCAGGCCCTTCTCTCGCTCTCCCAAGGCCACGAGGGCGTTGGCTCCCAGGTAGCGGGCACGCACATCGTCTGGGGCGTGTTCCAGGCGTTCCTCCACCAGGGCCAGCCCGATCCGCCGTAGCGGAAGGAGGTGGTCCTGGAAACCACCTGCAGGCCCTCCAGGTGGTTGTTTGAAAACAGACCCTAGCTTTCGACTTCCCCCAATCTCAGGTCGAACGGGATTCCCGCCCGCTTGCAGGAGGCGATGAAGCTCTCCTTGTCGGGGCACTTGAGGTAGGCCTCCATGGGCTCTACCTTCTTGTCCTTGATGAACTCCACCAGGGCGTCGTTCATCAGCTTCTGGCCGTAGCTCCGACCCGTCTGCATGGCGCTGGTGATCTGGAAGTTCTTGCCTTCGCGGATGAGATTGGCGATGGCGGGGCTGATGAAGAGGGTCTCCAGGGCGGCGATGCGGCCGCCGCCGATCTTCTTGAGCAGGGTCTGGCTCACCACGCACTTGAGGGCGTCGGCGAGCATCACGCGGATCTGTTGCTGGCGGTCGGCGGGGAACTGGTCCACGATGCGGTCGATGGTGCCGATGGCGCTGCTGGTGTGCAGGGTGCCGAAGACCAGGTGGCCCGTGATGGCGGTCTCCAGGGCGATGGCGATGGTCTCGAGATCGCGCATCTCCCCCACCATCACGATGTCGGGGTCTTCCCGCAGGGCCGCGCGGAGGCCGCTCTTGAAGCTGTCCGTGTGGGTGCCTACCTCCCGCTGGTTCACCAGGCAGCCCTTGCGGGGGTGCACGAACTCAATGGGATCCTCGATGGTGAGGATGTGGTCGTGGCGCTTCTGGTTGGCCAGGTCGATGATGGCCGCCAGGGTGGTGGACTTGCCGCTGCCCGTCGGACCCGTCACCAGCACCAGGCCCTTGGAAAGATCACAGAGACGGCGGATGGGGTCGGGCAGGCCCAGCTTGTCGGGATCCGGGATCTGATTGGGGATGACGCGGCAGACCAGGCCCGGTCCCACGCGATCCATGAAGTAGTTCACACGCAGCCGGCAGCCGCCCGCCTCGTATGCGTAAGCGAAATCCGCATCGTGGCGCTCCTGGAAGTGATGCCAGGCGGCCGGTGTGGCCACGGCCTCCATCATCTCCAGCATGGTGGCCGGTTCGAGAGGGCCAAAGCCCTCCAGTTCCTTCATGTCGCCGTGGACCCTGACGAGGGGCGGTTCCATGGAGGTGCAATGAAGATCCGAGCCTTGCTGGGCGAGCAGGGCGGAAAACAGGCGTTCGGCCAGAGGATGGCCGTGGGTTCCGCCGAGTCTCGGGGCGGAAGGCGCAGTGACCACCGGGGCTGAAGCCGCCCTGGATGCAGGGGAAGGGACTTCGGCTGGCGCGGGTGGGGCCGTTGGCAGGGGGTTGGCAGGTCCCTGATGGTCCGCGACGAGGATGGGGATCTCCCCGCTGCGGTCCAGGCGGATCCGGAAGACCTGGCCGGCCAGTTCGTGCTCGAACTCGGCCTGTCCTTCCATCTGCCAAGCGGCTTTCATGCCGGCCGGAACCACTTCCCCGGCCAGCACGTCGACCATCACCGCGGGCAGGGGATTGGGCAGGAGGTCCACGGCCTCCCCGCTCTTGAGCTCCAGGCGGGGTTTCTTGTCGGCTTCCAGGTGGAGGCGGGTCCCGCCGCGGGCGATGACGTGGGAAAGCAGCCGATCTAGCTGGGGCATGAACATCTCCTGGTGCTGCAGAGTGTCTAACAAAACTCCACGGGGCCACGCGAGGGCTGCCGGGCGAGCGAGGCAAGGAAAGCGAGGGGAGCGTAGCGGGTACTACGTGACCCGAGCCTGACGCAGCATCGCGACGCCCGCCAGCCTTCGCCCGGAGGGATGAAGCCAGGCAGGCGCCCCGCGGCGTCAGGGCCCTTGAACGATGTCCCGCATCGCCCTGCGGGCCCTTCCTTGCGGTGCATCCTGCCTGGCTTCATCGTGGCCTCGTCGAGTTTTGTTAGGCACTCTAAAGGATGCCACGAGTCACAGCCTTCAGGGTTCGGCGCCAGCGGCGTGGGCGCTAGACTGGGAGGTGACCTTTTCGGGAGCGAGTATGAATATCCATGAATACCAAGCCAAGGAACTGCTGAGGCAGTACAAGGTGGCCACGCCCGACGGGAAGGTCGCCCAGGATGCGGAAGAAGCCCGCATGATCACCAAGGAATTCGGCGGGGCCAGCGTGGTGAAGGCCCAGATCCATGCCGGCGGCCGGGGCAAGGGCGGTGGCGTGAAGTTCGCGACGGACCCTGACAAGGCCGCTGAGCTGTTCAAGGCCATGATCGGCATGCAGCTGGTCACCAAGCAGACCGGCGCCGAAGGCCGCAAGGTCCGCACGATCTTTCTTTCCAAGCCCGTCGACATCGAGCGGGAACTCTACCTGAGCTTCCTGGTGGACCGTGGCAGCAGCCGCGTCACGATCCTGGCCTCCACCGAAGGCGGTGTGGAAATCGAGGAAGTGGCGGAAAAGACCCCCGAGAAGATCGTCAGAGTCGCCATCGATCCGGCCCTGGGCCTCAACGGCTTCCAGGCGCGCCAGGTGGCCTTCGCCCTGGGGCTCGAAGGCAACTCCTTCAAGCAGGGCGTGGTCTTCCTCCAGAACCTCTACCGGCTCTTCGTGGAGAAGGACTGCTCCATGGTGGAGATCAACCCGCTGGTGGTGACCAAGCAGGGCGATGTCACGGCCCTCGATGCCAAGATCGGATTCGATGACAACGGCCTGGTCCGCCACGCGGATGTGCTCGCCTACCGCGACCTCAACGAGGAAGCGGAAGAGGAAGTGGAAGCCAGCAAGTACAACCTCAACTTCATCAAGCTGGACGGCAGCATCGGCTGCATGGTGAACGGCGCCGGCCTGGCCATGGCCACCATGGACATCATCAAGTACTGCGGCAGCTCCCCCGCCAACTTCCTGGACGTGGGCGGCAGCGCCACCGAAGACGCGGTGAAGAATGCCTTCCGCATCATCCTGCAGGACAAGTCGGTGAAGGCCGTGCTGGTGAATATCTTCGGTGGCATCATGCGCTGCGACATCGTGGCCTCCGGCATCGTGAACGCCGCCAAGGAGATCGGCATCAAGGTCCCTGTGGTCGTGCGCCTCGAAGGCACCAACGTCGAGGAAGGCAAGCAGATCCTCGCGGCGAGCGGCCTGAACCTCATCGTCGCCGCCGACCTGAAGGACGCCGCCGAGAAGGTGGTCGCCTCCATCAAGTAGTCCCACCACGGAACCCGATCGATTCCATTTTTGCGAGGTATGACATGGCAGTTCTTGTGGGCAACCACACCAAACTCATCGTTCAGGGCATCACCGGCCGCGAAGGCCTCTTCCACGCCAAGGGCTGCCGCGACTACGGCACGAACGTGGTCGGTGGCGTGACCCCCGGCAAGGGCGGCACCGAGGTCGAGGGCTTCCCCGTCTTCAACACCGTCCAGGATGCCGTCGCCAAGACTGGCGCCAACGCCACCATGATCTTCGTCCCCCCCGTGGCCGCCGCGGACGCCATCCTCGAAGCCCTCGACGCGGGTATCGAGCTGGTCGTCTGCATCACCGAGGGCATTCCCGTCCTCGACATGGTCAAGGTCAAGCGGGTGCTCCCCAACTACCCGAAGAGCCGCCTCATCGGTCCCAACTGCCCCGGCATCATCAGCCCCGGCCTGGCCAAGATCGGCATCATGCCCGGCCGCATCCACAAGCAGGGCCACGTGGGCGTGGTGAGCCGCTCCGGCACCCTCACCTATGAAGCCGTGGGCCAGCTCACGGCCCTGGGCATCGGCCAGAGCACCTGCATCGGCATCGGCGGCGATCCGGTCAGCGGCACCAGCCACATCGATGCGCTGGAGATGTTCAACAACGACCCCGACACCCACGCCGTCATCATGATCGGCGAGATCGGCGGCAGCGCCGAGGAAGACGCCGCTGCCTGGGTCAAGGCGAACATGAAGAAGCCCGTGGTGGCCTTCATCGCCGGCCAGACGGCCCCTCCGGGCCGCCGCATGGGCCACGCCGGCGCCATCATCTCCGGGGGCAAGGGCACCGCCGCCGAGAAGATGAAGGCCCTCACCGCCGCCGGCATCACCGTCGTGCAGAGCCCCGCCGACATGGGCAAGGCCCTGGCCGAGCGCCTGAAGTAGCAAACGCTTTTCCCTCTACAAAAAGGGCACCGGTGCTTTTCCGGTGCCCTTTTTGCGTGAACGGCCCCAGGTCTGTGCTGTACTTGAGGCATGCTGATTTCACGGGAAATGGTCCTGGACCAGGACATCGGCCTCAACGCCACGCTGTTCGGCGGCGACATGATGGCCCGTATGGACAAGGTGGCGGGGATCACGGCCTCGCTCATGTCGAGGAACCGGCGCTTCCTCACGCTCAAGGTCTCGGAACTCCTCTTCCACAGCCCCGTGCGGGCCGGGGAGATCATCGAGTTCTACGTGGCCATCGCCCGGCCGGGGCGCACCAGCATGACGCTTCAGATCGAGGTGCAAGTCTACGAACCGGTGTCTGATGCCCGCCGGGATGTCACCAGTGGCGAGTTCGTCATGGTGGCCGTGGATGAAGGGCAGCATCCCGAGCCGATCCTCTGGAAGCCCGAGATGGTCCAGGCCGCGGCGGAGGCACGCCTCCGGCGCCAAGGCGGCTGAACCCACTGGCCATTCCAGCAAAAAGGGCACCGGTCTATTTCCGGTGCCCTTTTTGCTGGAACGGCCCCACGTCCGTGATGTACTTGAGCCATGACGGACCTCATCCAAGCCCATCTGGATCACCGCCGCGTCTGGCGGGATTTCGACTACTGCTATCCGGTGATTTCCCGCCGCAGCCGGGGCGTCAGCCTGGGCGTGAACCTGAACCCGGACAAGGTCTGCAATTTCGATTGCGTCTATTGCGAGGTGGACCGCCTGACGCCCCCGAAGCGCCGGGACCTGGACTTGGATCTGCTGGACAAGGAACTGGGCCTGCTGCTGGATCTGGCCACCAGCGGCGAGATCTACGGGATTCCGCCCTTCGATTCGGCCCGGCCCGAGCAGCGGCGCCTCAACGACATCGCCTTCAGCGGTGATGGCGAGCCCACCACGGCCCGGGAATTCGCCGAGGTGGTGGCCCGGGTGGCCCACCTCAAGGCCCAGCGGGGCCTGGACCTGGTGAAGCTGGTGCTCATCACGGACTCCAGCCGCCTCCAGGCGCCGGAAGTGGTGAAGGGGCTGGAGACCCTCATGGCGAACCAGGGGGAGATCTGGGCCAAGCTCGATGCGGGCACCGAGGCCTTCTACCGCGAGATCTGCCGCAGCCAGGTGCCGTTCCAGCGGATCCTCGACAACCTGCTGGCCACCGCCCAGCGCTGGCCCATCCTCATCCAGACCCTCTTCCTGAGCTGGAAGGGGCAGGGGCCTTCCGCCGATGAGGTGGAAGCCTACTGCGGGCGTCTGGAGGCCATCCTCGCCCAGGGCGGCCAGCTCCAGGCCCTCCAGCTCTACACCGTGGCCCGCCCCACGCCGGAGCCCGAAGCGCGGCCCCTTTCCCGCCGGGAGATGGATGAGCTCGCGGCCCGAGTCGGTGCCCGGCTTCCGGGCCTGCCGGTGGAGGTCTACTACGGGCCGGAGGCCTGGGGCTGATGCGCCGGCGGATCGGGGTCGCCGCCACAGTGGCGGCCGTGCTGGGCGCCCTCTTGGGCGCTTCGTCGGGCTGCCGGCCCCGCCGCGTTCCGCCGCCACCTCCGCCGCCGCGCATCCGCCTGGTGGCTGTGGGGGACATCCTCATGCACCAGGATGTGAAGGCCTCGGCGGAACACACAGCTCAGGGCTTCCCCGCGCTCTGGGCAGACCTCGTGCCCCTCTTCCAGGGCGCGGACCTGGCCTTCGGCAACCTGGAGACGCCGGTGGCGCCTGCGACGGGCCGGGCTGGCGTCCCCTTCCAGTTCAACGCGCCGGCCGCTCTGCCGGCCGCCCTGCGCGCCAGCGGATTCACGGTGCTGTCCACGGCCAACAACCACGCCTTCGACCAGGGATTCAAGGGTGTGCGGGAAACCCTCGACCGGCTGCGGGCGGAACAGCTGGTGGCTGTGGGCAGCGGCGAGGACCGGCCCCGGGCGGAGGCCCTCCAGGTCGTGGAGCGGCAGGGCCTCAAAGTGGCCTTCCTGGGCTTCACGGACATCTTCAACGTGGACCTCAACCGCCGGGCCACGGAACCCTGGGTGCGCCCCCTGGATCTGGAGCCGGCGGTGGCCGCCGTGCGGGAGGCGCGGTCCCGCGCGGACCTGGTGGTGGTGAGCGTCCACTGGGGCAACGAGTACCAGCGCCAGCCCACGAAGCGCCAGCGGGACATCGCGAAGCGGCTGGTGGAGGCGGGTTGCGACCTGCTACTGGGCCACCATCCCCATGTCCTGCAGCCCGCGGAAATCGTCGAAACCCTGGGCCGGAAGGCCCTGGTGGCCTACTCCTTGGGCAACTTCATCAGCAACCAGGACCGTATGTACCGGGCCGATCTATTCCCGGTGGCGGGTGGGGACAGCCGCGACGGGGCAGCCCTCCAGGTCGTGTTTGAGCGGCGGGTGGAGGCGGACGGACACGCCCGGGTGGCGCTGGCCGAGGCCTCCTTCGAGCCCCTGTGGACCGAGAACAACTGGGGGGGCCCTGCGGCGAAACGGGAGATCCGCGTCATCCGCGTGGCGGCCGCCGAGGCCCGGGTGCGGGCGGAAGTGGAGGCCCTCTCGGCTCCGCTGGAAGGCCCGGTGGCTCCGGCCCGCCGGACGGCGCTCCTCGAAAAGCAGGAATACCTCCGGACGCTCCTCCTGCGGCGGCAGCGCATCGCGGAAACCCTGGGCGAGGCGTTCGTCGCCCGCTAGGCCAGGCCCAATTCCGCGCGGTGCTCGTGCAGCACAGCGATGATGCGGGCCAGGTGCTCATCCTCGGTGCCACCCACAGCCTCGATGAGCATGCGGAAGCCCTCGGCGACCTCGAAGCGGTCCACACCGGCGGCGAAGGCCTTGTCCTTGAGCTTCTTCTTCACGCTCTTGGGTTCCAGGCC
>DASXUH010000207.1:0-2063 GCA_036504935.1 Geothrix sp. | reverse complement strand
CCGTCCATCTCGGGCATGTCCCAGTCCGTGATGATCAGGTCCACGCCGCCCCGGGTCACCTGCTCCAGCCCGGCCCGGCCGTTCTCGCCCTCCACGATCTCGGCGTGGCCCATGCGGACGAGGTTGCCGATGATGATGCGCCGCATCGTCGGGGAATCGTCCACCACGAGGATTTTCACGGGGTCTCCTGGAAGGGAGGGACTGGATCGCCGGAGTGGCGGTGCCACCCCAGCGAGGGGCAGGACGGGAATGCTTACGAATTGTCGCCGCACCGCGGCGGATTGGGAACGGCTTCAAATCTGGCGCCCTGGGGCCCCGACTCGGGCCCTGCCTCGGCTAGACTTGAGACCGCGCGCGCGCCCCGCGGGGGCGCACCTCGGAGGTTCCATGCCTGAAGCCCAAGGCCCCTGTCCCATGGACCCCGGCCAGATGGAAGCCACCCTCCGGCGGCTGGCTGCGGATCTGGTGGCTCGCCTGCGCCCCGAGGAGGAGGTGGTCCTCCTGGGCATCCGCTCCCGGGGCCTGCCCCTGGCCGAGCGCCTGGCCACGTTCCTCCGCGCCGCCACCGGGGCCGCGGTGCCCGTGGGTTCCCTGGACATCACCCTCTACCGGGACGACCTCACCGAGATGGTGGGCAGCCCCATCGTCCGGCCCACGGAGATTCCCTTCACCCTGAAGGAGCGTACCGTGGTGCTGGTGGACGATGTGCTCTACACGGGCCGCACAGTCCGGGCGGCGCTGGACGCCCTGCTGGACCACGGCCGCCCCCGCCGGGTGATGCTGCTGGTGCTGGCGGACCGCAGCGGCCGGGAGCTGCCCATCCAGGCTGACCTCGCCGGGCTGAGGGTGGAGGTGCCCCCGGGCCACCGGGTGGCGGTGCGCTTGAAGGAAATCGACGGCGAAGATGGCGTCACCGTGGAGGCCTGCTGATGACCACCGAGCGCTACGTCTTCCCCCACAAGCACCTGCTGGGCATCCAACCCCTGAGCCCCCGGGACATCACGGCCATCCTGGACCAGGCCCGGGCCTTCGAGGAGGTCTGCGAGCGCCCCAGCATCAAGATCGTCCCCGCCCTGCGCAAGAAGCTGGTGGTGAACCTGTTCTTCGAGAACAGCACCCGCACTCGCAACAGCTTCGAGATCGCCGAGAAACGGCTGTCGGCGGAGATCATCAACTTCGACGCTGACACCAGCAGCCTCAACAAGGGCGAGACCCTCATCGACACGGCCATGAACCTGGAGGCCATGCACCCGGACCTCATCGTCATGCGCCACAGCGCCCCCGGGGCCCACGCCCTCCTGGCCCGGCACATGAAGGCCAGCATTGTGAACGCGGGAGATGGCGCCCACGAGCACCCCACCCAGGCCCTGCTGGACGCCTACACCCTGCGCAAGCGGTTCGGGAAGCTCGATGGCCTCCGGGTGGCCATCGTGGGCGACATCCGCAACAGCCGCGTGGTGCGCTCAAACCTCTGGCTGCTCACCCGCATGGGCGCCAAGGTCACCCTGGTGGGGCCGCCCACCCTGGTGCCCCAGGAGATGAAGGCCACCTGGCCCGGCGTCGAGATCAGCCACGACTTCGACGCGATGATCCCCGAGCAGGATGCCATCATGATGCTCCGCGCCCAGTTCGAGCGCGGCACCGGCGCCTACATCCCCGGCCAAGGCGAGTACAGCCGCCTCTTCCAGCTCAACCCCGCCCGCATGAAGCAGGCGAAGAAGGACGTGGTGGTGCTGCACCCCGGCCCCATCAACCGCGGCCTGGAGATCACCAGCGACGTGGCCGACGGCCCCAACAACCTGATCCTCGACCAGGTGACCAACGGCGTGCCCGTCCGCATGGCCGTCCTCTACCTCCTGTCCCATCCGCACGGGGAGCAGGTGCCCTGATGGCCCTCCCGGCAGAGAGGATCCTCCACTCCATCCACCTCTTCCGGAAGGAGCGGGTGTTGTTGGATGCGGATCTTGCAACCCTTTATGGCGTTGAGACGCGGGTCCTGATCCAAGCAGTCAAACGGAACATCCAGCGATTCCCGGTCGATTTCATGTTCCAGCTCAGCGAAG
>DASXUH010000206.1:0-3000 GCA_036504935.1 Geothrix sp. | reverse complement strand
AATCCCGCGGAGAGCCGCGAAGCTTTCGAGTCCCTCGGCCGCGGCATGCGCCCCGCGAAGATGAAGCTGCGAATCCTTTCGGGCGACCTGGAATGGGTGTTCACCCTCAACGCCGCCACCCTCGACATGGGCACCCTCAAGTTGCCGCCCAGCACTGGCAAGGCGCCCCACGAGCGCCTCCACGACCGGCTCTTCCTGCTGGAGGAGGGCGCGGGCCATCTGGAACGGAGGCTGAAGCTCTTCCTCCACGCCCGTTCCGAGGATCCCGGAGGCCTGGAGGAATCCATGCGTGCCTGGGTTCGGGCCGGGCGTACCGGCGAAGCGCTGCCCACGGGCGAGGTCCCGTGGGAGGCCTGAGCCTCCGCAGCGCCTTGCTTCTGCCCGCGGCCCTGGTCGCGGTGGCGCAGGAACCCCCGCCCGTGCTGGCACGCGCCCGCACGCCCGAGGGCCGGGCCATCCTCCTCCGGCTCCAGTTCAGGAAGGGGCTCAGCGTCGAAGGCAAGGCGCTGCCCCGGGCCTTCCTGGCCAAGGGCGCGGAGGAAAGCGGCTGGGTGTCGTTCGAGAATCTCAGCCCCCAGGGCAAGCGCTGGGCCCTGGCGGCGCTGTTCCCGGATGATCAGTGGCGGCAGGAGGAGGTGCGGCACACCGTCCGCCATCCCGACGTGGAATCCGTGTGGACCATGGCCGCGCTCTTCACCGGCCACGGCCAGAACTACGACCGGCTCATGGCCGAAAATCCTGATCTGCCGGAGAAGCTGCGGGAGGGCGATGTCTGGCGCATCCCGCGCAGCCTGCTGTCCGCGGATCTCGGCGGGCCGGGCAGGAGGCCCGACCGCTCCCAGCCCGAGGATGAACTCGATGACGAAGCCCGCGTGGCGGCCTACCGCGGACTACTCTCCTTCGGCGAGGATGGCCAGGGCAAGTACGCCGCCTATCGTATGCGGAAGGGCGAGGCGCTGTATTCGAGCGTGGTCATCCGCTACACGGACCGGGTGGATCCCAAGGGCGTGAATGAACTGGCGGATCTCATCGCCAAACGCAGTGGCATCGCCGATGTGCACGGCATTCAGCCGGGCCAGCTCGTCAAGATTCCAACCACCTTTCTGGCGGATCCCTTCCAGTCCGAGGGCAGCTCGGGATTGGCTGAGGAGCGCGAAGTCCGTGCCGAGGTGCGCCGCACGGTGCGGGTGGAGGCCGGCCCCAAGCTCAAGGGCGTGCGGATCATCCTGGATGCTGGCCACGGCGGGGTGGATCCGGGCGCCCGGGCCAACGGCCTCTGGGAATCCGATTTCGTCTATGACATCACCATGCGGGTGCGGCGCCTGCTCGAGCAGGAAACCGATGCGCAGGTGAGCACCACCATCCGCTACCCCGGCCTCGGATTCCAGAGCCGCGAGGCGATCCGGACGCCCAGCCACGCGGCGGAGATCCTCACCAGCCCGCCCTTCGCCGTGGACGGTGAAAGCCCCTCGGCGGTGAGCGTCCACTTGCGCTGGGTGCTGGCCAACGACCTCTTCACCGCCTTCCGGAAGACCCGGGGCGATGCGCAGAAGACGCTCTTCCTCAGCTTCCACGCCGACAGCCTGCATCCCTCGGCACGGGGCTCGATGATCTACGTGCCAGGGGCGGCCCTGGTGCCCTCCACCTTCGCGCTGGGTGGTGCCAAGACCGGCCACGTGGCGGAGGCGAAGCGTTCGGGCCGGGTGGCCTTCACGGGCCGGGAGAAGCTGCAGGGCGAGGCCCGGAGCCGCCAGTTCTCCGAGGCCCTGTTGACGGCGCTCCAGAAGGACAGCATCCCCATCCACGCCAACCGGCCCATCCGCAACGTCATCTACCGCGGCCACGGGAAGTGGGTTCCGGCGGTCATCCGCTACAGCACTGGCGCCACCAAGGCCCTGATCGAAGTGGCCAACCTCACCAACGAAGACGACGCCGCCAACCTGCGCGACCCGGATTTCCGCGAGCGCTATGCCGCGGCGGTGGTGAATGCCATCCGGGCGTACTACCGGAAATAACGGCTCCGCCACGGTGGTGGCAATGAGGCACAAAGGTGCCCTTTGTGCCGTGGGAAAAGCGCGAAAATGAGGGCGGAGGACTGGATGCGACTGCTGCTCGTGATGTTCCTCCTGCTGGCTGGCCTCGGTTGCCGGAAGCCGGAGACTGCGGCTCCGCCCCAGGCGCGGCTCATCGTGCGCTATCTGGACCGGGACGCACTGCTGGACCTGGCCGCGGTACCGGCCGAAGGGCCATGGCGGGTGATGAACGCCGGGCAGTGGGAGCCCCTGGAGGTCCGCTGGAAGCCCGGCGCGCCCAGGATCGGCGCCGCCGTGGTGGGCCGCACGGCTCCCGACTGGGTGCTACTGGAGGATCCCGCCCAGGATACCCACCGCGTCGTCATGCGCGGCCCCGGCCCCGAAGAAGTCGCCCGCCGCAACGACCGCATGGACCCCGACGACCGCGACGCCCTGGCCGTGCTGGGCGTCCTGTGGGTGCTGGGATGGACGAGGTGGTAGGAGACTCCTGTCGCGGTGGTCGCTCTCCGCTAGAATGGCCCTTCCCGAGGCGGCCCCCTTGGCCCCCGGCGATTGAGAGGCATCTATGACGACGACTCCCCTGGTGGGCATCCTGATGGGCTCGAAGAACGACTGGGAGACCATGCAGCACACGGCGCTGACACTGAAGGCGCTGGGGATCCCCTTCGAGGCCCATGTGGCCAGTGCGCACCGGACGCCGGAGAAGGTGGTGGCGTTCTGCAAGGAGGCCGAGGGCCGGGGCTTGAAGGTGATCATCGCGGCAGCCGGAGGGGCGGCGCACCTGGCGGGCGTCTGCGCGAGCAAGACGCACCTGCCGGTGCTGGGCGTGCCCATGAAGGGCTGGGCCACGGAGGGCATGGACGCGCTGCTCTCCACAGTGCAGATGCCCTCGGGCATTCCCGTGGGCACCCTCGCCATCGGCAAGGCCGGCGCCATCAATGCGGCGCTGCTGGCCACGTCGATCCTG
>DASXUH010000205.1:0-7138 GCA_036504935.1 Geothrix sp. | reverse complement strand
CCAAGCCCATGACCCGCGTCCGCTACGACCTGGCGGAGATCCGGGAGGGGGTGCTGGAGGGGGAGATTCGTCGGGTGTTGGGGTTGTGACGGTGTGAATCGCGAGGCAAGCCTCACGATTCACACGTGATAAGGAAGGCATTCTTCGTGGACGGCCCAGTGGATCGACTGGGCCGTCTGCTTGCCGATGCCCGGAACTTCTGTCAATTCTTTCGGGCTCGCAGCCATGATTTTCTCAAGGGTTCCGAAGCGATCGAGAAGGCGCAGGGCGCGCTTCGAACCAACCCGGGGGAGGCTCGCCAGGACCCGGATCTGGATTGCCCGCTTGCCCTTGGGTCTTCGCCCGGACGGTTCAGTGGGGCGGCAGACGCCCCCTGGATGGATTCCCGCTTGATGCGGCGATGGGTCCACTCTGAGGCTGGTCCCTCCAGGATGAGGAATGGTCGTACGGACGAATCCGCCAACCGCTTGGCTTGGGCAAAGAGCCTCCCCTCGAACAGGCTTCCCAGGAAATCCGGCACCCGCTTCCGTTCCAGAACGGCCTTCCCTTCGATGAGGTAGCCCCCTGTCCGGAGCCGCTTGACCGTGACGGATACGCCCTCCATCTCAGCCAACCGGGCCATCAGGCCCGATCCTCGCGCTTCCCGGTCATCCACCCAGATGTGAATCGGTTGTCCGTCGAAACCCACCCCCACGACCCACCTCGCTGAACGTAATTGACGAATCCAGCCCTCAGGCGCCCTACCCTATCCCGGAATGGGGCAGGGGCCCCATTCCGAGCCCGGAGCCACCATGTCCCGTCTCTTCACCCCATTAAACCTCCGCGGCCTCACGCTGCCCAACCGCATCGCCGTGTCGCCCATGTGCCAGTACCAGGCCAAGGATGGACTGGCCAATGACTGGCATCTGGTCCACCTGGGCGGCTTGGCCCAGGGCGGCGCGGGCCTGGTGTTCACGGAGGCCACGGCCGTGGTGCCCGAGGGGCGCATCAGCCCGGATGATCTGGGCCTCTGGGACGACGGCCAAGCCGAGGCGCTGGCCCGCATCGTCCACTTCATCGCCTCCCAGGGGGCCGTGCCGGGCATCCAGCTGGCCCACGCGGGCCGCAAGGCCTCGAACCCCGCCCCTTGGAAGGGCAACGGCAGCATCCCCGTGAGCGCCGGCGGCTGGACGCCCGTGGCTCCCAGCGCCCTGGCCTTTGACAAGGGCTGGACCGTGCCCACGGCCCTCAGTGAGCCCGGGATCCTGGCCGTCATCGAAGCCTTCATGGACGCGGCCCGCCGCGCCGTGGCCGCGGGCTTCCGGATCATCGAGGTCCACGCCGCCCACGGGTACCTGCTGCACCAGTTCCTGTCGCCCCTGTCGAACCACCGTACCGATGCCTACGGCGGCTCCTTCGAGAACCGGACGCGCCTGGTTCGCGAGGTGGTGGGCGCCCTGCGCAACATCCTGCCCGAGGAGCTGCCGCTCTTCGCGCGGATCTCCGCCACGGATTGGATGGAGGGCGGCTGGAACCTCGACCAGTCCGTGGCCCTGGCCAAGGAGTTAAAGGACCTGGGCGTGGACCTGGTGGACTGCTCCTCCGGCGGCCTGGTGCCTCGGGCCGAGATCCCCCTGGGGCCCGGCTACCAGGTGCCCTTCGCGGCCCGGATCCGCGCCGACGCGGGCCTCGCCACTGGCGCCGTGGGCCTGATCACCGAGGCCGAACAGGCCGAGGCGATCCTGGCCCAGGGTTCCGCCGACCTGGTCCTGCTGGGCCGCGAGCTCCTCCGCGACCCCCGCTGGCCCCTGCATGCCGCGAAGAGCCTGGGGGCCGACGTGCCCTGGCCTCCGTCCTACCTGCGCGCCGCCCGGAGCGCCACGCCCATGCGGCAACCGTTGGGCTGAAGCAGGCTGGAGCCCGGAGTCTGGAGGTACGGATCCCGGTGGCGCCGCCGCACGGCGCGGCATGGTTTAATTCGGCGCCTACCCACCCGGACGACTCAACTTGAAACACTCATCGCGGCCGTCAGGCCGGTCAGAAAGCAGTACCTCCGGTCTCCAGACTCCAGACTGATTCTCTACAGCGCCCGGAACAGCGTCAGCACCCGCACCTCCGCCGCCCCGCCCTCCCTCAGGGCCTGGGCGCAGCGGAGCAGCGTGGTGCCGGTGGTCCACACATCATCCACGAGCAGCACGATCCCCGCCGGTGAGGCGGCTCGCCGCAGGGCGATGGCCTTCCGGGGCAGGCGGCGGCGCGCGCTTTCCGTGCGCGAGGCCTGGCGGCCGCTGAACCACCCCTTGGCCAGCAGGGGCTCGAAGGGCCGGTCGATCCGGCCGGCCACCATCCGGCCGATCTCCGCCCCCAGGTCGAAGCCCCGCAGGAAACGGCGGGGAAAGGCGCTCGGGGCCGAGGTCACGCAGTCCACATCCAAGGCCCAGTCCGGCAACTGGGCCTGAGCCAGCCGCCGGAGGAGGGCCTTCCGCCACCCCCTCTCCCCCTGCTTGATGCCCGGCAGCAGGAGCGCGCCCAGGGACGGCCGGCCGCCGTGGTAGTCCCAGAGGGCATCGCCAAGCTCCCAGGCTACGGCCTCCGGGCAGGCTTCTTCCGCATGCAGCAGGGCGCAGCGGGAGCACCGCCCCTCGGACAGGGGCAGCAGGCCACCCCAGCAGCGGGCGCAGAGTCCCGCCTCGGCCCCCTCCTCCACGGGGCCCAGACAGCCCCGGCAGAGGAGCAGATGACCCCGGGCCTCCCTGAGGCGGGGAAGAAGATCAGCCAGGAGCATAGGCAATCATAGTCGCGGTCCCTGGTGGTAGCATCGCCGGAAGCCCCTGGCCTACCATCCCCTGGAATCCCCTTCCGGGTTCACGAACCCGGATCGCATGGAGTCTTGTTCATGTCGAACGACCCGCGCCCCGAATCCCAGCTCTTCGCCCGCAAGCCCCTTGCCCTCCTCCTGGAAGAGGCCAAGGGCGAGAACCGTCTCCGCCGCGTCCTCGGCCCCGTGCAGCTCACGGCCCTGGGCATCGGGGCCATCATCGGCGCGGGCATCTTCGTGGCCACGGGTGCCGCCGCCCACAACATCGCGGGCCCTTCGCTGATGCTGTCCTATGTCATCGCGGGCATCACCTGCATCTTCGCGGCGCTGTGCTACGCGGAATTCGCGGCCATGGTGCCCGTGGCGGGGTCGGCCTACACCTATGCCTACGCCACCCTGGGCGAACTGTTCGCCTGG
Organism: Geothrix sp.; assembly: GCA_036504935.1. Classification (GTDB taxonomy): domain Bacteria; phylum Acidobacteriota; class Holophagae; order Holophagales; family Holophagaceae; genus Geothrix. The sequence continues at coordinate 3,924 of DASXUH010000205.1, read as the reverse complement.
ATCATCGGCTGGGATCTCATCCTCGAATACGGTGTCTCCAGCGCGGCGGTGGCCACGGGCTGGTCCGCCTACTTCCAGAGCGCCGTCAGCAACATCGGCATCCACATTCCCAAGCTGGTGAGCGAGTCTCCCTGGAAGTACGACCCCGCCACCGGCCACTTCGCGTCCACGGGCGCCATGATGAACCTGCCCGCGCTCATCATCGTGGCCATCATCACCGCCATCCTCGTCAAGGGCATCCAGGAGAGCGCCACCTTCAACGGGGTCATGGTGGCGATCAAAGTCGCCGCCGTGCTGTTCGTCATCGGCGTGGGGGCTTTCTTCATCAACACCACCAACTGGCACCCCTTCGCGCCCTTCGGCTGGACGGGCATCAGCTTCTTCGGCCACCACGTGGCGGGCCAGATGGACGGCGGCGGCGCGCCCATCGGCACCATGGCCGGGGCGGCCATCATCTTCTTCGCCTACATCGGCTTCGATTCCGTCTCCACCCACGCCGAGGAGGCCAAGAACCCCCAGCGCGACGTGCCCATCGGCATCATCGTGTCCCTGGTGGTCTGCACCTTCCTCTACATCGCCGTCGTGGCCGTGCTCACGGGCATGGTCAAGTTCGACCACCTGGACATCAACGCGCCGGTCTCCATCGCCTTCCGCCAGAACGGCATGCCCTGGGCCGAGGGGCTCATCGCCACCGCGGGCGTGGCCGGCATCACCTCCGTGCTGCTGGTCATGATGCTCAGCGGCCCCCGCGTGTTCCTGGCCATGGCCCGGGACGGCCTGCTCCCCAAGGCCACCTTCGGCGACGTGCATCCCAGGTTCCGCACGCCCTGGAAGTCCACCATGCTGGTCGGCTGTTTTGTGGGCATCCTGGCCGGTTTCCTGCCCATCGACGCCCTGCTGCACCTGGCCAACATCGGCACCCTGCTGGCCTTCGTCATCGTCTGCGCCGCCGTGCTCATCATGCGGAAGAAGCACCCCGAAGCCGAGCGCCCCTTCCGCTGCCCCTGGGTGCCCTTCGTGCCGGTCATGGGCGTCCTCACCTGCCTCATGCTGATGTTCTCCCTGCCCGTGGCCAACTGGTGGCGGCTCATCACCTGGCTGGCCCTCGGCTTCGTCATCTACTTCCTCTACGGCAAGAAGCACAGCGTGATGAGGCAGCAGGCCAGCTAGGAACGTCCCATGTCTCTCTGGACTGACCTGACCCCTTCCAAGCGCTGCGACTGGATCGACCAGCTGCGGGGCTGGGCGGTGATCGTGATGATCGAGGTCCACGCGGTCAACGTCTGGCTGCAATCCGGCCTCCGCCCGGACTGGCTGAATTATCTGAACGGCCTGGTGGCGCCCAGCTTCACCATGGCCGCGGGCTACAGCCTGGTGATCTCGACCTTCCGGACCGACGGCACGCTGCGCCCCTTCTGGCCCGACACGGCCCGGCGCCTCGGCTTCATCCTCCTCTGCGCCTACGCCCTGCATGCGCCGGGCATCACCGCCGCGGACTGGACCGTGCTCAACACCACGCAGAAAGCGCGGGAGCTGTTCAAGATCGATGTGCTCCAGTGCATCGTGTTCTCGCTGCTCATCCTCCAGCTGCTCGCCCGCCTGATCCGGAACCCGCGGCTCTTCACCGGCCTCGCTCTCGCAATCGCCGTATTTGTGCCCGTGGTCGCGCCCCACCTCTGGACCACAGGCATGGCCGACGGCCTGTGGCTGCCCATCCGCGGCCTCTTCAACGGCAACCCCGACCGCGGCGTGCAGGCCCTCTTCCCGCTGTTCCCCTGGATCGCCTTCCCGGCCTTCGGCGCCTTCCTGGGGGGCCTCTACCGGCACTTCCGGGTCGAACCTGTCGGAGGTAAAGCCCGCTGGAGCGAGGCCCGCTTCCTCGCCGGCCTCGCTACCCTCGGCGCCCTGCTGCTGGCCTGGGGTGCCTCCGCGCAGCACGCCTGGCTCTGGGGCGGGACCTGGCTCCAGGAGAACGGCGTGTGGCTGCTGCACAGCCGGTCCGGCGCCTTCACCTACAGCGAGCTCGGCGCCATCTCCAACACCACCCTGCCCAGCGTGGCTGCCCGCCTGGGCTGGATCCTCCTCGGCGGCGCGGTTATGGGCGCGGTGGACCTCGTCCGCCCCCGCTGGAAGGGCCCCAACCCCATCGATGCCGCCAGCCGCGAATCCCTGCTGCTCTACATGCTGCATCTCAACCTGATCTTCAGCGCGCTGCTGGCCCCCGCAGTCATCGCTGTCACCGGCTGGGGCTGGGGCACCCTGGGCTGGACCGGCACCCTGCTGATGACCGCCACGATCATCGCGCTCAACCTCGCCGCCGGCGTCTGGTGGCAGCAGGTGCGGAAGACACCGGATCTCATGCGGCGGCTCCAGCACCGGGCCGTGGCCGTGCTGGGCGTCTGGTTCGTACTGGGCGGTTGGTGGACCGTCCGCCACTTCCTCCAGAGCCCCGAACTGGCCAAGGAACCCTACGCCTTCCTGAACGCCGCCCGGGCCCGCAAGGGGTTGCCCCCCACACCGGATGGCCTGTGCCGCGATCCCGAGGAATACTTCCGCGAGGCCGAGCGCCGGAAACTGCACCTCAGCGCCGAAGCCAAGGCCGATCTGGCCCGGCAGATCCTGGCGCGCAGCGGCGAGAGCCGCTAGAGGCCGGCGAAACCCGTTAGAATCAATCCAATCATGGCTGATTCCGGCGGCAACGCCCCCACGTCCTGGCTCCTCCTCGCCGCCCTGCTGCTGCTCCTCTACCGGAGCGGGACCACCGCCCTGCTGTCGGCCTTCCACGCCCTGCCCTCGCTCCAGCGGCGGCGGCTCCTGGAAGAGGATGCCATCACCGACCCGCGCCTGGCCTCGCTGCTGGGGCGGCCCCGGACTCTGGGCATGGGCCTGGGCTTCTGGAACAAGGCCCTGCTGCTGGCCCTCCTGGGCCTGCTCTGGCCCTTCCGGTTCGCCCTGCCCGGCGGCGGGTGGAGCCTGGGCTTCCTTGTGCTGGTGGGGCTCTGGGGCCTGGACCTGGCCCTGCCCGCCCTCCTCACCTCCGGCGACCCGGCCCTGTGGGTGATCCGGCTGTTCCCCCTCTACGCGCCCATCGAGTCGCTCCTGGCGCCCCTGGTGGATCCCGTGGCCCGGCTCATCGACCGCCACGCCCAGGAGCGCGCAAAGGAATATGAGCCCGAGGACGCTACGGAAGAGGCCGTCACCGCCCTCTTGGAGGAGGGTGAGGCCGAAGGGATCCTGGAGGCCGGGGACCGCGAGCTCATCCGGAACGTCGTGACCTTCGGCGACACCCTCGTGCGCGAGGTGATGACGCCCCGCACCCGCATCGCGGCCCTCCCCCTGGAGGCCACCATCCCGGAGGCCTGGCAGGCCTTCACCCGCACCCGCCACTCGCGGCTGCCCGTCTTCGAAGGCGGCATCGACCACATCCGCGGCGTGCTCCTGCTCAAGGACCTCATCCAGCTGCCGGACGGGGACCATCCCCCTCTGGGGACGCTCATGAAGCCCCCCCGCTTCGTGCCCGAGAGCAAGCCCGTGATGGACCTCCTCCGCGAGATGCAGCGCACCCGCACCCAGCTGGCCATCGTGGTGGACGAGTTCGGCGGCCTCTCGGGCCTGGCCACCATGGAGGACCTGCTGGAGGAGGTCTTCGGCGAGATCCAGGACGAGCATGAGGCCCCCGCTGGTCTGGTGGTGCAATCCCCCGGCGTCTATCTGGTCTCCGGCCAGGCCCACGTGGAGGACGTAGCCCAGCGACTGGAGCTCACCTGGGAACGGGATGGCTTCGACACCCTGGCCGGCCTCGTCCTGGCCCGCCTCGGCCGCGTGCCCCACCCCCAGGAATCCGTGGAAGTCGAAGGCGCCCGCCTCACCGTGCTGAAGATGGACGGGACGCGGATCGTGCAGGTTCGGGTCGAACGGACATAG
>DASXUH010000204.1:0-9924 GCA_036504935.1 Geothrix sp. | reverse complement strand
TCGGGGGCCTTGATGTCCTCGAGGTTCACGCCGCCGAAGGTGGGCTCCAACGCCTTCACCACCTGGCAGAAGCGGTCGATGTCCAGCTCGTTCACTTCGATGTCGAACACGTCGATGTCGGCGAAGCGCTTGAAGAGCACGCCCTTGCCTTCCATCACGGGCTTGCCGGCCAGGGCGCCGATGTTGCCCAGGCCCAGCACGGCCGTGCCATTGGAGATCACCGCCACCAGGTTGCCCTTGGCGGTGTACTTGTAGGCATCCTCAGGGTTCTTCTCGATCTCCAGGCAGGGTTCCGCCACACCCGGGGAGTACGCATTGGCCAGGTCACGGGCTGTGGAGCACGGCTTGGTGGCGACGACTTCGATCTTCCCCTTCCGTCCCTGCGAGTGGTAATCGAGGGCTTCCTGCTTGCGATTCATGGCCACACTCCTTGAATTGAGTGCCCTGTCTTCTGGGCTGAATGCCACCAAGCTTACACCTCGCGTTACGCGATCATGCCTGGAAGGTCATCAATCCCCACCTTTGTTGCAGGGATCACACGGGATGCTTACAAAACTTCCAGAAGCCCCGGCGAGAAGGTAGGCTCCTCCTTAACGCTTCCGGAGGTCCCGTGCGCATTCTGGCTCCTGGCCTGTCTTTCCTCCTCCTTTGCCCGCTCGTCGCGCAGAAGGCCAGGACCCCTGCGGCCGCCAGCGAGCCCCGGGCCGTCAAGATGGACTGGGATGGTGAATGGACCCTTGCGGCTTCACAAAGTGATAAGGTCGACGAGCAGATCGAGGCCCACGTCAAGGACCTGAACTTCGCCCTGAAGCTCTACTGGAAGAAGAAGCTCCAGTCGGCCTGCAAGGAGTTCAACAAGCTCGACATCCTGGCAGGGGAAAGCTTCTCTGTGACCATGGGCCGGGAGCGGCCCGTCGATACGCCCGCCGATGGTACCGAGAACGACTGGAAGCGCAGCGACGACACGGTGTTCAAGGCCACCCTCACCAAGGACGGCCCCACCATGATCCAGACCGTCACTGGCGATGGCTACACGCTGAAGTACGTCTACTCCATGCGGAAGGATGGGATCTCCCTGGCCCTGCAGGTGACCTATACCCACCCCAAACTGGATAATCCATTTTCGTACAAGCTCGTCTTCAAGCGTAACGACTGACCGTCAGGCCGGGGCCGGGGCAAACTGGGACCATGCGCCCGCTCGCCCCCCCGCCCCTTCCCTGCCACGCCCCCTGGTGGGCGGCTTCGGGCCACCTCCAGACCATCCTCGGCAACTACCTGCGGGGAGCATGGCCGGCCCATCCATCCACGCCCTTCCGCATCCCGCTGCCTGACGGCGACCAGCTCACGGGGCGCCACTATCCCGGTGAGACCGACACGCTGGTGCTGGTCTTCCACGGCCTGGGCGGGGACGACCAGGCCCACTACGTGCGTCGCAGCATCGCCCTGGCCCGGAGGCTCGGCCACCATGTCTGGACCGTGAACCACCGGGGCTGCGGCGAAGGCCGGGGACTCGCGAAGAAGCCCTACCACAGTGGCTCCGGTGACGATCTGGGCGCGGCCTTCGCGGCTGCCCGGGAGCGCCACCCGCACCTGCGCCAGCTGGCCATCGGCTACTCGCTCTCAGCCAACGCGCTCCTGCTGAACCTGGGCGGCGGGCTGCCGGAGCCCGCCGCCCAGCCCGACTTCGCCATTGCCGTGAACCCGCCCGTGGACCTGGGTGCGTGTTCCCAGGCCATCCACACCGGCCTCAGCCGCCTCTATGAGCTGCGCTTCATCAAGCGCTGCCGCAAGGCCATCCGCCAGCGCGTGGAGGATGGCCTCATTCCCGACATCTACCGGACGAGCCCCCTCATGAGCCTGCGGGAGTTCGACGACGCCTACACCACCAAGGCCGGAGGGTTCCGCGACGCCGACGACTACTACGCCCGGTGCTCCGCTCGCCATCACCTTTCGAAGATCACCGTGCCCACCGTCATCCTGATGGCCAAGGACGATCCCTTCATCCCCTGGCACCACGCTGCCGAGGCCCATCCTTCACCGGCCGTTCATCTGCACCTGGAGGATCGCGGCGGCCACATGGGCTACCTCAGCCGCGACCTGCCCGGCCACCGTTGGCTGCCCTATGCGGTGGAGCACTACACCAAAGCGCTGCTCAGCGCCTGACGAGCATCCGCAGTTCCCCCACCAGCCCCGGCAGCAGGTCCGCCACGCGGGCCACCTGGTCGGTGGTGGTGCCCAACCCCAGGCTGAAGCGGACGGTGCCCTGGGCGTAGGCGTCGGGCACGTGCATGGCGCGCAGCACATGGCTGGGCTCGCGCATGCCCGTACTGCAGGCGCTGCCCGTGGAGACGCAGACGCCCTGCTCCGCCAGCTTCAACTGCAGGGCCTCACCCTCGATGCCCGCAAACCCTGCCAGGCAGGTATTGGGCAGTCGATCAGCCGCCGCGCCATGGATGCGCACGTCGGGGATGTCTGCGAGGATGCGGGCCTCCAGGGCATCCCGGAGCCCGCGCACGCGCTCCATCTCCGGCAGCCGCGCCTTCGCCAGTTCCGCCGCTTTGCCCAGGCCGACAATCCCCGGCACGTTCTCGGTCCCCCCGCGCCGGCCCCGTTCCTGGGAGCCGCCCAGCATGAGCGGCTTCAGGCGCACGCCTCGCCGGATCATGAGGAGGCCGGTGCCCTTGGGACCGTGGAACTTGTGGCCGCTGAGGCAGAGCAGATCCGCACCCCAGGCTCCGGCATCGACGGGGATCTTGCCCATGGCCTGGGTGGCATCCACCAGGAAGAGGGCACCCTTGGCTTTCGCGATGCGGGCGGCCTCGACCACCGGGAACAGCACACCGGATTCGTTGTTGGCGGCCATGACGGCCACCAGGGCCGTATCCGGGCGCACGGCGGCTTCCAGGGCACCCAGGTCCAGGTGGCCCCCTGCGTCCACGCCGACATCGGTGACCTCGCCCCCCTGGCCCTTCCACCACACCACCAGGGCCCGCACGGCCGGGTGCTCCACGGCGGTGGTGACCAGATGGCGCTTCGCGGGGACGCCCTCCCGCACCCCGCGGACGGCGTGATTCAGGCTTTCCGTGCCGCCGCTGGTGAAGACGATCTCCGCCGGCGCGCAGCCCACCAGGGCTGCCACCTGCTCCCGCGCCGCCACCACGGCGCCGTCCGACAAGTGCCCCAGGGCGTAGGCCGCGCTGGCATTGCCGAAGCGCTCCGTGAACCAGGGCCGCATGGCCTCGAAGGCTTCGGGGTCGAGGGGCGTGGTGGCGTTGTGGTCCAGATAGATCAGATCCATGGAAGTCATTGTCCCATCCCCGAGGCCTGCCGCAGGAACGCCAGCGCTTCGGACCAGGGCGCCCGCCCCGGAATCAGAGGCAACTCGTTGTGGGCGGCCCGGGGCACCTCCCAGACCCGGACCGGCCCTGCCGTTCCCTTGGCCAGCTGGCGCCCCTGCGCGGCACCCACCACCTCGTCCTGCCCGGCGATCACCACTGCCACGGGGCCGCGGTAGCGGCGGACGGCTTCCAGGCTGTCCCAGCGATCCCGCAGGATCAGGCTCATGGGGAGGTAGGGATAGTGGTGCGCGGCCACTTCCGTCATCCGGGCGAAGGGCACGGCCAGGAGCAGCCCGGCCACCGACTTCGGCTCAGCCGCAGCCACCTGCACCGCCACGCCGGAACCGAGGCTTTCCCCCAGGAGGATCACCGGAGCCGGCGATTCCTCTTTCAGCCGACGCAGGGCTGCGCGGGCATCGGCCACCAGGGAGGCCTCCGACCGCTCCCCCTCCCGGGGGCCATAGCCCGGATACTCCAGCAGCACGCCTTCGAAACCCGCAGCTTCCAATATCGGCATGTAGTCCACCCGACCCAGGGCGTCTCCGGCGTTCCCGTGCAGCACGAGGACGCGGGGGCCACCCCGCCGCGCCGCCCGCCGCCAGCCGAGCACGCTCCCCTTCTCATCCCGCCAGGGCCCCAGACGCACGCCTACGGCCCGCTGCACCGCCTCCGGCTCGGGTTCGCGGTCGGGGAAGTACATCATGCGGCGCTGGGCCAGAAAGGCCACAAGGCAGAGCCCCGCGTAGATTCCGAGACCCCAGCCCACCAGCTTCAGGAAGCTGACGATCCAGAGGGGCCAGGACCGGACCACGGCTCAGCTCCCGCTCGCCTGAAGGCAGGCCAAGGCCTCTGCCCGGGCGGCCAGGCTGGACACCTTGCCCTGGAAGCTCTTTCCGGAGCCGCCGCCCTTGGCTCCAAGGATCGTCGCCACGGCCTTGCCGGCCGTCGGGACATCCAGGCCGGAGCCTTCGCCCGCGCTCAGGAGGAAGAGCCCCTGCCCGCCCTGTTCGGAGGTCAGGAACACGGCCTTGGCGGGATCCGCGGTGAGGATGCCCCGGGCCAGCTTCTGGAGGAAGGCCATGTCCTTCCCTTCCAGGTGGGCCTCCACCAGGGGGCCGGGCCGCGTTGCGAGGGCGGTGGCTTGGAGTTCCGCCAGTTCCTCCTCCAGCTTCCGGCTCCGGCGTTCCAGGGCCAGCAGCTGGTCCAGCTTGATCTGGAGGGCCGCCACCAGCTCTTCATCCGGCGCACCCAGCAGGGCGCGCAACGTGGCGTTCCGGGCTTCGTGGGCGCCGAGGCGATGCCGCACGCGGCCTCCGGCCACGTAGAAGAGGCGCGTGCCGCCCCGGATCGGTTCCGTGCCCAGGAGTTTCAGGGCCTCGATCTCGCCCGTATGGCGCAGGTGTGTGCCGCCACAGGTGTTCAGGTCCACCCCCGCGATCTGCACCAGACGGATATCCCCGGTGTGGCCCTCGGGCAGGCCCCGGGAGCGCACCGCCTCCTGCTTGTAGGCCTCCGGGCTCACCCGTCGGGCCGAAATGTCTCGATGCGCCCGTATTTCGGACGCCACCGCCTCTTCCAATTGCTCCATTTCGCGTAGCGAAATGGAGGGAGCAGTGAGCTCGATGTCGCAGACCGCCCCCCCCAGGTGGAAGGCCGTGGTCTCCCACTTGAACTGATCCTGGGCCACGGCCGTGAGCAGGTGCTGGCCCGTGTGCTGCTGCATGTGGTCGAAGCGGCGGGCCCAGTCCAGCGTCAGCGAGGCCGGGCCTTCCGCCAGCGGCGAGGCCAGGTAGTGGCGAATCTCGCCCTCCCGCTTCTGCACCTCCAGGACGGCCACCCCGTTCAGGGCGCCCCGGTCGCAGGGCTGGCCGCCCCCCTCGGGGTAGCAGACGGTGTCCTCCAGGATCACGAAAGGACGGTCCTTCTCCTCGCCGCAGCGCAGGATGCGGGTCTCCAACGAGGTGGCAAAGGGGTCGCGCTCGTAGGCCGGAAGCCGAGTCATGGGGGGAGCCTAGCACGGCGCTGATACGCTGGAACGGTCGCCGCCATGTCCCACATCCCCCTGCCCGAACGCCTCCGCCCGGCCACCCTCGACGAGGTGGTGGGCCAGGCCCATCTCCTCGGCCCCAAGGGCGCCCTGACGCGGCTCACCGCAGGGGGGCGGCTGCCGTCCATGGTGATGTGGGGGCCGCCCGGGACCGGCAAGACGACTCTGGCCCGCATCCTGGCCGAGGCCACGGGCCACGGCTTCATGGAGTTCTCGGGGGCCAGCGGCAGCGCGGCGGAGCTGAAAAAGTTCCTGGCGGACAGTCGCGAAATGCCCCTGTTCCGCACCGTGCCGCCCGTGGTGTTCCTGGACGAGATCCACCGCTTCAACCGGGCCCAGCAGGACATCCTGCTGCCCTTCCTGGAGCGGGGCGAGGCCATCCTTATCGGCGCCACCACGGAAAATCCGGCCTTCTACCTGAATCCGGCCCTGCGCAGCCGCTGCCAACTCATCGCCCTCAAGGCCTTGGAGCCCGCCCACATCCAGCAGGTACTCAAGCGGGCCTGGGCCAAGGAGCGGCCCGGGCAGCCAGAGCCCGCCGAAGTCTTCGAGTGGCTCTCCCACTGGGCTGGCGGGGATTTACGGTCGGCGCTGTCGGGGCTTGAAACCTGGATGGAGATGCCGGATCCGGACCTGGAATCCCTCCAGGGCGCCCTGGGCGGCCGCATGATGTTCGACCGCGCCGACGGCCACTACGACCTGGCCAGCGCCTTCCAGAAGAGCCTGCGGGGGTCCGACGCAGATGCCGCCCTCTACTACCTGAGCCGCATGATCCGCGGCGGCGAGGATCCCCGCTTCATCGCCCGCCGCCTCATGGTCTGCGCTGCCGAAGACGTGGGCAACGCCGATCCCCAGGCCTTCCTCCTCTGCGAGGCCGCCAGCCGCGCCGTGGAGCAGATCGGCTGGCCCGAGGCCCGCATCCCCCTGGCCCAGGCCGTGATCTACGTGGCCAACGCCCCCAAGAGCAACGCCACGATCCTGGCCGTGGATGCGGCCCTGGCGGCCGACGACGCCCCCATCCCCGAAGCCATCCGCGATGCCCACACGGCCACCGCCCGCAAGGCCGGCCGCGGCACCGGCTACCACTACTCCCACGACGACTACGACCGGGAGCAGACTTTCCTGCCTGACAAGCTCCGGGGCACATCCTTTTACGAACCGAAACGCCCCCAGGAACGGAGCTGGCGGGATCGCCAGGAACCGGAGGCGGCAGCCCTTGCTGGGCTGTGGGCAGCCTGGGTCGAAGCCCATCCCGAAGGCGGCGAGTTGCCCCTGGAAGCCTGGAGCGCCGACTTGGCGTGCAGCCGCGAAGCCCTGGCCCGGGCCATCGGCAAATTGGCCCAGGGTCGGTTCACCCTGGGCCGGAAACTGGAAGCGAAGCCGATCTGATCAGTCCAGATGGCCCATGCGCCCCGCCTGGTAGTCCTGGATGGCCTGTTCGATCTCCTCGCGGGTGTTCATCACGAAGGGGCCGTAGTGGGCGATGGGCTCCCGGATGGGCTCCCCCGCCAGCAGCATGAGGCTGACGGGCGCGGTGGCCTCCAGGGCCAGGATCTCTCCATCACCCAGCAGGGCCACGGAGTCTGCAGGGGCCTCGGTGCCTTCGATGCGGACGGCTCCATGCAACGGCACCACCGCGGCGACCCACCCGGCCGGGATGCTGTGCTGGAAGCGCGCCCCGGCTTCCAGTTCGAGGTGGGCATAGGCGATCTTCGCGGGTGTGCGGGCCGGGCCGGTCACGCCCGCCCAGGTGCCCGCCAGCACGCGCATGCGGCCGCCGGGGATGGCCTGCCAGGGCATGGCCTCAGGCTGCAGGTCTGTGTAACCGGGGGTGGTGTGTTTCTCGGCCTTGGGCAGGTTGATCCAGAGCTGCACGCCCTCGATGGGGCCACCAGTCTCCAGGTGTTCGGGCACCGGCATCTCCTCGTGGACGATGCCCGCACCCGCGTTCATCAACTGGGCGCCGCCGGGTTGCAACAGCCCTGATCCACCGGTGCTGTCCCGGTGCCGGAAGGCGCCCTGGATGAGGTAGGTGAGGGTCTGGAACCCGCGGTGGGGATGGGGCGGGAAGCCTGCGTCCGTGCCCGGAGGCAGCACCATCGGACCGAAGTGGTCCATGAGCAGGAAGGGGTCCATGGCGCGGAAGGCCTCGGCGCCCCGATGCCCCTGGCCGGGCACCAGGCGGGTGAGGGGGACACGGTTGCCGTCCTCCGTTGGGAGGCCGGGCACAAGGATGGAGACAGGTTTGAAGGACATGGAACCTCCTCAGGCAAGATCGAAGAACAGGATTTCCGAAGGCGAACCAGCCACCACGGCGAGGGCCGGCTCCCCTTCGATGCGGGCGGCATCTCCGGCGTTCATGGCGGTGCCATTGAGGGTCACGGAGCCCTTGGCCACGTGGAGGAAGCCAGCGCGGCCGGGCGGGAGCGAAGCCTGCACCTCGCGCCCTGCCTCCAGGCGGGCTGCAAACACCTTCACGTCCTGGAAGAGTTTCACCGAACCTTCAGCACCGTCGGGGCTGGCGATGAGCCGCAGGTGGTTCTGGAGATCCGCTTCAGGAAAGGCCACCTGGTCATAGCGGGGGCTGAGGCCCTGGCGGCCGGGCAGGAGCCAGATCTGGAGGAAATGCACCGGCTCCACGGCCGAAGCGTTGAATTCGCTGTGCCGGATGCCCGTGCCCGCGCTCATGACCTGGGCCTCGCCGGGGCGGATGACGCCATGGGTGCCCAGGCTGTCGCGGTGTTCCAGGGCGCCGGACAGCACCCAGGTGAGGATCTCCATGTCCCGGTGGCCGTGAGTCCCGAAGCCCTTGCCGGGCTGCACCTGGTCTTCGTTGAGCACGCGCAGGGCGTGGAACTGCTGGTGGTCGGGATCGAAGTACTCCCCGAACGAGAATGTGTGGCGGGTGTCCAGCCATCCGAAATTGAAGTGGCCCCGGGCCCCGGCAGATCGCAGCGTGATCATGGCGCCTCCTGGATTCATTTTACGTGTTTAAACTCGTATTTCAAGTCCCCCCTGAAAAAAACCGGCACTGATGGATGACCAGGACGTATCTTTGGGGCATCCGACGGAGGTCGCCGTGGTCACACGGGTGCTGGTGGGTGTGGACTTCTCCGAAGCCTCGAAGCAGGCTCTGGAGCGTGCCGGTACCTGGGCGGCTCGCATGGGCGTGCCCCTGGTCGCCATGCATGTACTCCAGCCGCCGGCGCCCATGCTGCCAGAAGCGCAGATCGCCCTCCCCGACCCCGCCTGGTTGAAGAGCATGGAGGATCACGCACGGGAGCAGCTGGAAGCCTGGGTCAAGCCCTATGGGAGTTCCGGGGTCATCGTGAAGTGGGGCGGCCCGGCAGAGGAACTGGTGTCCGAGGCGGACACGAAGACGCTGCTGGTGGTGGCCCAGGTGGGGCATTCGACCCTGGAGCGCCTGCTCTTCGGCAGCACCGCCGCCCGTGTGGTGCGGCTGGCGCCCTGCGATGTGCTCGTCGTACGGACCGAGAAGACGCACTAGCCTGCGAGTTGTCTTACCAGGGCGGCCATATCGGCGGCCTGGCGCTGGAGGATGGACTCGGCTGCGCGGTGCAGCCCCTCCAGGTGTTCCGGGCTGGTGTCATCCATCTCGCTGAGGCCGGCGCCGAGATCGGCCTGGAAGCGCAGGTAGCGCGGAACACCGTCCGCGCCTGGAGGCAGCAGCTGGCGCAGCTGGTAGTCCACGGTGTCGGCGACGCCATCGAAGATCACCTCCAGCACGGGCCGGGCCCACCCGGCCACGCCCCAGCCCTTCGCGTCTTCGTACCGGAAGGGCCGGGCGTAGAGGCCCGTGCCAAGGGACACCAGCAGGATGTCATCCGCGCCCCGGCCCGCTTTGGCCAAGGTCTGCCAACCTTCGACGTACGCGCACATGGCGGGGTTGTTGGCGAAGACGCCCCCATCCACGAGCACATCACGATCATCCGGCCAGGGCACCAGCAGGGGTTCGAAGTAGGTGGGCGCGGCGCTGGTGGCCCGGGCCGCCACGCGCATGGGCACGTCAAAGCGGGTGTCCTCGCGGGCCCGGCGGCGACGGTAGAAGAAGGCGTCCCGCTTCTCGAGGTCGTAGGCCGTCACCAGCACTTCCACGAGCGCCTCCTTCAGGCGCGACTCCCCGAAGTACTGCGCGAGCACCCCCTCGAGGCCGTCGCTCGGATACTTCGCCGCCCGCAAGCCCATGGGATTCGTGAGCCGCCGCCAGAGGCTCTCGTCGAAGATCCGCGCCCCCTCCTTCAGGTAGAGGTCCGCCAGCTCCTGGGCCGAGTAGCGGGGCCGGCCGCCCTGCCCCGGCGCCGCGAGCCCCAGGGCCAGGACGCCCCCCGTGCTGGTGCCTGTGATCAGATCGAAGCAGTCGGAAATGGCGCGCCCGGTTTGCCGCTCCAGCTCCGCCAGCACCAGGGCCGGAATGAGGCCGCGGATGCCGCCGCCATCGATGGAGAGGATGCGGAAGGGTTTGGGCATGGGGCATTCTATGTCATGAAAAACGGGCCATGCGGCCCGTTTTTCATAGAT
>DASXUH010000203.1:0-4157 GCA_036504935.1 Geothrix sp. | reverse complement strand
CTGGCCAAGGCCCAGCCCGCGCCGGCCTTCCTCGACCAGGTGCGGAAGGAGGTGCCTCCCACCGCGACCGCCTGGAGCCTGGATCCGGGTCTGCTCACGGCCCGCGCCGCGGCCGATTCCAAGGGCTGGGACGCCTACGTGGCCGAGGCCCGCATGAAGCATGCAGATGCCGCCCTGCGCCGCACCTTGCTCTTCGATCACTTCCTGGCGCGGTTGGAGGCAGGCGACGAAGCCGGCTGGAAGGCGGCTTTCGGCGCCATCCAGGCCCAGTTCCCCGGCAGCCCCCTGGCCCAGAAGGCCCAGGCCTTCCTGGACGCCGAAGCCAAGACCGGCCCGGGCCGGCCCGCCCCCGCCTTCAGCCTGAAGGCCCTGGGCGATCCGAAGACCACCTACACCCTGGACACCTTCAAGGGCAGGTACCTGCTCATCGACTTCTGGGCCACCTGGTGCCCGGACTGCCGGGTCGAGCTGCCCGGCTTGCATGCCGCCTGGGCCAAGTTCAAGGTGAAGCCCTTCCAGATCCTCTCCCTCTCCTTCGACCGCCGGGTCGAGCACATCGCCCCCTTCCGCCAGCAGGCCGCCACGCCCATGCCCTGGAAGCACGCCTTCATCGAGGGCGGCTTCCAGAACCCGGTGGCCATTGCCTATGGCGTGAAGGGCATCCCCAAGCCCCTGCTCATCGGGCCCGACGGGAAGATCGTGGCCAGCGGCGCCCAGCTCCGCGGCGAGCAGCTGGAGAAGACGCTGGCGCGGTTCCTGGGGATATGAAAACAGGACAGGATGAACAGGATTAGGAAGGATTAACAGGATTCAAAAGCAAAGGTCTTAACCCTGTTAATCCAGCTTTTCATCCTGTCAATCCTGTATCAGCTTTTCCCTTCCAGCCAACCCTTCATGGTCTCGGGTTTCTGGAAGCCCAGGATGCGCCGCAGTTCTTTGCCGTCTGCATCCAGCAGGAGCACGGTCGGATAGCTTCGGATCTGCAGCTTCGCGGCCAGGTCCTTGCGTGTGGCATCGGTGTCGATGCGGATGGCCACGGCATTCTGGGCGATCCACTGCTTCAGCGCGGCGTCGGGCCAGGTCTTTTCGTCCAGCTCCTTGCACTGGGCGCACCAGCCCGCGTAGATGTCCACCAGGACGACCTTGTGCTCGGCCTTGGCCTTGGCGAGGGCGCCTTCCAGATCCTGCTCCATCCAGCCAGCGTGTTCTTCCTTCACCGCGGCGACGCCACCCTTGGGCAGCAGGTCCACCTTCAGGTAGGTCTCCACGGTCCGCACACCCAGCAGCACCGCCAGCGCCAGCATCAGGAGGGCGAAGCCCTTCCGCAGCTGACCCACCAGACCCGAGCCCGCCTCGAAGGCGCCGAAGACCGCCGCGCCCGCGAGCAGCACCACCGTCCACAGGGCGAAGTTGGCCCACTCCGGCACCACGAGCCGCACGTTCCAGGCCGCGAAGCCCAGCACCACCAGGCCCATGCCCTGCTTGAACCGCGTGAGCCACTCACCACTCTTGGGCAGCGCCGCCGAGAAGGTGCCCACGGCCATGAACAACACGCCCATGCCCAGGGCGAAGACGAAGAGCTGGAGGCCCCCCATGAAGACGTCCCCCTGCTGGGCGATGCCCACCAGCACCGCGCCGATGACGGGTCCTACGCAAGGCGCCGAGAGCGGCCCCAGCACCAGCCCCATGAGGAAGGCGCCGCCAAAGCCCTTGCGGGAGCCGTCGCCCTGGAGCTTCATGGCGAGGCCCGGCGGCAGGGCGATCTCGAAAGCTCCGAACAGCGACAGCGCGAAGGCCGCGAAGAGCAGCGAGACCGGGATGAGGAACCCCGGTTTCTGCGCGAAGGCGCCGAAGGCCGCGCCGCTCTTGGCCGCCAGCACGCCCAGCGTCGTGTAGGTCACCGCCATGCCCAGCACCAGCACTGCCGACAGTGCAAACCCCCGGGCCTTGCCGCCGCCCTTCTCGGTACCGGCTTCGCCGGTACGCGAGACGGACTGACTTTTGGCGCCCACGATGGCCATGGTGATGGGGATCATCGGATACACACAGGGCGTGAGCGAGGCCCCCATGCCCGCCAGGAAGACCAACAGCAGGGAGAGCAGCAACCCGGTGCGAGGCGCGGGCGCAGGCGTGGCCGCCTGCGCCGTGGGAAAAGATGAAACCGTGGGCTCTGCCCTTTTTTCCTCCGGAGAAACCGCAGGTTTCTCCGCCGAAACGGCCGTGGGTGCGGCAGCCGGAATCTCCGTCGCCTTCACCTCCAGCATCCGCGTCGTCGGCGGGAAGCAGACGCCGCCCTCGCCCTCGGTGCAGGGCTGGTAGGTGACTTCGAGCTTCACGGTGCCGCTGAGGCCCTCGCCGCGGATGGGGATGCGCACGGTGCCATGCCAGATGCCGTCGCCGATCTCGTCCTTGGCGTCGGTGGCGGGCAGGGGACCCACCTGCAGCGTTCCGGGGCCGCCCTTCTTGGCCACCTCCATGAAGGAGGCCTTCAGGTGGGCGCCCGCAGGCACCGTGAGCACCACCGTCCCCTTCTGGAAGGCGAGGCCCACGCTCTTCACGGCATCGAAGGACGGATCCGCCCTCTGGGCCCAGGCGGCCGCCGTCAGCAACAGGCTCAACAGCAGCGTGGTCAGGCTCCGCATGGGTCCTCCAGGAAGGCCCATCTTACATGGCCGGATCCGTGCCGCTCCACCGGCCAGCCCGGTGGAGACCCCTGCGTTGGACTCCAGTCAGGAGATCCCGCCAGCGGCCCGCTGGATGAAGTTCTGCAGGCCCATCTGGCCGATGAGGTCCAGCTGGGTTTCCAGCCAGTCCACATGTTCCTCCTCGCTGGCGAGGATCTCCCGGGCGAGGTCACGGCTCACGTAGTCCCGGATGCCCTCGGCGTAGGCGATGGTGTCGCGCAGCTCTTTCATGGCGTCCATCTCCAGCGCCAGATCGCCCTCCAGCAGCTCCTTGGGGTTCTGCCCGATCCGGAGCTTGTGCAGGTCCTGCATGTTCGGCAGGCCCTCCAGGAAGAGGATCCGCTCCAACAGGCGATCCGCATGCTTCATCTCGTCGATGGATTCCTTGTACTCATGCTCGCCCAGCTCCTTCAGGCCCCAGTTGCGGCACATGCGCGCATGGAGGAAGTACTGGTTGATGGCCGTGAGCTCGTTGCGGAGCAGCCGGTTCAGGTGCTGGATGAGGGTGGCGTCGCCTTGCATGGGGCCTCCTCGGGAAGGTCCTCACCATAGCGATCTTTGCCGGTTCTTCACAATCCCTATTCAACTTGCCTTGGCTACTTCAGCAACCCCGCCCCAAGCCGGGCGGCAGCGGCCCCGGCAGCCCCAGGGCGTGGCCAGGGGGTCGTGGCCCACGCGCACGGGCTCGCCGGCCCGGATGGCGATGATCGCCTCCTCCATGAACCCCAGGCAGCGCTGGCAATCCGGCCGCGCCTCCAAGGCCTCGAAGACCGCCGCCGCCGAACCCGCGCCGCGCTCCCGCACGGCCCATTCGACCTGGTCATCGGTGATGGCGTTGCAGACGCAGAGGAACATGCCCGACCTCGATCCCTAGTTTAATCAAAAGAGATAGAGTCTCAATATTAAATATCGTGATCATCGGCACAACCGGTAGCCTGGAGCCATGACCCAGCCCCCTGCCTTCCCCTGGTTCGACCCCCTGCTGGCGCGGCTCCGCACCCATCTGGCCACGGAACCCTTCCCCCGGGACGCGGCCCACGACCTGGGCCACATCCTGCGGGTGGTGCGCCTGGCCGGAGAGCTGGCCGCCGAGGAGGGAGCCGAGGTCGAGGTCTGTGTGGCCGCGGCCCTGCTGCACGATCTGGTCTACCGTCCCAAGAACCACCCCGAATCGCCGCTCACGGCCCGCATGGCCGCGGACTTGGTGCCCGTCTGGTGCCGGGAGACCCCGGGGCTGGCCGCCAACGCGGACGCCATCGCGGCCGCCGTGGCCACCCACAGCTGGAGCGGCGGCCAGGCCCCCGGCAGCCCGGAAGCCGCGGTGCTCCAGGATGCCGACCGCCTGGAGGCTCTGGGCGCCATCGGCATCGCCCGCGTCTTCGCCACCGGCGCCAGCTTCGGCGCGGGCCTCTGGCACCCGGAGGATCCCTGGGCCGAGGGCCGCGACCTGGACGACAAGGCCTGGAGCCTCGA
>DASXUH010000202.1:0-2152 GCA_036504935.1 Geothrix sp. | reverse complement strand
GGCGGGTTTGCGGGTGGTGGGCGCGGTGCGCGGCCCCTTGGGGGCGGGCTTTCTCATGGCGGCTCCTTCGGCGTCTCCCGACGCGGAAAGGCAAGTCTATCAGGTGGCAGGAGCCCGCGTCGCCCGGACGAAGTAGTGGATGCCCGAGGCCAGCACCAGCCCGCCCACCACCCAGAACATCTCCGGCAGGAACGGGTCCATCCAGGACCGGTACCCCAGGGCGTTGAACATCAGGCTGAGGGAGACGACCACGAGCTGGGCGGCCGTGCTCAGCTTGCCCAGGAAGCTCGGATGGAACTTGCTGTCGCTGAGGCGGTCCACCGAGGCGAAGGCGTAGAAGGAGATCAACAGGTCCCGCGAGATGGAGAGGATCGCCACCCAGACGGGGATGGGGGCGGTCATGCCCGAGGTGCGCCAGGCCAGGAGGACGAAGGCCGTGGTCATCAGCAGCTTGTCTGCCGCGGGATCCAGTACGGCGCCCAGGTCCGAGCGCTGGTTGAGGGCCCGGGCGATGAGGCCATCGAGCAGGTCCGTGAACCCCGCCGCCGCGAACAGGATGAAGGCCTGCCAGTGATGCCCGTACCAGACCGCGATGGCGAAAAAGGGGATCGCCAGGATCCGCAACAAGGTCAGTGCGTTGGGCAGGGTCAGGGGGCTGGTGGCATTCATTTGGTCCAGTTTAGACGGAGATCACATCCTTTGACTTGGACCTTGTAGCACCCTGGGGTTGGGCTAGACTGGATCACGGAGTTGAGACTATGACTCAAAATCTATCAATCCCTCTGAGCGACCTCCAGCCGGGGGACCAGGGGGAGGTGGTCCAGGTGAAAGCCCAGGGCCCCATCCGGCAGCGCCTGCTAGAGATGGGTTTCATCCGGGGGGTACGACTGCGGGTGGAGAAGCTGGCCCCCCTGGGCGATCCCATGGAACTCGTGATCAAGGGCTACCACCTGTCGCTGCGACGGGATGAGAGCGCCTGCATCCTCGTCCATCGGGTGGCCTGATGTCCCTCACCATCGCCCTGGCAGGCAATCCCAATTGCGGGAAGACAACCCTGTTCAATGCCCTCACAGGGGCCCGCCACCACGTGGGCAACTGGCCCGGGGTGACGGTGGAGCGGCGCAGCGGGTCCTTCGAGCAGGACGGCCTGACCCTGGAGGTGGTGGACCTCCCCGGCACCTACTCGCTGGCGGCCCGCAGCGCGGATGAACGTGTGGCCGCGCAGTTCCTGGCCTCCCCCGAGGTGGACCTGGTCTTGAACGTGCTCGACGCCTCGAACCTGGAGCGCAACCTCTACCTCAGCACTCAGCTGCTGGAGCTGGGCAAGCCCGTCGCCTTCGTCCTGAACATGGTGGACGATGCGGAGAACCGCGGCGTCCGCATCGACCTGCCGGCCCTGGAGATGCTGCTGGGCGGGCCGGTCATCCCCACGGTGGGCAACCGGGAGCAGGGCATTCCCGAACTCAAGGCCCTGCTGGCGACCCTGGGCCGGGGTGAATCCACCCGCTGCCGCCGCATCACCGTGGACTACGGCCACGATATCGAAGGCGAGCTGGCCAAGCTGGAAACGGAGATCTGCCGGGACGAACAGCTCGAAGCGTCCATGCCACCCCGCTGGCTGGCCCTGCAGCTGCTGGAGAACAACGCCGATGCCAAGCGCGTGGTGGGTGAAAGCCACGCGGCCGAGGCGATCTCCCAGCAGCTGGCCAAGAGCTTCGCCTTCCTGGAACCGCACCTGGGCGCCGATGGGGCGACCCTGATCGCCGAGCGCCGCTACGGTTTCGCCCACGGATTGGTGAAGGAGGTGGCCACGGCGCAGGATGACCGCCGGACGCCCACGGCCCGCCTCGACGCGCTGCTCACCCACCGGTGGCTGGGCATCCCGATCTTCGTAGGCATCCTGGCCCTGGTGTACTCGCTGTCCTTCATCCTCGGGAAGATCCCCCAGGACTGGATCGCGGAGGGCTTCAAGGCCCTGTCCGACTTCGCGGGAGCCCGTCTGCCCGCGGGCGAGCTGACCAGCCTGCTGGTGGATGGCGTGATTCCGGGCGTGAGCGCGGTGATCGTGTTCGTGCCCGTGATCATGATCCTCATGGGCTGCATCGCCTTCCTGGAGGACACGGGCTACATGGCCCGGGCGGCCTTCATCATG
>DASXUH010000201.1:0-20856 GCA_036504935.1 Geothrix sp. | reverse complement strand
TCCTGATGCTCCTCGGGTTCAGCGTTCTCTTCACCCGCACCGGGGGGGTCATCAATCACCTGATGGAGAAGGGGTTCCGGCAGCCGTTCATCCAGGGGTTCTTCCTGAAGGCCGCCCTCACTGAGATCCTGCCCATCTATGTCGGTACCGCCTTCCTGCTGAGCCTGGTGGGCCTCATGCTGGCAAAGTCGCCGCTTTTCCTGGCTGGAGACTGGGAGCGGTGGTCCCTGCGCCACGGGTTTTGGATCAGCCTGGGGTTTGGTCTGGCCACCCACATCTGGTTGTGGTGGGAAGTCCCCACCACCCTGTGGGTTCTGCCGGGCATCAACCTTCTGCCCCTGGGCCTGGGGCTGTTCCTGACTGCCCTCATGACGGGTGTCTGTTTCTGGAAGGGGCTGGCCTTCTCCCGGACCCCCCTGTGGCGGAAGGCCCTTACCCTGGGGATCTGGGCCGCCTGCGCCTGGACCAGCCTTCTGGCGCCCAAGCACTTGGCCAAGGCCGGGCTTGAATCTGGCCCCGTGAACCATCCCGCGCGGGTGGTCATGCTGAGCATTGATGGCCTCCGCCTGGATACCGCCTATCAGGCAGGACTCCAGGACTTCCGGGGATTCCAGGTGCGGAATGGGTTCACCGCCATCCCCGCCACGCGGGTCATGTGGAGCATCCTATGGGGTGGAGATCCAGGCCACTATTCCGTAGGCAACCTGCTCCCCGCAAAAGAGGAATTTGAAGGCACCTACCCGTTCACCCTGCTGGAGACTGCCAAGGCCCAGGGGCTCAAAGCAAGGTTCTACATCGACGACGGCGGCACCATCGCCCTGGCGGACCGGAACCAGGCCTTCGACCAGGCCCTCACCCCCGCCCGGGGCTGGGAAAATTTTCTAAACTCCAATGCCGCGGTCCATTTCCCCCTCTTTGCGGTGTGGCTTGATGCCCTCCGGGTGTTTCCCAGCACGACCCCCTGGACACCGGCCGACCTGGGCCTGAAGACGGCCTTGAACCTGGGGCGTGGCTCAGACTGGGTGATGTACCATTCCTGCCTCGCCCATCAACCCATATTCCTGACCAGAAAAGAATTGGGATTCATTCCCCAATGGTGGGCCCTGCCGGCCAGACGGATGACTCCCCACTGGGCGTACCCGAACCCCAAAGACATCGCCTCCTGGCGGCCGGAGTACGGCCCCTTCCTGGCCTATCAGATCCGGATCCGATCCGTGCTGGCCGCCTGGCAGAAGATTTGGGACACCCTCCCGGGGGACCAGGACTACGGCCAGGCCTTGCGGATCATGTTCACGGACCACGGTGAACGCTTCTACCACTGGATGGAGGAGCCAGACATCCAGATGGGTGGCTCCCATGGCTATAACCTAGACCCCTGGGAGGCTCGGATCCCCATGGTGTTCGACGGACCTGGCATCCAACCCGGACAGGACACAAACCACGCGCTGAGCCTCCTGGAGGTGCGGGATGCGGTCGCCCAGCGTCTGCTGCACCAGGAACCCTTGAACATCCAGGCCATGCTGGCCAAGGATTACGCACCCCTGCGGATGCATGCCATCGGCCGGGACATGTTCAAGGCAGAGGAAGTCGAGTACCGGGAACTCTCCACGGAAGAAATCGGCCGCAGTGCTGCGGTCCTCCCCGACGGCGTCTGGCTGGTGAAGTACGAGAGCAATGAGGAGACCCGGGAAAAGGATCTGACCGTCGCTGAAGCCCGAGGGCAAATCCTAAGGGTCTGGCGCCCCATGAAAAAAGGCGGTGCCCGGCGCGTGGACTACAGGGGGTATCAGATGACAGGCTATGAGGACGTGGATGAGGCGCATTTCCAGGAGGCCAGAGCCCGCATCTTCAAGGCCTTCAAGAAGCCCTGGAGCGATGAGCCTCAAGCCCACAAGAACTGACCCCTCGCCGGAACCTATTCCCGCGAGCCTTCACGAGCAAGGAGCCCCGTCAGTAAGGGTTTCCTTGCTTGTGAAAGGTGCTCTTCAAGGCTCAATAGGAAGTGTTCAGGGTGAGAGCGCCTGACTGATCCGCCGTCAGAACAGTCATGCCGCTGCGGCCGGGATCCGTAACGGTGATGGTGTAGGCCACCCCCACACCAGTTACGCCTACCTGGTAGTCCATCCTCGAACTTCCTTTGGGTGCAAAGCCTGGGGCAAGGCTCGTGCTGGCGGACGGGATCGCACCGGAGGCAGTCCAGGACTGGATGGTGCCAGCGGTTCCGTACAGCCCTACTTCGGCCTTGCGGCCTTCCAGCATCATGGCCAAGACACGTACATTGGCCTGGGCATCCCCGATCACTTTGGCGCGCTTACGCTGCCCCATGAAGGCTGGGATCGCAATGCCGCTGATGATGGCGATGATGGCCAACACCAACAATAGCTCGACCAGGGAGAATCCCTGGGCACGGGCCGGGCGGGAGCGGAGCGAAAGACGGGATGGCGGGCCGGACATGGGAACCTCCATGGAGTTCAGGGAAGCGCAGCAAGGGACGTGCGGAACCGCCGCGGCGGTCAGTCCTTCCCCATGACATTCGCCAGGTTGAAGATGGGCATGTACATGGCGATGACGATGAAGCCGATGATGCCGCCAAGCAGGGCGATCATGATGGGTTCCATGAGGCTGGTGAGGTTGGCCACGGCGTTGTCCACCTCGTCCTCGTAGAAATCGGCCACTTTGCTGAGCATGGCGTCCAGGGCGCCCGTGGCTTCGCCCACACCCACCATCTGCACCACCATGGGCGGGAAGACCTTGGTTTCGGCCAAGGGGGTGCTGATGTTGCGCCCCTGCTCCACGGCATCCTTGGACTTGAGGATGGCGTTCTGGATGACCATGTTGCCGGCGGTGCGAGCCGTGATGTCCATGCCTTCCAGGATGGGCACGCCGGAGCTGATGAGGGTGCCCAAGGTGCGGCAGAACCGGGCCACGGCCACCTTGCGGAGCACATCGCCGATGATGGGGATCTTCAGCATGAAGGCATCGATCTGGAGGCGGCCCTGGGGCGTCTTGTAGTACTGGCGCAGGCCCACGGTGATAAGGGCGATGGCGATGATGATGAGCCAGCTGTAGTTGATGAGAGCGCTGGAAATGGCCATGCAGACCAGCGTCGGGAAGGGCAGCTTGCTGCCCAGGCCGTCATACATGGCGGAGAAGACCGGGATGACCTTCACCATGATGATGACCACCACGGCGATGGCGATGGTGATGACGGCCACGGGGTAGGTCATGGCGCCCTTCACCTTGGCGGTGAGCTTCACGGCCTTCTCGATGTAGCCCGACAAGCGCTGGAGGATGACATCCAGGATGCCGCCGCTTTCCCCGGCGCCCACCATGTTCACGTAGAGATCGTTGAAGGCCTTGGGATGCTTGGAGAGGGCGGCCTGGAGGGTGAGGCCCTGCTCCACATCCCCCCGCACGGCCTCGATGATCCTCTGGAAGCCCTTGTCCTGCTGCTGGGCGCCGAGGATCTCCAGGCACTGCACCAGGGGCAGGCCCGCATCGATCATCACGCTGAACTGCCGGGTAAAGATGGCCAGTTCCTTGGGCTTCACCTTGCCGAAGGACTTGGTGCCCTTGGCGGCCATGGCGCCGATGGTGGTGACCTCGATGCCATTTCGCTTCAGGGTGGCGGCGGCGGCATCCCTGGATTCGGACACCAGGACGCCCTCCTGGGCCTCTCCCAATCGATTCTTGCCTTTCCATGCGTATGCGGGCATGCGGACCTCGGCGGGCTAGGAACGGTGGTGCCTTCAGGATAGGCAGGAATGGATCAGCATGGAAGCTTCATTGCCCGGACCGTAGGTGTTCCTGGATCCAGACTTCCAGCCCTTCAAGCAAAGCCAGAGCCCGATTCCGATCTAGGGGGACGTCCTCGTACTGGTCCAGGTTCTCGTACCGGTATTCCACCGCGAAGGGTGTCAGCTCCTGGAGGGGCTCGATGGCCGCTGGAACGGCATGCCCCTGGGCGATGAGCAGATCCATCAGTTCCACCAGATCATGGGTCCGTCGGTAGGCAATGCCATGAAAGGCCAGAAGGGCCTTTAGCCGTTTCTCGGCCGCCTGCTGGACGTGGAAACCCACGACTTCGTCCCCAATCCGGGCATCGGCCGCAAGCCGACGGGCCGCCAGTTCATCCTGAGCGGCCTTGGCGAGCAGGATGCGGACGGCCTCAGCCCGCACGTTCATACACCACCTGCCCGTATCGCGAAGCCTCGAACAGGGCCGTGCCCGGCTGATCCTTCCAGGCCTCGAACTGCGCGGCATCCGCGACCATCACGTCCACGGGAACCCCGAGCGGGCGGAGCGCGGCCCGCAGGCGCACCATCTCAGCCCTTCGGGATACCAGGTCCGACTCGATGACGAGGAAATCCAGGTCCGAATCCTCTCGGGCTGTCCCCATGGCGTAGGAGCCGAAAAGGATGACTCGCTGCACGGCGGTCTGCTCGGCCAAGAGGCCGACGGCTTTCCGGATGGTGTCCTGGGAGATCATGGAATCACGTGTACTTGATGTTGGGGTTCCGCCCGCCCAGCGCGGGATTGCTGGTGGTGGCGGGCTGGGCCGCGGCCGCCCCACGGCCGCCGGCGGAGCCGACGCCTACGCCGCGGTTGATGAGCTCCCGGAGCTCGTCGGTGTTCGAGGAGTACTCGAAGGCCTGCTCCTGGGTGATCTCCTTTTTGAGGACCAGGTCCGACAGGCTCTGGTTGAAGGTCTGCATGCCGTATTTGGTCTGGCCGGACTGCATGGTGCCGTAGATCTGGTGGATCTTGTCCTCCCGGATGAGGTTCCGGATGGCGGAGTTCGGGATCATGATCTCCAGGGCCAGGGCCCGGCCCTTGCCCCCCACCTTGGGGATGAGGCTCTGGCAGATGACGCCCTCCAGCACGAGCGAGAGCTGGGCCCGCACCTGGGCCTGCTGGTGGCTGGGGAACACATCGATGATGCGGTTGATGGTCTGCACGGTGCTGTTGGTGTGCAGGGTGGCGAAGGTGAGGTGGCCCGTCTCGGCGATGGTGAGGGCGGATTCGATGGTCTCCAGGTCGCGCATTTCACCCACCAGCACCACGTCGGGATCCTGGCGCAGGGCCGAGCGCAGGGCCTTCTTGAAGCTGTGGGTGTCGGCGTGGATCTCCCGCTGGTTCACCAGGGCGCGCCGGTGCTTGTGGACGTATTCCACTGGGTCCTCGATGGTGAGGATGTGGACGGGCTCTTCGGCGTTGATCTTGTCCACCATGGCGGCTAGGGTCGTGGACTTGCCGGAACCCGTCACGCCCGTCACCAGCACCAGGCCGCGGGGCTTGTCGCAGAGGGCCTGGACCGAGGGCGGCAGGCCCAGCTGGTCGAAGCTGCGGATGTTCTCGGGGATGGTGCGGAACACGCCCGCCGTGGCGCCGCGCTGGTTGAAGACGTTGGCGCGGAAGCGGGCCACGCCCTGGAGGCCGAAGGAGAAGTCCACCTCCAGATCCTCCTCCAGGCGGTGCTTCTGCTGGTCGGTCATGACTCCGTAGCAGAGCCAGCGGGTCTGGGACGCATCCAGGGGCGGCAGCTTGAGGGGCACCATGCGCCCATCGATGCGAATCTGCGGGGCGGTATCCGTGGTGATGTGGAGATCCGTGCCTCCGTACTCCACCATCGTCTTGAGCAGCTGCTGCAGGGGGGCAACATAGCTGGCACCGATTTCACTCATGGGAACCTCGGGAAAGACAACTGCCTAGACAGGATTAACAGGATGAAAGGCAGGATTAACAGGATTCTGGCTGGCGTGGGGAACGGAATTTCTTCTTCACCTGGAGGCTTCGGGTCCCGAAGTTCAATAGCAGGGCCTGTTCCAGGCCGGTCGCGGCCAAATAATTGACGACTTGGACTTCATGTTCCGGAAGGATCGCCTGAACGGCTTTCAATTCGAGGATCAGAGATCCATCCACCAGAAGATCTGCCCGGTACTGCCCGACCAGTTCGCCCCGGTAGCGAACTTCGAGCTTCACCTCTCGCTCGAAGGGAATGCCATCCATCGCCATCTCAAGCGCCAGCGCGTTCTGGTAGACAGCCTCGGTGAACCCCGGTCCGAGGATGGAGTGCACCCTCATCGCCGCGCCAATGACGCGCCCCGAAAGTTCATCCAAAACAGCCCCATCCACCAATTTCACCCTACGTTTTTAAAATCCTGTTAATCCAGCCTTTAATCTTGTTAATCCTGTCAAAGAACTTGGCAAGCGTGGGTCGGCGCCTACAGAACAGTCTCGCGGATGATCTCTTCGATGGTGGTGACGCCGTCAAGCACCTTGCGGCAACCGGAGCGGCGGAGGGTGATCATGCCCTCCTTCTGGCCCTGTTCGCGCAGTTCGATCGCGGAGGCCCCGGTGAGGATCATGTCCTTGAGGGTCTCGGACATCTCCAGCACTTCGTAGAGGCCCACACGGCCCTTGTAGCCCCGCTTGTTGCAAATATCGCACCCGACGGGCTTGTAGAAGGTGATGCCCCGCTGGATCTCCTCCGGGGTGAAGCCCACCTCGCGCAGCCCCTCCTCAGGCTGGTGGTGGGTGTCCACCGCCTTGCAGCTGTTGCAGAGGCGGCGCACCAGGCGCTGGGCGCAGATGATGTTCACCGACGTGGCCACCAGGAACGGTTCCACGCCCATGTTCATGAGGCGGTTGATGGTGCTGGGGGCATCGTTGGTGTGC
Source organism: Geothrix sp. (assembly GCA_036504935.1). Classification (GTDB taxonomy): domain Bacteria; phylum Acidobacteriota; class Holophagae; order Holophagales; family Holophagaceae; genus Geothrix. The sequence goes on along the minus strand of DASXUH010000201.1, from coordinate 14,178 downwards.
AGGGTGGACAGCACCAGGTGGCCCGTGAGGCTCGCCTTGATGGCGATCTCGGCCGTCTCGAAGTCGCGGATCTCGCCCACCAGGATGATGTTGGGATCCTGGCGGAGGAAGGAGCGCAGCGCCGCCGCGAAGTTGAGGCCGATCTGCTCCTTCATCTGCACCTGGTTGATCCCGGGGAAGTTGAACTCCACCGGATCCTCGGCGGTGAGGATGTTGGTGTCCACCGTATTGAGCTTGGCGATAGAGGAATACAGCGTGTTGGTCTTGCCCGAGCCCGTGGGGCCCGTCACCAGCACCATGCCGTAGGGCTTGGAGATCTGCCGGTCCCACCGCTCCAGGCTCTCCTGCTCGAACCCGAGCTTGGTGAGGTCGAGCATGAGCTTGTCGCTGTCCAGCAGCCGCAGCACGATCTTCTCGCCGAAGAGGGTGGGCAGGATGCTCACACGGTAGTCGATGACCTTCTGCCGGCCACCCATGTTCACGCGCAGCTTGATGCGGCCGTCCTGGGGCAGGCGCTTCTCGGCGATGTTGAGCTTGGCCAGGATCTTCACGCGGGAGGTGAGGGGATCCTTCAGCTTCAGGTTCGGGCGCATGACCTCCATGAGGATGCCGTCGATGCGGAACCGGATGCGGTAGTTCTTTTCGTAGGGCTCGATGTGGATGTCGGAGGCGCCGCGCTTGATGGCATCGATGAGCACCATGTTCACGAGCTTGACCACCGGGGCATCTTCGCTGCCCTTCTTCAGGGCGCCGACGTTGATGCTCTCCTCATCGTCGTCCGTGGCCTCGAACTCGGCGTCAGCGTCGAGTTCCTGTTCCAGATCCTGGAGATCGAAGTGCTCGTCCTGTTCGTTGAAGGGCTGGGCAGCGCCGGCGTCGGTGGGGCCCGCGGCCGCCGCCCCGCCCAGGTTGGTCGTGGTGGCGCGGGGGCCATCCGCCAGGCGCACGCCGCTGACGCCGCCGTAGTACTTCTCGACCGCCCGCGCCAGGCCCATCTCACTGGACACGACGGGATCCACGTTGTAGCCCGTGTGGAACCGCACGTCGTCCATGGCGAAGATGTCCGTGGGATCGGACATGGCCAGGGTCAGCACGTTGCCCGTGCGCTGGAGGGGCAGCACCTTGTGGCGCTGGGCAAGATCCTTGGGGATGAGGGCGATGACGCCCGCGTCAATGGGGGGCCACTGCTCCAGGTCCGCGGCAGGCACACCGTACTGCATGCCCAGGAAGCTCACGATGTCCTGATCGGAACAAAAGCCCTGCCGCACCACAATGCTGCCGAGCTTGCCACCCTCGCGCCGCTGGACCTTGATGACTTCTTCCAACTGGGCATCCGTGATGAGCTGAGCCTTGACGAGCATTTCCCCTAGCTTGCTGACCACTGGCTGCCTCCGGATGGGGTGAGGCGATGGTAACACCTTCGGGGTTCAACCCGGGCTTCCGCCCATTCCAGCGCTCAGCCCCATCCCCGTACCCGGCCCGTTGTATGCTTTCGCCATGCCCCTCCCAGGAACCTCGCCCCAGCGCCTGCTACTGGCCCGGCAGTTGATCCGGGAGAAGGGTCTTTCCCGGACGGACCTCACCCTGCTGGAGGACATCCTCAAGGAAGGGGCCGGCGACCTGGATCCATTGCTGGAGGCGCCTTCCAGGGGCATCGTATCCGCCGGAGAATCCCCGGCCCAGGCCGATCTGCGACGCAATCTGGGGCTTTTCCTGGCCTTCCTGCACCAGTTTTCACCCCGCCGGCTCGGCGAGGCCCGGGCCTCCATGGGCCAGGTCCTCCAGCACAGCCTGGGCCGGCTCGCCCTCCTGACCGGGACGGCCCACCGGGAGTTGATGGTGGAGCAGGAGCAGCCCGCCTGGGTGGGACTCCTCCTCGATCTCCTGGCCTCGCTCCGGGCCATGGCCCCCCCGCCGGGGGAGGACGCCGGGGCCCTCCAGGCGTTGTGGGCGGCCTTCCTGGAAGATCACCGCGATTCCTTCCGCCAGATCCTGGCCGCCCTCCAGGCCTGCCAGGACGGTCCAGAGGCCGTGGCCCGCCTGAATGCCCAGATGAAGGTGGTGAACCGGGCCATCCAGGGCCAGGGGCGGCTCGAGGAAAGCCTGGCGCGGCTGGCGGAACAGCTGGAGGCCTGCATTCCCCCAGAGTTCCATGCCCGGGTGGAGCCCCTGCTGCTGCTCCAGAACGTGGTGTCCAATCTTCGCCTGAGCCTGATGCGCCCCCTGGACCGGGGCATCCACTGGCCCGCGGTGGAACAAGTGCGGGGGAGCCTGCAGTGGCTCTGGGATCACCTGGGCTGGGTGCTGCCCCGCATGGACGCCGGGCTGTTCCGGGACCGCATGCCCGCCGACCTGCGGCGGCTGCTGCAGGACCTCCGCGGGGAGGACCGGGCCCTGTTCTCTGTGGTGGCGCGGGCTCTGGCCAGCCACATCGCCCTCCTAGAGCTGATGGAATCCGTGGAACCCGCCGCCGGTACCAGCGCCCAGGATCTCTACGCGGCCGTGCCCACCTTTCTCGTCATCGAATCCGAGCTGGGCCGCGTGGTGGAGCGCGCCTACGACCCCGGGCGGGCCGCCCTGCTGGACCCTGATCAGCCCGTGGTCCCGCGGCTCCGGGCCTACCTGCGCCAGGCCGTGCTGAGCCTGCGCCAGGACCAGGCGACCCTGCGAAGCCTGCTGCAGCAGGCCCTGGCGGGGGGGGACGCGGACCAGCTGGCCCAGACCCAGGACACCCTGCGCGGCCTGCTCGCCAACCACCAGAAGCAGCTCATGGGTGAGCTCGTGGGCCTGTTCTCGCCCGACGTGCAGCAGCGGCTGTTCCCGGAATCCCCCAGCCTGATGGAAGAGGGCGAGCGGCTCCGTCTCCGCATCCAGCGCCTCTGGGAGCAGGTCCCGCCCATCCACGTCCAGCTCCTGCTGAGCCTGGAGCTGCAGGATTACCCCCGGCTCGCCCTGGGCCTCGCCCACTCCTTCCGCCATCTGCTGGCCTTCCGCCGCAGCCCGGAATTCCCCCTGATGCGCCGGCCGGACCGGGAAGAGGCGGAGCGGCTCATCCAGGATCTCGGCCGGCTACTGGAATCCCCGGAGGAGGTCCATCAGGCCCTCCGTGACGGCATGGATGTGCTGAGCGAGCTGCTCCGGTTCCTGGAGCTGTTCCGGCTCCGGATCAACGCCCGGGTCCCCCTCATCCGCCAGGATCTCCAGGTGGCCCAGGAGACCTTGCGGCTCATTGCCAGCCTGAAGGAGGGCCCCACGGGACCTGAGCGCACCCGGCTCTCCCACAAGCTGATCCAGAACGCCAAGCGTCTCGGGGTCCGCGACGCCCAGGCCGTGACCCTGCTCAGGCGCTGGGTCCGGGCCGAACGCGGCCAGCGGGAAGGGTCGCTGCCTGCCCTGGAGCAGCTCGCCGCCCACCTTGGACAGCTGGCGCTGAGACTGGAGGCCGCGCTGGACTGACCGTCCCGCGCCAGCCGAGAATCAACCTTCTGGGAGCCCCATGCAACGCATCCATTGGCTGGAACCCCATCCCTCCCGGGCCGGCGACACCTTGCGCGCGGCCCTGGAGACGTGGGGCCACGAGGTGGTGCGGGGGCCGGGGCCAGGGTCGCTGGTGCTGGTGGCGGAGCGGCCCGACCCGCGGCTGCTCCCGGCGGAAGGATCCGAGGTCCTGTGGTGGGTCCAGCAGGCGGAGGCTGAGGAGATCAGCGCGGTGCTGGAGCAGAGGCCCGGCTGGGTACTGCTCCAGGACCGCCCGCTCGAGGCGGCCCGGGAGGCGCTCCGGCACCTGCGGCAGCGGGATCTCGGCAGTGAGGGCTGGCTGCGCCAGATGCTCCACCTCGCGTCGCTGGACGACCTCCTGAAGCTCATGCTGAGCCGGGCCGTCAGCCAGTCCCGGGCGCGGGGCGGCGCCATCTGGCTCAGGAAGGAGAACCTGTTCTTCCAGCGGGCTGGCGATGGATCGTTTCCCGAGGCCCCCCTGCCCCGCCAGGAGGCCGCGGAACTGGTGCGCCGCGGAGAAGCGTTCCCGCTGGCGGCCTCGGAGCAGCTGGGGCTTCTGCGGCTGCTGGATCCCCAGGAGCCCCCGGAGCGCCTCCTCCTGGGCTTCGAAGATGTGGAGCCCCTGCTGCTCAACGCCTGGCGCCTGGAGGAGAGCCGGGCGCTGTCCTTCAAGGACGATCTCACCGTGGCCCAGAACCGCCGCTGTCTGGAGGCGGAGCTGCCCCAGGCCGTGCGCACCGCCGCTGCCAAGGGCGAGTCTGTGGCCCTGGTCTTCCTCGATGTGGACGATCTCAAGCAGGTGAACAGCCAGTACGGCCACCCCGCGGGGAGCATCGTGCTCGAAGCCGTGGCCCGCACGGCCCAGCGCCTCTGCCGGGCCCACGACCGCCTCTACCGCTACGGGGGGGACGAGTTCTGCATCCTCATGCCGGGCACCCTGGCCCGGGGTGCCCAGAAGCTCGCGGAGCGCCTCATCCAGGTCATCCTAGGCCAACCAGTGACCCTGGGTAATGACCACCTGACCATCTACCTCAGCGCCGGGGTCGCCGCCTTCCCGGAGCACGCCGACGGTGCCGGCCACCTCCTCGAGCAGGCCGATCGCGCCCTCCTCCGCGCCAAGCGCGAAGGCAAGCGGCACGTGGTGGTGGCGGGGGGGTAAGGGCAGTCCAGACTCCAGACTGAAATCCCTACTTCCGCTTCTTCTTCCCGCTCTTTTCGGTGCCGAACACCTTGGACAGGAAGCCTTCCTCGCCCTCTCTGGCGGGCTCGCCATCGAGGCTGCGGCGGAGCTGTTCCAGAAGCTGGCGCTGTTCGGCGTTGAGAGCTTTGGGCACGGCCACGCGCAGGTGCAGGTAGAGGTCGCCGCGGCCGCTGCCCTGGAGCCGGGGGACGCCGGCGTTCACGAGCTTCACCACGTGGTCGGCGGGGGTGCCGGGCGCGAGCTTCACCTTGTCGGCGCCGTACGGTGTCTCCACCTCCAGCGCGCCGCCAGTCACCAGCAGGGGCCAGGACACCTCCAGGCGCTGGTGCAAATCGAAGCCATCCCGCTCGTAACGGGCATCGGGCTCCACGTCGAAAACCACGTAGAGGTCGCCGGTGGGACCCCCGAACCGCCCCGCCTCGCCCTGGCTCTGCAGACGGAGCCGGGTTCCCCGGTCCACGCCGGCCGGTATCTTGAAGCTCACCTTGGACTTGCGGTGGAGGCGGCCCTCGCCCCGGCATTCGCGGCAGGGCTTCGGAATGATGCGGCCCCGGCCCTCGCAGCGGGGGCAAGGTGTGAGCATCTGGAAGAAACCCTGGCGCATGGCCACCTGGCCCGCGCCCCGGCACTGGGGACAGGTCTCGGGACGGGTGCCGGCTTCGCAGCCGGAGCCGTGGCAGGTGCCGCAGGCCTCCAGGCGCGGAATGCTGAGTTCCACACTGTCCTTGCCGAAGATGGCATCCCGGAAGGTCAGCTTCAGGTTGTACTGCAGGTCGGAACCCCGTTCCTCGCCGCTGGACCGGCGCCGGCCCCCGCCGCCAAAGAGGTCGCCGAAGAGGCCGCCGCCGAAGAAGCTGCCCAGGATGTCTTCGAAATCCGCGAACTGGTTGGGATCGAACTGGAACTGCTGACCGCCCCCGGCCCCACCTAGGCCGGCGTGGCCGTACTGATCGTAGGCCTTCCGCTTCTCGGGATCCGACAGCACGCTATACGCCTCGGCAGCCTCTTTGAACTTCTCCTCCGCTTCCTTGTTCCCGGGATTGCGGTCGGGATGCAGCTCCATGGCCAGCTTGCGATAGGCCTTCTTCAGTTCATCCGCCCCGGCCTCCTTGGAGACGCCAAGCACTTCGTAGTAGTCACGCTTCATGTCAGGTCAGTCCTCAGTCCTCAGTCCTCTGTTCTCAGTGGGCGGGAACCGGCATCCGGCCTTCTCCCATCGCCAGATAATCCGCTCGCCAAAGAATTGGCAAGCCCAGCTACCAACCGGGCAACCTCCTGGGATAACCCGATCAATCGTTCATTCTCTCTCAAAAAACCCAATTCCTGAGCCAAGTCCAACTGGAATTCCAGTTCTCGGGCCGACCCGAGCGCAATGTCCACAAATCGCAGATAATCCCTCTCACTCCGCTTCGCGCAACCCTCCACAAGGTTGGATGGGATCGATACGGAGGCCCGCCGTATCTGTGTTGTCAGTCCGAACTGTTCTTGCTGCGGGAACGCTAAAGTCGCCCGGTACACCTCCAAAGCCAACTCCCGCGCCTTGGTGAAAGCGATGAGCTTGCGATGATCCCGCACGGCCGGAACCTCCAAGAAACGGGGGGCCTCACGGCCCCCCACTGAGGACTGAGGACTGAGGGCCGAGGACTAATTTGGCCCCGCGCCTTCATCTTCACCGTCCAGGGAGGCCATCATGGCCTCGCTGGCGGCGAGGACGGCATCGGTCAGCAGGTTCTGGGCTTCGAGCAGCTGGCCCTCGCAGGCGCGCAGGGCGGCGGAATCCTGGGCGGCCACGGCCTGCCGGGCCCGGGTCAGCACGTCCCGGATCATGGCCTGCTGGTGCTCCTGCAGGTACTTGCCGCATTCGGCGAAGCTCTTGTCGCAGGAGAAGATCAACCCCTCGGCGGAGGCGATGTACTTCAGCGCGTCCCGCTTCTTCACATCGGTCTCGGCATTGGCCAGGGCTTCGCGGATCATGCGCTGGATCTCCAGTTCGGAGAGGCCGGAGCTGGGGCGGATGCTCAAGCCCTGTTCCAGGCCGGTCATGAGGTCGCGGGCGGACACCTTCACGATGCCGTTGGAATCGATGTCGAAGGCGACCTCGATCTGAGGCACACCCTTGGGCAGGGGCGGCAGGTTGATGAGGTCGAAGCGGCCCAGGCTCTTGTTGTGCTCGGCCAGTTCGCGCTCGCCCTGCAGCACATGGATCTCCACCCGGTTCTGGTTGTCCGTCACCGTGGTGAAGGTGCGGGAATCGCGGGTGGGGATCGTGGCGTTGCGCTGGATGATCTTCACGAAGCCGCCGCCCTGGGTCTCGATGCCGAGGGAAAGTGGCGTGACGTCCAGCAGCACCAGGTCCTTGATGTCGCCCTTGAGCACGGCCCCCTGGATGGAGGCGCCGGTGGCCACCACCTCATCCGGATTGATGCTCCGGTTGGGCTCCTTGCCGAAGAATTCGCGCACCAGCCGCTGCACCATCGGCATGCGGGTCTGCCCGCCCACGAGGATCACTTCGTTGATCTGTTTCGGTGTCTTGCCGCCCTGCTCGAGGGCGTCCTTGATGGGGACCAGGGTCTGCTGCACCAGTTCCTGGGCCATCTCTTCGAGCTGGGCGCGGGTGAGGGTGGCCTCGAGGTGCTGGGGGCCGCCGGGGGCCTGGGCGATGAAGGGCAGGCGGATTTCCACGCGGTCCAGGGTGGACAGCTCGCACTTGGCCTTCTCGCTGGCCTCCTTGAGCCGCTGGAGCGCCATGCGATCCGAGGACAGGTCGATGCCCGTCTTGTCGCGGAACTGCCCCACGAGCCAGGTCTGGATGGCCAGGTCGATGTCCTCGCCCCCGAGAAAGGTGTCGCCGCTGGTGGCCAGCACCTCGAAGACGCCGTCGTTCATCTCCATCAGGGTGAAGTCGAAGGTGCCGCCGCCGAAGTCGTAGATGGCCAGGATCTGCTTGAGGCCCTTCTTGTTGAAGCCGTAGGCCAGGGCCGCCGCCGTGGGTTCGTTGATGATGCGCTGCACGTTGAGGCCGGCGATCTTGCCCGCGTCCTTGGTGGCCTGGCGCTGGGCATCATCGAAGTAGGCGGGCACCGTGATCACGGCGTCCGTCACATCCTCGTGGAGGAAGGCCTCGGCGGCCTGCTTCAGGGAGCGGAGGACGATGGCCGTGACTTCGGGCGGCGCGTAGTCCCGCTCACCCACCCGCAGCCAGGCATCCCCGTTGGGCGCGGACACCACCGGGAAGGGGAGCCGGCCGACAGCCTCCTGGACCTTGGGAGCCTGGAACCGCTGCCCGATGAGCCGCTTCACGGCGAACAGCGTGCGCTGCGGGTTCGTGACGGCCTGGCGCTTGGCGATGTGTCCCACCAGCACGTCGCCCTTGTCCGTGAAAGCCACCACCGACGGCGTGGTGCGGCTGCCCTCGCGGTTGGGGATCACCCGGGAGTCCCCGCTCTCCATCACGCAGACGCAACTGTTGGTCGTTCCCAGATCAATGCCGATCAGTTTGCCTGCCATGGGTGGAACTCCGGGGGGGGTCGCGGCTTTATGATAAAAGGAATGCTGGACGTCATCTAGTGCGGTCGCTGAAAGCGACTAGGACTTTCCCGAGTCCTGCAGCCGGTTTACCACCACGCGGGCGGGGCGGAGGAGCTGCCCCTTGAGGTTGTAGCCACGCTCGTAGACCGCTGCCACGGCTCCGTCCGGAAGGTTCGGATCGCTGAAGGTGGTGAGCGCTTCGGCATGAAGGGCGTCGTAGGCATCACCGATCTTAAGCGGCATGGGCTCGACGTTCATGCGGCGCAGCGCTTCCAGAAACTGCTTCTGGATCAGTTCCACACCAGCCCGGAAAGATTCGACATCCTGATAAGTGGCGCTGAGACCCCGCTCGAAGTTGTCGAGCACGGGCAGCATCTCGAGGAGGATCTTCCGCTCGGCCTGCTCCACGGCCATGGCGATGTCGCGCTGGGCCCGGTTGCGGAAGTTGTTGAAGTCGGCCGCGAGGCGCCGGTGCTGATCCATCAGATCGCCTTCGCGCCGGAGCATCTCCTCCATCTGCCGCTCGGCCTCGGTGAGGGCCGATTCCAGGTCCACCCGGGGTTCCTCCAGTTCGGCCTCCTCCAGGGCCGGGCCTGGATACCCCGAAGCCACCTCGTCGGCGACGGACTGGAGATCTCCGTCCAGGGCATCATCCAGACTGAGGTCCACCACATCCTCCGGTTCTCCGGCGGGTGGAGCGGGCTTGTCATGGGGCTCGCGGGGGGTGCCAGTGGTCATCGCAGCAGTATACGCAGTCCGGACAAGGACGTCAGGATCCGCCCTGTCGCCGCTGGATCTGCCGGGACCACCAGCGCAGGCCGCCCATGACCCGGCCATAGTCCATGCGCAGCGGCCCCACCAGGGCGAAAGTCACGTAACCAGCCGGGCCCAGCCCCACGGTGCGGACGGCCGTGGCCAGGGGCCAGCCGTCCAGGTAGGGGTTCTCAGAGCCCAGCAGCAGCTGGATGTCCTGCGAGGCGCGATCCGCGAAGGCATTCAGGAGGCGGGCCAAGCGGCCGCGCTCCTCGAAGGCCGCCACCAGACCGCGGAACCGGGCCACATCCTCGAATTCGGGGAGCCCGCCCAGGCGGCCCAAGCCGGACACCAGTACCGGGGGGTCCCCGGCCGGTCCATCTTCGGGCCAGCGGGAGGCCAACTCTTGGAGGCGGGTCCGGAGGGTCTCGCCCTCCTGGGCCCCGGCCTGGAGGGCTTCCAGGAGCCGCGACCGCATGGCCGCCAGCGTGAGGCCCGCGAACTGGGCCGTGGCGTAGTTCCCCAGCTCGGTGAGGACGGTGTCGGCATAGTTCCAGGGGTTGTCCATGAGGCGATGGTCCACCTCCCCCAGACTCCCCACCCAGATCGCCACCAGGCGTCCCGGCCCCACGGGCACGAACTCCAGGCGCACCAAGCGGCTCTGGGTCAGCGGCAGGGGCAGGGCCACGCACACCCCACCCATCACCTCCGCCAGCGTCCGGCTGGCGTGGCGGGCCCAGGACTCGGGATCCAGGTCCAGTCCCTCCAGGGTGGCCGCAAGGCGACCCTCCAGCTCGGGATCCGGGGCCTCCGCCTTCAGCCACCGATCCACGTAGTAGCGGTAGGCCCGCTCCGTGGGCACCCGCCCCGCCGAGGTATGGGGCTGGGCCACCATGGACTCGTCTTCCAGATCCGACAGCACGTTCCGGATGGTGGCGCTGGAGAGGGGCTCGGGAAACCGCTTGGCCAGCAGGCGCGATCCTACCGGCTCCCCCGCCTCGAGGTAGGCCTCGATGAGAGTGCGGAGCACGGATTCGCCGCGGGGGTTGAGGTTGGGAGTGGCCATGGTAGGTAAACTTTGTCAGGCTGTCATACTATATCCCTTCAATGGAGGTCTCATGCGCACCATCCCGACCCGCATTCTTCTCACCGCGGCGCTTATCCTGAGCGTCGCCTGCAACCGCAAGAGCGAAGCGTCCATCCAGGCTGAAGAGGCCGCGAAGGCCGCCGAAGCCAAAGTTGCCCAGCTCGAGCAGCAGCTGGCCGAAGCCAAGTCCGGCAAGGTCACCGGCCCTGATGCTGAAACCATCCAGCATGTGACCAAGTCCCAGGTGAAGGCCTTGGAGCGCCAAGTGGCCGACGCGAAGAGGCGGGCCGAGGCCAAGAAGCAGGAGGCCGTCGTCCTGGCCTCCGCGCCCGCGGCCAAGGAGGCTCCCAAGCCCGTGGTGGTCGAGGTGCCCACTGGCACCAAGCTGGAAATTTCCCTGGCCCGCGACCTGGCCACCGACAAGGATCAGCCTGGGGATGCCTGGCAAGGCTCCCTGGCCGGCGATGTGGTGGTGGACGGCAAGCTCGTCTGGAGCGCCGGCAGCTCCGCCCGGGGTGTGGTGACCCAGAGTGCCGCCGCCGGCCGCCTGAGCAATGGCCAGGGCGCCCTCGGCATCCGCCTCACGGAGATTGCCGGCGTCGGCATCGACACCGACACCCATGTGGTGGTCGCGACGGCCCGGGGTGAGCGCAACGCCAAGTACATCGGCGGCGGCGCGGCCCTCGGCGCCCTGGTCGGCCTCCTGTCCGACAAGAAGAATCAGGGTGACCACGCTCTCGGCGGCGCGGCCATCGGCGCCGCCGCTGGTACTGCCGTAGCCGCGGGCAGCGCCGACACCGTGATCCGCATCCCCGCCAGCAAACCCGTGTCCTTCAGCCTGACGGCGCCGGAGAGGGTGACGCTGAAGAAGTAGCTCTCAGCTGTCGGCTATCAGCTATCGGCTAGAAGCGAAGCGGGAGGCTGTGCCTCCCGCTTCTCTGCTTTTACTGAGAGCTGACAGCTTACAGCTGACAGCCCATTCACGCCTCCAGCGCCTGCAGCCGCTCCGCCTCGAACGCCGCCCGCAGGGGTTCGATGATCGGCTCGATCTGGCCGCCCATGAAGCTGTCGATCTGGTGGATGGTGACACCCACGCGGTGGTCGGTGACCCGGCCCTGGGGGAAGTTGTAGGTGCGGATCTTCTCGCTGCGGTCGCCGCTGCCCACCTGGGACTTGCGGAGGGCCGAGTGCGCCGCATCCGCCTCGTCCTGGGCCTTCTGGAGCAGGCGGCTGCGCAGCACGGTCATGGCCTTGGCCATGTTCTTGATCTGGCTGCGCTCGTCCTGGCACTGCACCACGGTGTTGGTGGGCAGATGCGTCAGGCGCACGGCAGAATAGGTGGTGTTCACGCTCTGGCCACCCTTCCCGCCCGAGCAGAAGGTATCGACCCGCAGGTCCTTCTGGTGGATCTCGATGTCCACTTCCTCAGCCTCGGGCATGACCGCCACGGTGGCTGCGGAAGTGTGGATGCGGCCCTGGGTCTCGGTCTTGGGCACGCGCTGGACGCGATGCACACCACTCTCGAAACGGAAGAGGCTGTAGGCGCCATCGCCCTGGATCTCGGCGGTGGCATCCTTGAGGCCGCCGGCGTCGGCATCACTCTCATCCAGCACCGAAACCTTGAAGCCCCGGCGCTCCGCGAAGCGGATGTACATGCGGAAGAGCTCCGCGGCGAACAGCGCGGCTTCCTCGCCGCCGGTGCCGGCGCGGACTTCGAGGATCACGTTCTTGGCGTCCGCGGGGTCCTTGGGGATGAGCAGCCGCTTGATCTCAGCCTCGCCTTCGGCGATGGCCCTCTTCAGGTCGGGAATCTCCATCTCGGCCATCTCCCGCAGCTCGGCGTCCATGGCCTTGTCGCCCAGGATGGACTCGGCCTCCTCCAGCTGCTTCATCCGGGTGCGCTGGGCCTGGAAGGCCAGCACCACTGGTTCCAGCTCGGCGCGGAGCTTGGCCAGCTCGCGCAGGCGCTTGGGATCCGACACCACGGCAGGATCCTGCAGCTGCGCCTCCACTTCCTGGAAGCGGGCTTCGACGGCTTCAAGTTGGTCGAGCATGGTCCACCTCTTCTGCCAGCGTCAGGTTCCGGCTGCGCCGGAATCTGACGCCCATAAATAAAGAAGAACGGGCCGATGGAATCGGCCCGTTCTAGGGAACATCGCAGCTAGGCTTCGGTAGTCTCTGGCGTGGTCTCGGCAGCAGCCTCGGGGGCGGCCGCAGGGGCCTCCTTCTTGGCGTACTTCTTGTTGAACTTCTCCACGCGGCCTTCGGTGTCCATCAGGCGCTGCTTCCCAGTGAAATAGGGGTGGCAGGCCGAGCAGATTTCCACGCGCAGCTCCTTCTTGGTGGAGCGCGTCATGAACTCATTGCCACAGGCGCAGTGCACCTTCACGTCGTGCAGCTCGGGGTGGATCTTTTCTTTCATGTCTTCCTCCTGGGACCGACCGGATGCCCCCATGGGCGGGGTGAATGCACGCGGCTTGTCCACGCAAGACGAACAGTTTATCGCTGGAACGCCCCTGACTCAAGGGGGATTCCCCCGGACCCCCGGAGAGAATCACCCCTGTTCCTGGGTCATCAGCACCCAGCGCTCGGCCAGCACACGCCGGAGCTTCAAGGCCAGCATCACGCTGATCAGCAGGGTGGCGTTGAAGCTGAGCTCCAGAGGCACCTGCCACCACTGGAACCGGATCCGGCCCAGGAACCCAGTCTCGATGAAGAACATGAAGGCCGTGAAGAGGACGGGTTCCAGGAGGATCTGCCAGAGGGGCCGATCCTGGCTGTGGCGCTCCAGCAGGAAGCCGGTGTAGGCGCCGTAGAACAGCCGCGTCGGCTTGAAGCCATGGGCGCTGGTGAACCCGAGGGGAATGGAGAGCAGAGAGGTGAGCAGGATGGCGACGGCCGTCCGCGTCCAGGGGTCGAGCCGGAGCCAATGCCGCCGGGCCCAGAAGTAGCCGGCGCCCACAGCCAGGCCCTGGGCCGCGGCAAAGGCCACGCAGATGTACCAGCGCCAGCCTTCGAACCACATGTGGCTGCCCGTGGCTAGGCCAATGATCATGCCTGCCGCCAGAGCCGTCCCGCCACGGTGATTGGCGTCCTGGCCCTCCCCGGCCGCGAGTTCCTCGGCCAGTCGATCGGGGCATTCCTTTTCGGCAAGCATGGCGGACATGGCCGGTTCGCCTTGGATCCCCCTGGCCTCGGCCTCATCCAGCAGGTGGGCCTGCAACTCCCGCAGCAGCATGAGGCGCCGCCGCCGGGACACGCCCCTCAGGCCGGCAGCCACTTGGGAGAGGTAGCCGTCGAGGGCCCGGGGCATGACTGCGAAACCCTCAGGCCTTGGGCCCGACGAAAGCCTGGACCATGTCCACGAACTGGTTCCATTCCTTCTTCTTGGCGGACAGGAAGGCCTGCCCGGCGGGCTGGATCGAGTAGTAGCGCCGTTCCCGGCCGTTCTCCTGGGTCTCCCAGTAGGAGGTGATGAACTCTGTGGCCTCCAGCTTGTGGAGAGCCGGATAGAGGGCCCCCTCCTTCAGCGTGTAGGTGCCTCCAGTGCGCTGGCGGACTGTTTCGATGATCTGGTAGCCGTACATGGGCCCCTCGCAGAGCAGCGACAGCAGCAGCAACGGGGTGCTGCCCTTCAGCAGTTCACGGTCCACAGATCCTCCAGTTTAGATATTTAAATGTGCATCGCAAAATGATGTTTGTCAAGGCAGGGAGGCTGAATAATCCTTCTGTCCCAAGGGAATCTGACCACGAGAAACGACGCCAGACCAGCCCCCCGCCTCAGCCGGCGGCCCCTCCCTACCACCGGGGAAAATTCGAGCGGACGATTGTCTGGTTCGGCCCCAGGCCCTCAACAAGGCCAGGGAGGCCGGATGGCCCCCCTGGTCTTGTTGGTGTACCCGACTGGGGTCGAACCGTGCGGCTTCGCCGCACCGCCTCGCGTCGGCGGCACATCTAGTGCCGCCTTTGGGGCGATGCACTCGCTGGTTCGGCCCCAGGCCCTCAACAAGACCAGGGAGGCCGGATGGCCCCCCTGGTCTTGTTGGTGTACCCGACTGGGGTCGAACCAGCGACCTTTGGCTTCGGAGGCCAACGCTCTATCCAGCTGAGC
>DASXUH010000200.1:0-3872 GCA_036504935.1 Geothrix sp. | reverse complement strand
AGGTCCACCACGTCCTGGGGCAGGACGTGGTCGCGGCCCTGGAGGTAGGCCAGGGCGCGGGTGGAGGCCTGGAGCGAGAGTGAGGCCCGGGGGCTGGCTCCGCAGCGCAGCAGTTCCTTGCCCTTCCAGACCTTGCCGTGGCCGGGCCGGGTGGCCTGCACCAGCCGCACGATGTAGGTGCGGATGGCATCGTCCAGGCGCACCTTCTGGGCTTCGCGGCCCGCCGCCAGCAGGAAGGGGCCGTCCACCACGGGATTCACCTCATCGCCGTTCAGGTGGGCGCGGCGGAGGACTTCCACTTCATCCTCCTGCTTGGGGTAGTCCACGCGGAGCTTGAAGAGGAACCGGTCCATCTGGGCCTCGGGCAAGGGGAACGTGCCCTCCTGCTCCAGGGGATTCTGGGTGGCCAGCACGAGGAAGGGATCCGGCAGGCGGAAGCTCTCCTCGCCCAGCGTCACCTGGCGCTCCTCCATGGCTTCGAGAAGCGCCGCCTGCACCTTGGATGGTGCGCGGTTGATCTCGTCCGCCAGCAACAGGTTCGTGAAGATGGGGCCGCGCTTCGGCGTGAAGGTGAGCTGCTTGGGGTCGAAGACCAGCGTGCCCACCACGTCGCTGGGCAGCAGGTCCGGCGTGAACTGGATGCGGTGGAAAGTGGTGTGGCTGGCGGCGGCCAGGGTCTTGATGGTGCGCGTCTTCGCCAGGCCCGGCAGCCCCTCCAGCAGGACGTGGCCGCGGCAGAGCAGGGCCACCAGCAGGCGGTTGAGCAGCTGGGGCTGGCCCACGATCACCTTGCGGCATTCGGCGAGCAGGGGTTCCAGGGAGTGGGCGGAGGTCGCGGTCATGGGGTGTCCTGAAGGTCCACTCATCTTGACTGGAACCGGGCCGGACCGGAATGGCGCATTGACCCCTGGTAGGTCTTCATGACCCACGGTAAGTGCTTACGGGCTCTGTGGCCGGTGCTAGGCTCCTCCAAACCCCGATCTCAGTCACTTCCCCATGGAGGACCCATGCGATCCGCAGTCATCGTCGAAGCCAAGCGCACACCCATCGGCCGGGGGGTCAAGGGCGCCTACGCCGCCACCCGCCCCGAGCAGCTGGGTTCGGTGGTCATCGAGGCCATCAAGCCTCTGCTGAAGGACTGGTCGGGCCTCGAGGACGTGCTGGTGGGCTGCGCCATGCCCGAGGGCGAGCAGGGCATGAACATGGCCCGGCTGATCAGCTTCCGCGCGGGCCTGCCCATCACCGCCGGCGCCGCCACCATCAACCGCTTCTGCGGCAGCAGCCAGGAGACCATGCTCATGGCCGCCCGCGCCATCATGACGAACCAGGGCGATCTCTTCCTCACCGGCGGCGTGGAGAGCATGTCCAAGGTGCCCATGATGGGCTTCAACCCCAGCGTGGATCCCTACATCAGCGAGCACTATCCCGCGGCCTACTGCTCCATGGGCATCACCGCAGAGAACCTGGCCAAGGAATACAAGATCTCGCGCAAGGACCAGGACGAGTTCGCCTACCAGAGCCACCAGAAGGCCGCCGCCGCCTGGAAGGCCGGGAAGTTCGAGAAGGAGATCGTCCGCTTCGAGGCCAAGGGTCTGGACGGCAAGCCCGTCACCCTCCAGCAGGACGAGTGCATCCGCGCTGAGACCACCGTCGAGAAGCTGGGCGAGCTGAAAGCCGCCTTCATGGTCGACGGATGCGTCACCGCCGGCAACAGCTCTCCTGTCACGGATGGCGCCGCCTTCATGCTGGTGATGGAGGAGGGGCTGGCCAAGTCCCTGGGACTGAAGGCCCGGGCCCGCATCATCGGTGGCGCCGTGGCCGGCGTGGAGCCTGACCGCATGGGCATCGGCCCTGTGCCCGCCGTGAAGAAGGTGCTGGATCGCTTCGGCCTCAAGCTGGACCAGATCGACGCCATGGAGCTGAACGAGGCCTTCGCCGCGCAGAGCCTGGCCGTCATCCGCGAAGGTGGCTACGACCCCAAGAAGGTGAACGCCTGGGGCGGCGCCATCGCCGTGGGCCACCCCCTCGGTGCCAGCGGTGCCCGCATCCTGACGACCCTGCTCAACCGCCTCGAGACCGACGGCGGCAAATACGGCCTCGCCACCATGTGCATCGGCGGCGGCCAGGGCATCGCGTCCATCATCGAGAAGCTCTGATTTTTTAACCGCAGATGACGCAGATGACGCAGATGGATTCGGGTGATCCTCGCACCTACGCCATTCTTGGCGTGGCGATGGAGGTTCACAGATCGCTTGGTCCCGGATTCCTTGAGGCGGTCTATCAGGAGGCGCTGGCCGTCGAGTTGGAGGCCCGTGGCATCCCATTTCGTCGGGAAGTCGAACTCCCGGTGATCTACAAGGGGCGCCCACTGAAGACCACATACCGTGCAGACTTCATCTGTTTTGGAAGTGTGATCTTGGAGCTGAAGTCCGTTGCGAAGCTGGGTGCTATCGAAGAAGCCCAGATTCTCAATTACCTCAAAGCGACCGGTTATGAAGTGGGGCTATTGGTCAACTTTGCCGAATCCCGGCTGACGTATAAACGATTTGCGAACTCCCTATCTGCGTCATCTGCGCCATCTGCGGTTTCAAATTAGGAGTTTTTATGGCTATCAAGAAAATCGGAGTCCTCGGTTCCGGCGTGATGGGCTCGGGTATCGCGGCGCACGTAGCGTCAGCGGGCTGCCAGGTGGAATTGCTGGATATCGTCATCGACGAGGCGGCGCCGGACAAGCTGGCGGAGGGCGCCCTGGCGGCGCTGGCCAAGTCCAAGCCGGCCCTGGCCATGCATCCCTCGTTCCTCAAGAAGATCCGGCCGGGCAACCTGCGTGACCACCTGGACCGCCTGGCGGATTGCGACTGGGTCGTGGAAGTGGTCAAGGAGGACCTGGCCATCAAGCGCGAGCTGTACGGCCGCCTGGAACCCAAGCTCAAGGCCGGCGCCTGGGTCAGCTCGAACACGTCGGGCATCCCCCTGAAGCTGCTGGTGGAGGGCCGCAGCGACGCCTTCCGGCAGCACTTCGTCATCACGCACTTCTTCAACCCCGTGCGCTACCTGCGGCTGCTGGAGTTCGTGAAGGGCCCCGAAGTGGACGAGCAGGAGGCCCACGCCTTCCGCACCTGGCTGGAGGAAGCGCTTGGCAAGGAAGTCGTGCCGGCCTATGACAGCCCCACCTTCATCGGCAACCGCATCGGCATCCACAGCATCATGGCCACCCTGCAGATGGCCCTCGCCGAGAAGATCCCCTTCGAGGTGCTGGATTCGGTGCTGGGTGACGCGGCCGCCCGGGCCAAGAGCGCGGCCTTCCGCACGGCGGATCTCGCGGGTGTGGACATCCTCGCTGCCACGGCCAAGAACGTCTATGACCTTTGCCCCAACGACGAAGTGCGGGACGTCTTCAAGTTCCCCGAGTTCCTCCAGTACATGCTGGACAACAAGCTGCTGGGCAACAAGACGAAGCAGGGCTTCTTCAAGAAGGGCCCCAAGGACGCCAAGGGCAAGAAGAGCTTCCTGGCCCTGGATCCCGCCACCCGCGAGTACATTCCGCAGGTGAAGCGGGACTGGCCCATCCTGAAGGAACTGAAGGGCATCGATGATCCCGCGGAGAAGGTGAAAACGCTGCTCACCAGCGATACGGAAGCCGGCCGCCTGGCCTGGCGCTGCATCGCGCCCAACCTCACCTACGCGGTGAACCGTCTGGGCGAGGTGACGGACGGCCCCCTGAACGTGGACCGCGCCATCAAGAACGGCTTTGCCTTCGATCTGGGCCCCTTCGAGACCTGGGACACCCTGGGGGTCGAGCGGGTCGTGGCCCGCATGAAGTTCGAGGAACAGCCCATCGCGCCGCTCGTGGAGCAGATGCTCGCCAAGGG
>DASXUH010000199.1:0-1879 GCA_036504935.1 Geothrix sp. | reverse complement strand
CCACGACCCCCTGCGGCCCCGCAAGCTGCTGCTGCACAAGGCCGAGATCACCAAGATGACGGCCAAGGTGGTGCGCAAGGGCCTCACGATCATCCCCCTGGCCATCTACCTGAACGAGAAGGGCATGATCAAGGTCAAGGTGGCCCTGGCCGAGGGCAAGGCCGTGGGCGACAAGCGCGAGGCCCTCAAGCAGCGCGAGCAGAAGCGCGAGATGGATCGCATCCGGAAGGGGGCGCGGGAGTAGCTAGCCGTTCCAGCCACCCTGGGCGAAGCGGGCCAGCTTCTCGTCGCTGGCGCGGAGGGCCAGGGCCCGGGCCACGAAGCGGCCGATGGGATCGGCCTCCAGGTTCACGGGATCGCCGGGCCGCATGCCGTTCAGGGCCGTGCGGGCGACGGTCTCGGGGATGAGGGCCACGGTGAACCAATCGGTGCCGCAGTCCACCACGGTGAGGGAGATGCCGTCCACGGCCACTGAGCCTTTGGCGGCGGTCATGGGTGCGAGGACTTCCGGCATGGCGAAGCGCCAGATGCCTTCATCCAGGCCACTCTGAGTCCGGGGACGCGACAGTAGCCGCCCGACCCCATCCACGTGGCCCGAGACCAGGTGGCCGTCCAGGGGATCGCCCACCCGCAGGGCGGGTTCCAGATGAAGGACCGCGCCCAGTGGCAACCGGCCCAGGGTGGTCTTCGTCAGGGTCTCTTCGCTGAGGTCCGCCTCCCAGGCCCGGCCATCCACGGCCACGCTGGTGAGGCAGGCGCCGTTCACGGCGATGCTGGCGCCCTGCTCGGCCCGGGCCAGCAGGTCCGCCGGGGCCGTGATGCGCAGCCGCGCGCCCCCCGGTCGGGAAGACCTGGATTCCAGGGTGCCCAAATGTCGGATCAGTCCAGTGAACATGGGGAAAGCTCCAGGTCCATCATCGCGCAGCTGGCGCCTCCAGCTTGCTGTTCCGTGAGCCGAAGAAGAAGTAGATCACCAGCCCGATGCCCAGCCAGACAAAGAAGCGGTACCAGGTGAGGGCCGGCAGCCCCTTGGCGATCCAGACACAGCCGAGGATCCCCAGGGGGGCAATGATCCAGGCGAAGGGCATGACGAATTTCCGGGGCGCCTCAGGCCTCCGCTTCCGCAGGATCAGCACGGCCACGCAGACGATGACGAAGGCGAAGAGGGTGCCGATGTTGGCCAGCTCCACCACCTCGTCGATGTTGAGCAGGGCTGCCGGGATGGCCACCAGGAAGCCCGTGAGCACCGTGGCATGGGAAGGCGTCTTGAAGCGGTCGTGGACCTTGCCGAACCAGGGTCCCAGGAGGCCGTCCCGGCTCATGCTCATGAAGATGCGGGGCTGGCCCACCTGGTAGACGAGAAGGGCGGCGGTGGTGGCGATGACAGCCCCGAAGCTGATGACCCCCGCGATGCCCGCCATCTTGTGCTCGGTGAAGATGTAGGCCAGGGGATCGGCGATGCCCCCCAGCTTCGTGTAGTGCAGCATGCCCGTCACCACCAGGGCTACGGCGGCGTAGATGACGGTGCAGATGACCAGGGAGCCCAGGATGCCCCGGGGCAGGTCGCGGCCCGGATTGCGGCATTCCTCCGCCGTGGTGCTCACGGCATCGAAGCCGATGAAGGCGAAGAAGATGATGGCGGCGCCCGCCTGGATGCCCTTCCAGCCGTGGGGCACGAAGGGATGCCAGTTGTCCGGGCTGATGAAGCGGATGCCCAGGCCCACCACCGCCAGCAGGATGATCACCTTGATCACCACCATGACGCTGTTCACCCGGGCGCTCTCCTTGATGCCGATGTAGCAGAGCCAGGTGATCAGGACGGTGATGATCACCGCGAGGAGGTTGATGGTGATGGGGAAGCCGGCCACGGTGGGGGCGG
>DASXUH010000198.1:0-2225 GCA_036504935.1 Geothrix sp. | reverse complement strand
GGCATCGCCGTCGGCGCCTTCCTCCACGGCTATGTGCCCGCCGAGCTGATGGCCCGCGTCATGGGCAAGTCCGCCTGGTGGAGTGTGCCCCTGGCGGTGCTCATCGGCGTGCCCCTGTATTCCAACGCCGCTGGCATCATTCCCATCGTGCAGGTGCTGCTGGCCAAGGGCGCGGCCCTGGGCACGGCCCTGGCCTTCATGATGGCCGTCACGGGCCTCTCCCTGCCGGAGACCGTCATCCTCCGCAAGGTGCTCAAGCCCCGGCTGCTGGCGGTTTTCCTGGGCGTGGTGGCCGCGGGCATCGTGTTCGTCGGGTTCCTGTTCAACCTCGTGATGTAGGAGTGACCATGAAGATCGAAGTGCTGGGCAGCGGCTGCGCCAAGTGCAAGCTGCTGGCGGAGCGGGCCGAGGCGGCCGCGACGGAGCTGGGGGTGGACTTCACGCTGGTGAAGGTCACGGAGTACCCGGCCATCGTGGCCCGGGGCGTGATGTCCACGCCGGGCCTCGTGGTGGACGGCGTGGTGAAAAGCCTGGGCCACGTGCCCACGGTGGCGGCCATCCGCGATCTCCTGCGGTAGGATTTCCCCACACCACGAGGGGACTTCATGCGCATCGGCATCCTGGGTTATGGCCGCTTCGGACGCGCTCTGGGCGAGCTGCTCCGCGAGGCCGGCCATGGCTATCGGGCCTGGGACCCCGCCGTGGAGATCCCCGCCGAGCGCCGCGCGGCGGCCCTTCCGGGCCTGGCCGGCGCCGAGATCCTGGTGCTGGCGGTGCCCGTGGCCGCCCAGGCCGCGGCTCTGGCAGCCCTGCGGCCCCACCTCCGGCCGGACCACCTGGTCTTCGACGTGGGCAGCGTGAAGTCGGGCCCCTGCGCCCTGATGGACGCCCAGCTGGGGGCCGCCGTCCCCCACGCGGGGACGCATCCCCTCTTCGGGCCCGTGAGCCTGGCCCGGGCGGAGCGGCCCCTGCGCGTGGTGCTCTGCCCCTCGGTGCACCATCCCGCCGCCGCGGACCGGGTGCAGGCCCTGTTCGAGAGCCTGGGCTGCGAGGTGCTGCGCCAGAACCCCGAGGACCACGACCGGGTGATGGCCACCACCCACGCCCTCACCTTCTTCATCGCCAAGGGCCTGCTGGCCGTGGGCGCCGGGGCCGAGCTGCCCTTCACGCCGCCCTCCTTCCATGCCATCGCCCGCACGCTGGAATCCGTGCGGGAGGACGCCGGCCACCTCTTCGCCGCCCTCCAGAACCAGAACCCCTTTGCCGCCGGCGCCCGGGAAGGCTTGCTGGAGGCCCTCTCCGCCATCCACCAGAGCCTGGCGGAAGCCGTGGCGGAAGGCGCGGACGAGCAGCAGCTCGCCATCCCCAGCCTGGGGGAGCGGTCCCCCATCCTCCAGGAGACTCGCGACAACATCGATGCCCTGGACCAGGAGCTGGTGGCCCTGCTGGCCCGCCGCATGGAGCTGGTGCTCCGCGCCGGCCGCGCCAAGGCCGAGCTGGGCCTCCCCGTCCACGATCCCGAGCGCGAGAGCGCCCAGCTCCAGGCGCGCCGCGCCTGGGCCCAAGAGGCCCACTTGGATGCCCAGGGTGTGGAGGACGTCTTCCGCGCCGTCCTGCGGGCCTCGCGCGCGGCTCAGGGACGCTGAGCCGTCAGAAGGGCAGATTCATGGCCTTGCACAGGAAGGCGACGAGCGGGGAGGCCTGTCGGCAGGCGGCGGCCACTTGGTCGACGAAATCAGGCGCCAGTACCTGGGCATTCGTGAAGCCGGTGGACGTGTAGAAGTCCTTGAGCTTGAGATCCTCTGCGCAGGGGTGGGCAGGGTCGAAGCCCTGGGGGACCCGCATGAGCGCGTCGCCTTCGATCTCCAGTCCCGATTTCCGGAGGGCCTTCCAGGCCGTGGGCTTGGCGGCGATGGCCTCGCGGACCTTGAACAGCGAATCAGGGTCGGGGTGCCAGAGGCCGCCTCCGGCGAAGCTGCCGCCGGGTTCCAGGTGGAGGTAGAAGCCGGGCCCGTGGACGCCGCCGGCCTGCATGGCGCGGTGGGGGAAGTGGGCCGCGACATGGGTCTTGTAGGGCGTCTTGTCCTTGGCGAACCGCGTATCGCGGTAGATCCGGAACATGGAGCCGCCGGAGGGCCGTGGATCGGCGATGAAGTGGCGGCTGAGGGACGCCAGCGGGCCGCTGAAGGCGATGATGAGCCGCAGCATGGGCTCCCGGGCCTCGG
>DASXUH010000197.1:0-8528 GCA_036504935.1 Geothrix sp. | reverse complement strand
GTACTCATGGAGTTGAGCCAGGGGGCCTGACCGTCTCATCCAGGGCGTCCAGGCGTCTCACGTCCAGTTCGGTCATGCCGTCCGTTGCCGCGAAGATCATGGGCTGGAACCGGGTTCCCCACCGGACTTCATCGGCGGTGTAGGAGGTCCGGGCGTAGATGGTCTGGGAGAAGGTGTCGTCGAAGGCCTTGATGAGGACGATGAATTCGGCCTTGGCCCGGCGCAGGTCCTCGGCGGTCATGCCCTGCATGGGGCTCCCCTCGTCGATGGGGTGGACCACGGTCCAGTTGGACGGGAAGAGGTGGATCTTCGATCGTTCGAGGGGAAGCAGCGTATATCGGCGCATGCCGGGGCCCGGATCCTCGAAGGACAGGCTCACCGTGGCCTCCACTTCGATGAGTTGGTTGCTGCGCATGTTGACGAGGCGGAACATGAAGCCCGTAATCTGCTGGTAGGGGGCCACCACGGCCCTGGTGCTGAAGCGCATGCACGCCTGGGGCCGGGAGAACCGCCCATACAGGAGGCCCGTGGCCAGGGCGAAGCTGAGGAGGCCCAGGAGGGATTCCAGGGCCGCCGCGGAGCTGGCCAGGGTGCCCTTGGGGCTGATGTGCCCGTAGCCGACGGTGGTGAGCGTCTGGGAGCTGAAGAAGAAGGCATCCTCCAGCCGGCCCGGGAGCGTCTCGCCGCCCGGCCGGGTGAAGTGTTCCATCCCGATGCCGAGGTAGAGCAGGGCGAACAGAGCATTGGTGACGAGGAAGGCCAGGAACAGGAGCCCCAGGAAGGGGCCCCAGCCCATGGTGATGAGGTGGTGGTAGAGGTCGTAGGCCCGGAAGCGGGGAAGGCCCAGACGGCGCACGTTGAAGGAGCCGTCCTTGTTGACTGCTCGACCGGGGCCCGCCTGGAGGCCCAGGCCCAGGTCGTCATGCACTGGGGTTCCGCGGGAGGGGAAGGTCATGGCGTCCTGCGAAGGAAGGGAAAGCCCAAAGTGTAGCGACAGAGAGCCGCTCCGCCAGAAGGCGGGTCGCATCTCCCCCACTTGCTGTTGGCGCGGAGCCGGTCAGCCCACCACGCCCAGGTACCCCAGCCACAGCGCCCGTCCGAAGAACACCACGATGGGCGTGGCCAGGGCCAGGAAGCAGCCGAAGGGGAGCATGGTCTGGCCGCCGGAGCGGCGCGTGACCATGAGGGGCAGACCCACGGCGGCGCCCAGGCCCGCGCCCAGGAAGAGGATCCCCAGCATGGGGGCCCAGCCCCAGAAGGCGCCCAGCCAGGCCAGCATCTTGAAGTCGCCCATGCCCAGGCCGTCGGTCTTGCGGATGGCCTTGTAGATCAGGTTCAGCAAGGCGGGGGCGCCGTAGCCGATGGCCAGGCCCAGGAGGCTGGCCTGCCAGGTGACCGTGGGCTCGAAGCCGTGGTAGGCCGGCGCGGGCTGGAGGCCGTTATGGAAGGCCAGGGCCTGGATCAGCGTGTCGCCCCGACCCCAGGCCTTCACGAGCACCTCCGGCCAGGCCAGCTGGGGCAGGGCGAACAGCACGCCCAGCGCCATCAGGGGGAACTGGAGCACGTCCGGGAGGATCATCTCGGTGAAGTCCGTGAAGAACAGCACCACCAGCACGTAGGCGCAGATCACGGCCTTGAGCCAGATGAGCGTCCCGAAGGGGAAGAGCCAGTGGGCGCCCCCCAGAACCAGGCCGCCCAGCAGCTCCACCAGCGGGTAGCGGACGGGGATGCGCCAGCCGCAGGCCGCGCACTTCCCCCGCAGCCACAGCCAGCCGAAGAGGGGCACGTTGTGCCAGGGCTTGATCTTCGCCTTGCAGGACGGGCAGTGACTGGCCTTCGTCACCACATTGCGGTCCTCCGGCGCCTCCTGGGGCAGCCGGTGGATGAGCACGTTGGAGAACGAGCCCAGGAGCAGCCCGAAGGGCGCCAGGAAGAGGCTCAGGATCCAGGGTGGAAGGTCGAGAAAAGGCATTGAACAACCATACCGGGGACTTCCTTCCGGTTCGCGGCAGAATGAAGGGAACACCCAGGAGTCCCTGTGTCCCGCCTGCTGCTCTGCCTCTCCCTCACCGCGGCCCTGGCCGCCCAGGCGCCCGCGCCTGCCCCTGCGCCTGCGGGCGCCGCGCAGGTCCCGGCGGCCTCGCCGGCCCCCACACCCACGCCCGTTCCCGCTCCGGTGGCCAAGCCCAGGGTGCAGCTGCTCACCAGCTACGGGCCCATCGTGGTGGAGCTGGAGCCGGAACTGGCACCGAAGACCGTGGCCAACTTTCTCCAGTACGTGAAGGATGGCCACTACAAGGGCACCATCTTCCACCGGGTCATCGAGGGTTTCATGGTCCAGGGGGGCGGTCTGCTGGAGAACCTGGACGAGAAGCCCATGCGGGCGCCCGTCCTCAACGAGGCGCCCCAGACCTTCCAGGCCGGGCTGAAGAACACCCGCGGCACCATCGCCATGGCGCGCACGGGCTCGCCCCACAGCGCCACCGCCCAGTTCTACATCAACACCGTGGACAACAAGGCCCTGGACCATCGAGATATGAGCGAAGAGGGCTACGGCTACTGCGCCTTCGGCCGGGTGGTGGCGGGCATGGACGTGGTGGACAAGATCGAGAAGGTGAAGACTGAGTGGCGGAAGGGCCAGTCCGGGGTGCCCCAGTACCCCGTGCGACTCAAGGACGCCGTCCTGTTGCCGCAGTAGGCATGCCCTCCCGCCCTTTCTTCCGTCCCCTTCTGGTCTGGATCCTTGGCGCCCTGGCGCTGGCACTCGCGGTGTGCCTCTGTTTCCTGCTGGCCCCCTTCCTGGGCGGCCCGGGAGCCTTCTGGCTGGTGGCGCCCCGCTACATCCGGGGCACGGCCCGGGCCTTCGGCGTCCGCCGGGCTCTCGACGGGTGGGAGGAACTTCCGCATGACCTCCGCAGCGGCGCCCGTCCCGCCGTGTTCATCGGGAACCACACCTCGCTCTTCGATCCGCCCTTGATGATCTCCACGCTGCCCTGCCGGCCCGTCTTCGTGGCCAAGCGGGAGCTGGCGGGGATCCCCTTCCTGGGCTGGGTGATCTGGCTGGCGGAGTTCATCTTCATCGACCGCCGCGACCGCAGCGCCGCCATGGCGAGCCTGGAGGAAGCCGCGGTTCGCATCAGCGCGGGGCAGGCCATCGTGGCCTTCCCCGAAGGCACCCGGAGCCAGGATGGCCGCCTGCTGCCCTTCAAGAAGGGCGCCTTCGCCCTGGCCTTCAAGGCCGGTGTCCCCGTGGTGCCCTTCGCCATCCACGGCGGCCCGGAGATCCTGCCCAAGGGCGCCTGGCGCGTGCGGGGCGGCCTCTACCGCATCACGGTCGGTGCGCCTCTGGAATCCAGTGACTTCCCCGATGCAGAAGCGCTCCGCCTAGCCTCAGAATCAGCGGTACGCGAGCTCATGGGAAAGGCGAAGGCGTCTGACTGCAGGAGTGCTTGGTTCAGTTCACGATCTTGATGGTCGGCGGCGGCTCCTGGGGCCTCTGGCGGTCCTTGGGGATGAAGAGGGCGCCGAGGAGCGACGCGATGACGCTGCTCACCAGGGCGCCGAAGAACCCGGCCCAGAAGCCCGAGACGGTGAACCCGAGGCCGAGCCGCGAGGACAGGGCCCCGGCCAGCCAGAACACCAGGCCGTTGATGACCAGGCTGAAGCAGCCGAAGGAGCAGGCCACGGGCACGAAGGCGATGAGCTTCAGGAGACTGCCCACGGTGGTGTTCAGGGCGGCCAGGATCACCGCCACGATGAGCAGGTCCAGGAAGGAGCCGTGGCCCAGGCCCGGCACGAAGACACAGGCCACCAGCAGGCCGATGGCGGAGAAGAGGAAGCGCAGGAGGGTGGTCATGCGGGCATCCCGTCCTTCTCGTTGGCCTGGGTGATGATGCTGCCGGGAGGCACGCTGCGGGTGAGCCACACATTGCCGCCGATGGCCGAGCCCTTGCCGAGGGTGATGCGGCCCAGCACGGTGGCGTTGGAGTAGATGATGACGTCGTCCTCCACCACGGGATGGCGGGGGACGCCCTTCACGGGATGGCCTTCGGCATCAAGGGGGAAGCTCTTGGCGCCCAGGGTCACGCCCTGGTACAGCCGCACATTGCGGCCGATGATGCAGGTCTCGCCGATGACCACGCCGGTGCCGTGGTCGATGAAGAACCGTTCGCCGATCTGGGCGCCAGGATGGATGTCGATGCCCGTGACGCTATGGGCGTGCTCGGTGATCATGCGGGGCAGCAGGGGCACGCCCAGCTTCAGCAGCTCGTGGGCCAGGCGCTGGCTGGTGATGGCCACCATGCCCGGATAGCAGAACAGCACCTCGTCGGGGCTGGTGGCGGCGGGATCGCCTTCGAAGCCCGCCTGGATGTCCGTGGCCAGCAGGCGGCGCACTTCCGGAAGCCGCGCCAGGAAGGCCCGGGCCAGGTCCAGAGAACGCTCGTCGCAGTCGTGGCAGGCGGGATCCGAGGCCATCAATCCACGCTGGATCTGGTCCGCGAGGCCGTGGAGCACCCGGTCCATGCGGGCGCCCAGGTGGTAGCGCAGGGTCTCGGCCTTCAACTCGGAGGCGCCGAAGTAGCCCGGGAAGAGCAGGGCGCGCAGCTCCTCCACCAGGGAGGCGAGGGCGGTGCGGGAGGGGAATTCCCGGCGGCCCAGGGGCATCTCCGTGAGGGCTGACGAGGCCTCCGCCAAGGCCTCGACCACGGCGTGGAGATCAGGCCTGTGCTCCGGGGGGTGTTGGCTGGCCATGGCTGCTCCAAGTCCCGGGCCGTCCGTTCGATAGGTCCGGATGGACTAGGATGCCGCAGATTCAGTCCCGCACGTAGTGGCAGGTGTACCCGCCGGGGTGCTTGATCAGGTAATCCTGGTGGTATTCCTCAGCCGTCCACCAGGGCCCGGCCGCCGTGATCTCAGTGACGATGGGGCGCTTCCACTTGCCGCTGGCGTCCACCTCGGCCTTCACACGCTCGGCGGTCTGCCGCTGGGCCTCGCTGTGGTAGAAGATCGCGCTGCGGTACGAAGTGCCCACATCGTTGCCCTGGCGGTTGAGGGTGGTGGGGTCGTGCATGCGAAAGAAGAAGCGGAGCAGGGCCTCGAAGCTGGTCTTCGCGGGATCGAAGCGGATCTGCACGGCCTCGGCATGGCCCTCGTGGTGCTCGTAGGTGGCGTTGGGCACAGTACCGCCCGTGTAGCCCACCTCGATGCCGAGCACCCCGGGTTGCTTGCGCAACAGGTCCTCCATGCCCCAGAAGCAGCCGCCGGCCAGCGTGGCGGCCTCCTCCTTCGCGCTGGAGGCTGCCTTGGCGGCGCGGCCGAACAGGGGCAGGAAGCGCCCCAGGCCCTCCTTCTCCAGATCGTCCACGGGCACGAAGCGCAGGGAGGCTGAGTTGATGCAGTAGCGCAGCCCGCCCTGGTCCCGGGGGCCGTCGTCGAAGACGTGGCCCAGGTGGGAATCCGCGCCCTTGGACCGCACCTCCGTACGGAGCATGCCGAGGGTGGTGTCGCGCTTCTCCACCACCTCCTCGGCCGCCAGGGGTTTCGTGAAGCTGGGCCAGCCGCAGCCCGAATCGAACTTGTCCTTGGACGAGAACAGCGGCTTGCCGCTCACCACGTCCAGGTAGATCCCGTCGCGGTGGTCATTCCAGAACTCGTTCTGGAAGGGCGGTTCCGTGGCGGCTTCCTGGGTGACGCGGTACTGCATGGGCGTGAGCTTCTTCTTGAGCACGTCCGGGCTGGGCTTCCCGGGCGCCGGGCTGGCAGGGTCGGGGGCGTTCACATTCACCTCATGATTGGATGGGACGGGCCGTCCCGGGCGGGGAAGGGCCAGGGCCGCGCCCGCCAGCGCCACCGCCGCGGCCACCGCCAGCCAGATCTTCCCTTTCAGCATGGGCGCTCCTCCAGGTGCAGGTTGGATGCCGCTAAGGGCACCGACGTTTCCCGGGTGCGTGACAATGGCGTCCCAGGGGGAGGTCCCATGCGGTTCATCTTTGAGCAGATCCGGGTCGGGGGCGATCGCAACTTCGGGTACCTCCTGGGCGACCGGGAGGCGGGTGTGGGGGTGCTCATCGACCCGTCCTACACCCCCGAGGCCGTGGTGGAGCGGGCCCGGGCCCAGGGGCTGCGGATCACCCACATCCTCAATACCCACGGCCACGCGGACCACGCCAACGGCAACGAAGGGGCCAAGGCGCTGACCGGGGCCCTGGTGGCGGGTGGCCCGGGCCATCCTGGCCCCACCGATCTCACGCTCAGGGACGGCGACCACCTTCCCTTTGGTGCCTACTCGATCCGCGTCTGGCACGTCCCGGGCCACTACCACGACCACCTGGCCTTCCTGGTGGAGGGCCAGGATGCGGGCATCACCGGCGACCTGCTCTTCGTGGGCAAGGTAGGCGGCACCCAGACCGAGGCCGACGGCCGGACGGAATGGGACAGCCTCCAGCGCCTGCTGCGGGAATGGCCGCCCCACACGACCCTCTGGCCCGGCCACGACTACGGCGCCCGCCCCAGTTCCACCCTCGAATGGGAACGGCGCTACAACCCCTTCCTGCTATGCCCCGATGTCGAGGCTTTCCTGAAGGCCAAGGGGGCGTGGGCCGGATTCAAGGCGAAGCACGGGTTGCGCTGAACGCCGTTCCGAAGGCCCGATGGACCCGTAGGTCGATCCCGGGGTCGGATTGCCTGCGAATTTGAAGGAGGTCCTCTTCATTTTGATCGGGTACACCGAAGCATCGCCTTCGATGGTGTTATATAAGCTGTTTTAATTTAGATATTTGCACTACGGCTTGGAATGTGCATTGAAGAACCCTGGTTGGGGGGTCGGACAGCAGTGTCCGGGCCTTCAACCTGTCGTCGCGCGTCCACTGCTTAAGGAGCAGCCATGAATAGTTACACCCGTTTCGCCCTTGGAACCCTGGCGGTGTCGGCCATGTTCGGCTTCATCGCCTGCCAACCCAAGGCCAATGATGCCGCCGTCCAGGCCCAGGTCGCCGCCCAGCTGCAGGCCAAGGCCGCCGATGACCGCGTGGCCATGCTGGAGCAGCAGGTTGCCGACATGAAGGCCGGCAAGACCGGCACGTCCGGCGACCAGGAGGCCATCAGGCAGTTGTCGGCCGCCCATATCCGCGCCCTCGACCGCCAGTTGGCGGATGCCCGGCAGCGGGCCGCGGATCGCCGCAAGGACGCCGTCACTCTGGCCGCCACCCCTGTCACCCAGGCGCCGAAGGTGACCACCGTGGAAGTCCCCAGCGGCACCCGGATCACCGTCAGGATGGCCGCTGAACTGGCCACGGATCGGGACCAGGCCGGGGATCCCTGGTCCGGCACCCTGGCCGAGGATGTGGTGGTGGGGAACACCGTGGCCTGGCCCGCGGGCACCACGGTCAGCGGCGTCGTGGCGCAGAGCACCCCCGCGGGTCGCCTGTCCAGCGGCAATGGTGGACTGGGCATCCGCTTGACCACCGTGGGCCGCAATGGCGTGGATGCCGGCACCTACGTGGTGGTGGGCGATACCCGTGGCAAGCGCGACGCCAAGTTCATCGGCGGCACCGCGGCCCTGGGCGCGCTGGTGGGCATTCTCACCGACAAGAACCACCAGGGTGATCACGCCCTGGGCGGCGCGGCGGCAGGGGCTCTCGCCGGAACCGCGCTCGCGGCCGGTACCGCCGACACCGTGATCCGCATTCCCGCCTCCCATCTCGTCACCTTCTCCCTGACCGCCCCCGAGCCGGTCACCGTCAGGTAGTCGGTGGATCTTGGCGAAAACCCCCAAAGGAGGACAACGATGAAATCCGGAACGCAGGACAAAGTGGAGGGCAAGCTCCACGAGGCCAAAGGCAAGCTCAAGGAAGTCGCCGGAAAGCTCAGCGGCAAGCCCGATCTGGAAGCTGAGGGCACCGATGAAAAGGTAGCCGGCAAGATCCAGGGGAAGATCGGCCAGGTCAAAACGGTCCTGGGGAAATAGCGAAGGCAGCCGCTCTCGCTGGCAACCTGAACGGGGCCCAGGTCAAACTGGGGCGATCGGATGTTTCATCCACGCCGCCCACCAGCGCTGATGCCTGGTGGTCGCCCTGAAAGGACCCGCCCCGTGAACCTGTTCGACAAGCCCAGCGAGGCCGCCACCGCCGCGGTCGACGCGGCCATCACGAGCCGCCGCTCCATGCGCGCCTTCCTGCCGGTGCCTGTGCCTCGCGAGGCCGTGGAGGCCATCCTGCGCGTGGCCTCGCGGGCGCCCTCCGGCACCAACACCCAGCCCTGGCAGGTCCATGTGCTCACGGGCGCGGCCAAGCAGCGGCTCTGCGACCGCATCGGTGCCATCTACGCGGACCCCGCCGAACTGGCCACGCATCAGCAGGAATACGACTACTACCCGAAGGAGTGGGCCACGCCCTACATCGACCGCCGCCGCAAGGTCGGCTGGGACCTGTACGGGCTCCTCGGCCTCGCCAAGACCGACAAGGCGGGCATGCACGCCCAGCACGGCCGCAACTACCGGTTCTTCGACGCGCCGGTGGGCCTGATCTTCA
>DASXUH010000196.1:0-7732 GCA_036504935.1 Geothrix sp. | reverse complement strand
AGACTTTCCGTTGAGTCCATCTCGGTTCTCCTCATGTGTGCTTGGCGGCTCACATGAACGTTTTCGAGGTGGACTCCCGTTTATGTCAAACATCTGCTGCCTCCCCGGCAGAGCCGGGGGGTCTCCTGCTTAGTTGCTAGGACTTCAGTGGCGCTGCCATAAGCAGGCTCGCTTCTACGCCCCCATGTGTGGCAGGTTCCTGAGCCCGGATCCTGCCAGGGACCAGCATTTTGAGGAGACACAGAGTTGGAATATTTATAGCTATGTTCGGAACAATCCTGTGATGGCAATCGATCCTAACGGAATGGAGCATTATTGGGTAGTTGTGAATGCTGCAGATCCAAATCGCATGGCACAGGTATACGTTACGAGGAATGATGGCTCTCTAAGAGCTACATATGACGCCAGGGCGATGGGAGTTAAAAGCGCACATCATCGACGTGATGTGGCAAATGGAGACACTCCATACGGAACTGCAAGAGCTGGACGTATTATGATCGGGAAAGCTGTTATGCAAAAGAAATATGGAAAGGAAAAGGCCAAGTCCTATGGTGAGGCAAAAATAAATTTGGTGGCGACATCTGGTGAACTTCAAAGCACGGGAAGAGCAACCACTGGTGTTGCGCTTCATGGCGGAGGTGGCAATTTAGGTGACCATGCCTATGATGCTCAGCAAAGATTGGATAATACTCAGGGGTGTGTGCGAATGCATAACCAAGACGTTGTTGCAGAGGCTAAGCAGATTCAGCAAAATGCAGATCATGGTGA
This sequence comes from Geothrix sp., assembly GCA_036504935.1. Lineage (GTDB taxonomy): Bacteria > Acidobacteriota > Holophagae > Holophagales > Holophagaceae > Geothrix. The sequence goes on along the minus strand of DASXUH010000196.1, from coordinate 6,964 downwards.
AACGGCGACTTTCCATATTGGAACGGCGGACAGCCTTCGGAACGAGGCAAGAGGACTGAATGCCAATGTTCCTGGTGTTAATCAGACTCCCCAAAGTGGATGGCTATCCCGCATAGTTCAGAAAGTTCATAATCTTCTACAATAAAGAAGGGACGGAGAATGAATTGGTTTATTATTACAATTATTTTATTGATGCCAACACAAATGGAGATAAAAAGTAAAATCTATTTTCCAAGTGTGCAGACAAAAAAAGATGTTGGATATATTTTATATATTTATCAAAATTTGAAAATAAATTGTTATTTTTTAATTGAAAGAGATAATCAAAATATTGTATTTATGGAATTAAATTCAAATCATGATTCCGGAGAAAGTTGGCTGGATATTAATGAAAATGAAATACGACAGCATTTTAATTTAAGTAAAAATGTATACTACGCAAAAGAGATATCTGGGTTACCGTTTTCAATTCAAGAAATTGCAACGATTCAGAGAAGTAAAGTTGGAGCTATTTTTAATATTAATGGGAAGGGCCTTCAAGTGTATCGAGCCTACAAGGGATTTGTATTTTTAAAGTCCACAAGTTCAAACTGGAAGCAGTAATATAATGTTGAGTAAAATATTTCCCGGCATAGCCGGGTGATATTTACTGCCAGTCCAACCTCGGAGGGGGATGGAATACACACTTACAGCGGAAACCTCAATCCCTTATCTCCCCTCACTTCCACGGTCTCGTTCTTGCTGCCTTTGGGGCCTCGGACGGTGATGGTGTGGCGGCCTTGGGCCAGTTTGAGGCTGCTGCCGTCGCTTTCGATGCCGCTGTCCTGGCCATCCACGAGGACTTTGCCGGTGCCGGGGAAGGTCTCGACGGTGAGGGTGGCGAGGGCGGGCAGGTTCAGGGGCGCGGTCTGGCCTGCGATCACGCTCAGGCTGCGGGTGTCCTTGTAGAAGTGCCTGGCGCTGGCCAGATCGACCTTGTGGGTGCCGGGGGGCAGCGGCAGCGTGGCGCCGGGGGCGAGGTCGCCCATGTCCTTGCCATCCACCTTCACGCGCACGCTGAAGGCGCCGGCCAGCTTGAGGCTGCCGGGGGCGTTGGGATCCAGGGGCGGTTCCTGCCGCGAGTCCGCGGTGGTGGCCTCCTTCAGCTCGAAGGTGCGCCCGCCCGGAACCTCGCCGGGAGCGAAGTCGGAGGCGTAGCCCAGCTTCTCCTTGGTGAGGGTGAGGCGATGGGCCTGGCCCTGGTTCCAGCGCACCTTGAGGGGCGTCTCCCCTTCCAGGGATTTCTCGTCCAGCACCACCGTGGCGCCGGGGGGAATGGAAGCGATGGTCTCCTCGCTGAGGATGGGCTCCAGGGGGAAGATCGGGGGCGCCTCTCCCGGCTTGAAGGCATAGGCCAGGGGCCGGTAGCCCTTGAGCTCCAGGCGCAGGGCATCCCCCGCCTGCAGGGGCTGGTTCATGGGGGTGGTGCCCACGGCCAGGCCGTTCACGAAGACCTTGGCGCCGGTGGGCTGGGAATCGATCTGGAGGCGGGCGGCCTTCGGGCCGCGGAACAGGAACCAGGCCCCCACCGCCAGGACGGCCACGGCGGCTAGGGCGAGCCAGATCCGGCCGGAGCCGCGGGGCTCGGGGCGGGCCACCACCATGGTCTCGTCGAAGGAGGTGGAGCGGATCTCGGGGATGGGCGCCTCGCCGCTCACCCTGAGGAGGCCGAGGAGCTCGCGGCGGTCCTCCTTGGTGATGTCCACCACGGCATCCAGCAGGTCGCGCACGAAGGCCGTGCAGGTGGCGTAGCGGTCCTCGGGGCGCTTGGCCAGCACCTTGTCGAAGATCCGCCGCCAGCCTTCGGGCAGGATGCCGAGCACCGGCGGCTTCACCTCGGCGGGTGGCTCGTTGACGATGCGGTAGAGGATGGTGTTGATGGAGGTGCCGGGAAACGGCGATTGGCCGCTCATCAGCTCGAAGACCAGGACACCGAAACTGAAGATGTCCGAGCGGCTGTCCACTTTGCCCTCGCGGATCTGCTCGGGACTGGCGTAGCTGGGCGTGCCCAGGAAGATGCCGGTCTGGGTGAGGCTGGCATCCTCCCGCTTGGCGATGCCGAAGTCCATGAGCTTGGTGCGGCCGTCCTCGCCCACCATGGCGTTCCCGGGCTTCACATCCCGGTGGATGATCCCCTTGGCGTGGGCGTGGTCCAGCGCCTCGGCCAGCCCTGCGGCGATGCGCAGGCGCTCTCGGTTGGGCAGTGCCGCGCTTTCTTTCATGAGGCCGTCCAGGGGCTTGCCCGGCACGTACTCCATGGCCAGGAATGGCCCGTAGCCCTCCTCCTCGCCCACGTCGTAGATGGCCACGATGCCTGGATGGTTCAGCAGGCCGGAGACCTCGGCCTCCCGCTGGAAGCGCATCAGGTGCTCGTGCCGATCCGCTTCGGTGGCCACGGTGTCCAGCTTCATGAGCTTGATGGCCACCTTGCGTTTGATCCGGGGATCCTCGGCGAGCACGACGCTGCCCATGGCTCCCGAACCCAGGAGGCGAAGCACCTGGTAGCGGCCGATGGTCTTGGGGAGGTTCAGGTTGTCGAGATCGGGCATGCCAGCATCCTACCGGACGCATCGGAGATGGAGTGGTAGATTGTCATATTCTTCGTGGATTTTCCGACCCCCCATGGCATAATAACGGCAGGCCCGCTGACCCGGGCTGTGGGAGGTTTATTCCGTGATGGAAGTCGTCAAGACCATCGTGCTCGGCACCTACTTCACGCTGCTCACCATTCTGAGTGTCTATGGGGCCCACCGCCTCTGGATGCTGCTGCTCTACTATCGCCACAAGAGTGACGTGCCGCAGCCCAAGGGTGACGCGAACTACCTGCCGGTGGTCACGGTGCAGCTGGCGGTCTTCAACGAGATGAACGTCATCGAGCGCCTCATGGACCACGTCGTGAAGATGGACTGGCCCAAGGACAAGCTCGAGATCCAGGTGCTGGACGACTCCACGGATGAGACCATCAAGGTGGCCAGTGCCGTGGTGGATCGCTACAAGGCCCTGGGCTTCGACATCCAGTATCTGCACCGCACCGACCGCACGGGCTTCAAGGCCGGCGCGCTGGCCGAGGGCCTGAAGGTCGCCAAGGGCGAGCTCGTGGCCATGTTCGACGCGGACTTCCTGCCCACCGAGGACTTCCTCCGCCAGGCCGTACCCCACTTCGCCGATGAGAAGGTGGCCTTCGTCCAGGGTTGCTGGGCCCACCTCAATCGCGAATTCTCCCTGCTGACCCAGGTGCAGGCCATCCTGCTCGACGGACACTTCGTCTTCGAACACACGGCCCGCCACCGGTCCAAGGCCTTCTTCAACTTCAGCGGCACCGCCGGCATGTGGCGCGTCGCCGCCATCGCCGACGCCGGCGGCTGGGAGCACGACACCATCACCGAGGACGCGGATCTCTCGTACCGCGCCCAGCTCAAGGGCTGGACGGGCGTCTACCTCAAGGATCTGGTCGTCCCCGCCGAACTCCCCGTGGAGGTCAACGCCTTCAAGAGTCAGCAGCACCGCTGGGCCAAGGGCAACGCCCAAGTCATCCGCAAGCTCATGAAGACCATCTGGAAATCCGACGAGAGCCTGCACACCAAGCTGGAGTGCTGGTTCCACCTCACGGCCAACTGCAACTACATGCTGATGGTGGTGCTCTCCGTGATCATGGTGCCCGCCATGGTCTTCCGGGCCGGCACGCCTGTGCCAGTCCTGCTCCTCACGGACGGCCCCTTCTTCCTGCTGAATGCGGTGAGTGTGGGCCTCTACTTCGGCCTTTCCCAGAAGGAACTGACCGACAACACCGGCTGGAAGAGGCGCCTGAAGTACATCCCCGGTCTCATGGGCCTGGGCATCGGCCTCGCCCTGAACCAGGCCAAGGCTGTGCTGGAGGGCTTCTTCACCGATGACAAGGAGTTCAAGCGCACGCCCAAGTACGGCGTGGATGCCCATGGCAACACCGCCACCAAGCGGGCCTACAAGGTGCCCAAGAGCGTCCTGACCTTCCTGGAGCTGGGCTTCGCGGTCTACTACTTCGCCGCCCTCTTCGTGGCCATCTACCTCCGCAAGTGGGCTTCCGTGCCCTTCCTCTGGCTCTTCTTCAGCGGATTCTCCTACATGAGTGTCCTGTCCCTGGCCGACGTGAAGCTGTTCCGCCGCCTGGCCATGGATGAGCCCGCCGACGACGCCCAGAGCGCCGCGAACTTCGTCCAGTAGCGGCCTCGCGAGCCCAGGGCCCCCGGCCCGCCCTGGTTCCCCGGTTCCGGCCAGAGGCGCCCCAGGACACGACTCCCCTCCGGTGCCCATGATTGATCTCCACTGCCACACCCTCCACTCGGACGGCACCGATACGCCTGAACGCCTGGCCCTGCTCGGCGAGGAGGCCGGGCTGACGGCCCTCTGCCTCACGGACCACGACACCTTGGCCGGCATCCCGGAGTTCCTGGCCATGCAGGCGCGGGTGAAGGTGCGCCTCCTGGTGGGCACGGAGCTGAGCTGCCGCTTCCTGGGCCGGTCCCTGCACGTGCTGGGCCTCCTGGTGGATCCCGCCGACGCCCGGTTCCAGAGCCGCCTGACGGAGCTGCGCCAGCGCCGGGATGACCGGAACCTCCGCATGATCGCGCGCCTGGCGGAGCTGGGCTGCCCCATCACCTACGAGGATGTCCAGGCCCAGTCGGAGACGCCCCTGCTCTCCCGCGTCCACTTCGCCAAGGCCCTTGCTGCCCGCGGTTTTGTGCGGCGGGCGCCGGAGGCTTTCGAACGGCTCATCGGGGATGACTGCCCGGGCTTCGTGCCCCGGGAGGAACTGAGCCCCGCCGAAGCCACCCGCTGGATCCGCGAGGCGGGCGGCGTGCCCGTGGTGGCACATCCGGGCCGCTTCGCCGGGGGGGCCTTCCGCTGGGACGAGGCCATGAAGGACCTCCAGCGCGAAGGAATGGAGGGCCTGGAGGGCTACTACGGCGAGTACCGGGCGGCGGAGCAGAAGTCCTTCGTGGCCCTGGCCGCGCGCCTCGGCATGGTGGTCACGGGCGGCAGCGACTACCACGGCGCCAACAAGCCGGGCCTGCGCCTGGGTACCGGGCGGGGTGGCCTCAAGGTGCCGGACAACCTCCTGGACGGCCTGGAAAGGCAGCAAAAGGGCGGCACTTACCACTAATTGCCGATAGGCTGGAAACACCGAGGCCGTTATGACAGACAGGATCCTTCTGGTGGAGGATGACCCCATCAATGTGAAGTTCATCCAGACCGTTCTGGTGAAAAAGGGCGGCTACGAGGTGCTGGTTTCGGAGGAAGTCGATGAAATCCTCCGCCTGGCGCGCGAGGCCAACCTGAAGGCCATCATCATGGACGTGAGCCTGTCCCGGTCGAGCTACCAGGGCCAGAAGGTGGACGGGATCTTCATCACCAAGCTGCTCAAGCAGGATGAGGCCACCCGCCGCATTCCCGTGCTGCTCGCCACTGCCCATGCCATGTTCGGGGACCGGGAGAAGTACGTGGAACTGACGGGCGCTGAAGGCTACATCTCCAAGCCCATCCACGACCCCTCGGCACTCATCGAAGCCGTGAAGTCCATTACTGGGGGTTGAAGGTGGCCGCGAAGCCCGTTCCCTACGCCGCCTTCCGCCTGCTGCTGGAGTACGACGGCAGCCGCTTCCAGGGCTGGCAGAAACAGGGCCCGAAGCAGTCCCGCGAAGGCGTCCGCACCGTGGCGGGCAGCCTGGAGCACGCCATCCACGAGGCCGGTTTGCGGCTCGTCTACCTGGGTGGCGCCGGCCGCACGGACGCCGGGGTGCACGCCCTCGGCCAGGTCGCCCACCTGCATCTGGAGGCCAAGGGCGCGCCCCGGCCCGGAGAATTGCGCCGCCTCCTGGACGCCACCCTGCCCCAGGACATCGCCCTCCGCGACGTGCGGACCTGCGCGCCGCGCTTCCACGCCCGCTTCGACGCCGTCGACCGCACCTACCTCTACCAGATCAGCCACCGGCGCAGCGCTTTCGGCAAGCCCTGGATCTGGTGGGTGAAGCGCAGTCTGGACCTCCATCGGCTGCAGCAGGCCTGGACCGCCTTCGAGGGCAACCAGGACCTGGGCGCCTTCGCCGACCTGGACGCCGAAGAGGACGGGCTGAGCCGGATCATCCAGTGCGAGGTCGTCGAGGCCGGCGCCCTGGTGCTGCTGCGGGTCCGCGCCTCCCACTTCTTCCGCCGCCAGGTCCGCCGGATGGTGGGGGCCTCCGTGGCCTGCGCTCTGGGCGAAGAAGAGCCCCGCCGCGTGCTGGAGGACCTCCACGCCCCCACCGAAGCCGCCAATCTGTACTGGGCCGCCAAGGCCGCCCCCGCCTCGGGCCTGTTCCTGGAGGCCGTGCGCTATCCCGGCGATCCCGAGCCCGGACCCCCGCGGCCCACCATCACCATCCCGTGAGGAACAGCGATGCTCACCCGCGCTGAAGCCTGGACCCTGCTCTGCCAGTGGACGCCGTCTGAGAAGCTGCGGACCCATGCCCGGGCCGTGGAGCTGGTGCTGCGTGACCTCGCCATGAAGCTGGGGGAGGATGTGGAGCGTTTCGGCCTGGCGGGCCTGCTCCACGACGCGGATTACGACAGCTGGCCCGAGGAGCATCCGAAGCGCATCGTGGCCTGGCTCCGCGAGCGGGGCGAGACGGACCTCGCCCACGCCATCAGCGCCCATTACACCCGCTGGAACGTGCCGTACGACCACCTGCTGGACAAGGCCCTGCTGGCCTCGGACGAAATCACGGGCCTCGTGATGGCTTGCGCCCTGGTGCGCCCCACCCGCACGGAAGGCCTGGAACCCAAGAGCGTGAAGAAGAAGCTCAAGGACAAGGCCTTCGCCGCCGGTGTGGACCGCTTCGAGGTCGCCGAGGGCTTCCGCATGCTCATCGAGGCTGTGGGTGGCACCGAGGATGAGCACCTGGCCCGCATC
>DASXUH010000195.1:0-5475 GCA_036504935.1 Geothrix sp. | reverse complement strand
CTCCGGCTTGGCGAAGCGCTGGGCCCGCAGGTGGAAGTCGTCGGTGAAGGTGCGGCGCACGGGCGGGGGCGGGGCGGCGTCGGCCACCTGCTTCGCCTTGCGCACGCGCCAGAGGCCCCAGGCGGCGGGCAGCAGCAGGAGCGCCGGATACTCCAGCAGCACGCGCAGGAGCGTCAGGCGGAACTGGGTGGGGCGCAGGCCATCCGCGTACCAGGCATCGAGGATCCACACCTCGTCGTCCGGGCGCAGCTCCTCCGCCTCGGCCTTGGCCAGGCGCAGCACCCGTTCGGCGCCACCGTGCTTCACCGTGACGAAGTCCGTGATCTGGCTGTCCGCATCCCGGTCCACGCTGCGCACCTGGACGTAGGCGGCCCCCGGCCGCTGCAGGTGGCAGAAGGGATTCAGGGCCAGCAGGAAGACCTGCACCAGCAGGATCCACAGCACCGCGCCCACCAGGGCCCAGAGCCCGATGAGGACGGACCAGCGGAACGCGGGGCGGGCGAGGGGCGGCATGGGGGGAGTATCCCAGGAAAGGTCTTGGACAGGCCTCCCATAGAGATCCACCGGCAACGATATGGGTGTACATAACTTGTCCTGATGACCGTGGTTATTCTGGTCAGATAGACCACATCGCTTCGCACCCATCCTTGCCCCAAATGCAGTCGCTTAGTGCCTGTCCGAATCCCGGAGGTGCCATGAACCAGGAGAATCTTTACCTCTCTCTTAGGGTCGAAAAGGCAGAATTTTTTTTGGACCATGAAGATCCCGACGGCTTTCTGCACCCAATCCAGGGCGAAATCCTGGGGTACGACGAGGCTGACCGTCAGCGGAAACTGGGACGCTTCCGAGTGTTCCAAGTGGACCTTGACGGCGGGCTCGAGGCCGGGTTTGGCCCTCTGGATGTGTTGGATGGCCGGCAGGAAACCTCTGTCTTCATACCTCTGTTCAGCGCCCGCGGGGCAGGCTTCTCCACTACCGTTATGCGGCTTTGCCACAATGACTTGCTTTATCAAAACCTTTTGGTGATTGACCGGGTGGAAATCCTGCCGCGGTACAGGGGGCAGGGCCTCGGGGCGCAGGTGGTGAAGGGACTGATCTGGAAGTTCAGGCAGGGAGCGGGGCTGGCGGTGCTCAAGGCCTTTCCTCTGCAGTTTGAGTACCTGCACGAGCATCCAGGTGCCAAGGTTGAACAGTGGCGACGAAAAATGGGCCTGGATGGGCTCCCCAAGGATGAAGCGAAGGCCACCCGGTCACTGAAGGCCTTTTATGCGAGCTTGGGCTTCATGGCCCTTCCCCGGACATCCCTGATGATCGCCAACCTTGCCTGGAAGCTGCCGTGAGTGAGGCCTACAGTGATTTTCTGGTGTTCGTGGATGAGAGTGGCGATCACAGCCTGGAATCCGTCAACCCCGAGTTTCCTATCTTCGTCCTCGCATTCTGCATCGTTTCCAAAGAGGACTATGTCTCCAAGGCTGTTCCTTCGCTTCAGCGCTTGAAGCTGGAACACTTCGGGCACGATCAGGTCGTGCTGCACGAAGGGAGATCCGCAAGCGGGAAGGCGCCTTCAACCGGTTCATGCAGCCAGAGCGCCGAGAACGGTTCCTGTCGGGGTTGAATACCCTGATGGCCGAGATGCCGTTCACCATCCAGGCCAGCGTCATCCGCAAGGAGGCACTGAGGGCGCAGTACAAGACTCCCCATCATCCCTATCACCTCTCCATGGAGTTTGGCCTGGAGCGGATCATGCGGTTCCTGGAGGGGGCCGGGAACGATCAGGGCGGGCGCGTGACCCACGTGATCGTGGAAAGCCGGGGCAAGTTGGAGGACGCAGAGCTTGAGTTGGAGTTCCGCCGGATCTGCAATGGCAGCAACTATCGACAGCGCCGCTTCCCGATGGAGATCATCTTCGCCTCCAAGCACGTCAATTGCTCGGGGCTTCAGCTGGCGGATCTGGTGGCCCGGCCCATCGGTCGGTATGTGATGGATCCGACGCAGCCGAATCGCGCATGGGATCTCATCGAACCGAAACTCTTCCGCAGTCCCCAAGGCAACATCCAAGGGTGGGGGCTCAAGTGCTTTCCATAGGGTCTGTTTTCAAAGTGGATGCGAGCCGCGACGCCGCCCAGCCGCGCGCATGGCCAGGCGGCGGCCGAAGGGCGATGCGGGACATCGTTCGAGGTCGCCAACGCAGCCAGGGGTGCGCTTGGGCGGCGCCCCTTGCGCGGCCACACCCCACTTTGAAAACAGGCCCTAGCCAATCCCGGCCCCGGATAAACGAAGGGCCCCGAAGTTTCCCGGAGCCCAGCGCCGATCGGGCACTCCCAATCCTTCATGAATTGTGGAATCGAATGCCCGCGGGTGCAAGGGGTTCCGGCTCTGCCTCCGTGACCTTCGGAAGCCGTTCCAGGAAGGCTTCGACGGCTTTCGCGGCGGCGTCGGGGCGGGTCTGGAGGAGCCAGTGGGGGCCCCGGAGCCGCATGATGTCCAGGTTGGGCAGGTGGGCGCGGATCCACTCGGTGGCCGCCGGGGGCACCAGCCGGTCCTGGGCGGCGACGAGGGCCAGGGTGGGCACGCGGAGGCGGGCCAGCAGGGGTGTCTCGTCCACGGCCACCACCGACCGCAGCCGGTTTTTCAGGGTGCCGGCGGGCACCTGGGGGAGCAGGGCCCGCACCCGTTCCATCAGCGGCCCCGTGGACCAGCGGCCCAGCAGCAGGAAGCGGATCAGGAACAGCGGCAGGCGGCCGGGCAGGACGCCGAGCAGCGAGGTGGCCCAGGCCAGGCCGGGCCTGGGGTTCCGGGCGAACGTGCCGCAGAGCACCAGGCCCACCAGGTTCTCCGGCTCCTCCGCCGCCAGGGCCAGGGCCACGGGGCCCGAAAAGGATTCCCCCAGCAGGAGGAAGGGCCGGTCCCGGGGCAGCAGCGTCCGGGCGTAATGGATGCAGGCCGGGTACGACGTCAGGGCCGCCGGGTAGCGCACCACCCGCGTCTCGAAGCCGCCCAGGGCCTTCAGGAACGGCTCGAACATCAGCCCCGTGCCGTCCATGCCGGGCAGCAGGACTAACAGTGGGAGGTCAGGGGTTTGAGAGGGCATGGACCGAGTATCCCACCGCCTACTGGGGATCCCGCCTGGACCGGATGGCGCGGACCAGCATGGGCACGATGATCATGGCGCCGAGGACGATCCACATCGTGGTGTTCGGGTCGCGGATGTAGGCGTTCAGGCGCAGCGTCGTGATGGCGATGACGGCGTAGTAGAGCATGTCGCCGGCAATCGCGAAGGCCCAGCCCATCACGAACCCATGCCCTGCGGCCAGCGCCGAGGCGCGGCCGGTCATGGGGTCCACGCCGAAGGCGATCATGACGAGCGCGAAGGGGCCCGCGCCGGTGCCGCCCAGGTGGGCCGCGCTGCGGGCCATGGCCACCTTCAGCGCCGCGCCGAACCGGGCCAGGAAGGGGACTCTCCCCGCCAGGAGCACGAGCAGGCGGAGGACCGGCTCAAAGGCGAGGGCCAGCAGCACATCCGACGCGAAGTACAGCCCGGCGGTGGTGGGCCACGCCAGGCCCTTGGACCGTGCGAGCAGCACCCCGGCGGGGATGCCGCCCCCGACGGGAAGCAGGAAGAGCAACAGCACAGGCCACATGACGGGATGTTAACCCGCCCGCGCTTCGGCCCAAGGCATGGCGCTGGGTGGACACGGGCTCCCAAACTGAGGTGGCCTGGGTTTCCTCGACCTCAACTGCTTTTTGCCACCGATTTCAGTGATTCCAGTGATTCTCTGCCATCACGCAGCCTGGGCGGAGCCGGGGGCGCCGCCGCCGCGCCTTTTGGGAGCGCGGTCAAGGCGCCCCCGGCTCCCTTCCGGCCCAGCCGGAAGCCGCCTCCGGCGGGCCCATGCGGGCAATCCGCGGCGCGCCATCACCGTCCATCACTGTTCATCACCGGCTAATTCATTTTTTTCATTGATCTCGGGAGACGCTCCCCGTCCTGCCTGGGAATGGAACGCTCCCCCCGCCCTACATGTCCACGAGCTTGGGGTGGGCCAGGCGCTCGAAGTCCTTGTAGGACATGCGGATCAGCTCGGTGTGGGAGCCGGCGTTGAAGGCGATCTCCGGATCGGCCGCCAGGTGCGGCTCCACGTAGACCGCCATGCCGTACAGGTTCCCGAAGGGCGGCATGGCGCCGGGTTCGCACTCCGGGAAATCGCCCATGAACTCGCGCTCGTCGGCCAGCTCGGCGGAGACGGCCCCGGCGGCCACGCGCAGGCGCTCCAGGTCCACCTTCCGGTCCGCGGGCACCACCGCCATGGCGAGGTGGCCGTCCAGGTTCACCACCACCGTCTTGGCCATCTCTTTGCCTTTGATGTGCGCGGCCCCCGCCACCGAGGTGGCCGTGAAGGCCAGGGGATGGGGGATGACCGTGTGGGCCACCCCGTTCTTGGTGAGGAATTCCTTGAGCAGGGTCGTGGGCATGACAGCCTCCTTGGACCGATTGCGGAGCAAGGATGGGTTCCGGAGGAAGGGTTGGCCACGGATGAACACGGATTCCTGAGCCGGCGTGGCGCGGGGTCGTGGCTCAACTGCTTTTTTTGCCACCGATTTCGGTGATTTCAGTGATTCCTGCGACCACGCAGCCTGGGCGGAGCCGGGGGCGCCGCCGCCGTGCCTTTTGGGAGCGCGGCAACGGCGCCCCCGGCTCCCTTCCGGCTAGGCCGGAAGCCGCCTCCGGCGGGCCCATGCGGGGAGTTCGCGGCGCGCCATCACCGTCATCACTGAAATCGGTGGCTGAATGGTCTTTTCAATCGGTGTGCATCGGTGGCTGCTTCAGTTTTGGGACGGTTCGGCACCCCTTCCGCGAGCATCCATTCCTGGGTAGGCTCGGTCCCCACCCGCAAGGAGGACACCATGGCCACCGCCCAGACTCCGCAGGAAGCCACCGCCGCCTACCGGAAGAAGGTCATGGCGTTCCTGGGAGACCAGGATCCGCTCAAGGTGCTTGGCACGACGGGCGACGTACTGGCTGGCATTGTCCGGGACCACGCCGGGAAGCGCCTGCAGACCCGGCCCATCGTGGGGAAGTGGACGCCCTGCGAAGTCATCGGCCACCTCTGCGACTGCGAGTGGGTCTACGGCTACCGCACCCGGCTCATCCTGTGCGAGGAGAACCCGGCCATGCAGGTCATGGACCAGGATCAGTGGGTGGTGGGCCAGCGGTACAACGAGCGCGACCCCCGGGAGCTCGTCGAGCAGTTCCGCGCCCTGCGCCCCCACAACCTGCGCCTCTGGCAGAGCCTGACGCCCCAGGACCTCGCGCGCGCCGGCCAGCACAGCGAGCGCGGCCCCGAGTCCTTGGGCCAGATTCTGCCCATGCTCGCCGGCCACGACCTCCTGCACCTGGACCAGCTCAAGCGCCTGCTCATGGCCATCCTGTGAATCCTGTTCATCCTGGCTAAAGACAAATGCTTTTTTAGCCAGGAT
>DASXUH010000194.1:0-2558 GCA_036504935.1 Geothrix sp. | reverse complement strand
TCCACGCTGCTGAAGCTGCTCTTCCGGGAGCAGGTGCCCAGCAGCGGCGACATCCAGCTGGCGGGGCACCGCCTCTCCGCGATGCCAGAGAAGGAGATCCCCCTCCTGCGCCGCAAGCTGGGCGTGGTGTTCCAGGACTTCAAGCTCATCCGCAGCCGCACCATCTTCGAGAACGTGGCCTTCGTCCTGCGGGTGCTGGGCGTGAGCGCCGCCGAGCAGAAGCAGCGCACCTTCCGGGCCCTGAAGATGGTCGGCCTCCAGCACAAGCTCAGCAGCTACCCACTCCAGCTCTCCGGTGGCGAGCAGCAGCGCGTGGCCATTGCCCGGGCCCTGGTGAATGATCCCTTGGTGCTGCTGGCGGACGAGCCCACGGGCAACCTGGATCCCGACCTGGCCCAGGAGATCATGGCCCTCTTCGAGCGCATCAACGGCCAGGGCACCACCGTCGTCGTGGCCACCCACGACCGCAGCCTCATCCAGCGCATGAAGAAGCGCGTCATCGGCCTCGACCACGGCCGCGTCGCCTTCGACCAGCCGGCGCCGACGAGCCTGGTGACGGTCTAAGAGTGCCTAACAAAACCCCGACGAGGCCGCGAGAAAGCCAGGTGGGATGCACCGCAAGGAAGGGCCCGCTGGGCAACGTGGTTCGTTGTTCAAGGGCCCTGACGCCGCGGGGCGCCCACCTGGCTTTCTCCCTCCGGGCGAGGGCCGGCGGACGTCGCGATGCCGCGTCACGCTCGTCGCGCGTAGTACCCGCTACGCGTCTCCTCGCGTTCCTCGCCTCACTCGCCCGGCGGCCCTCGCGCGGTCCCGTGGGGGTTTTGTTAGGCACTCTAAAGGCGGTCCAGACTCCGGACTGCATGGAAGGGCGCTAATCTTGAATCTGCCTCGACCTTCGTCGTAGCCGCCCGAGGTCCCATGGCCCAGCCCCTCACCGATGCCCGTTTCGTCACCTCCGCGGCCGACGCGAAGAAGCTTGGCATCTGCCATGCGGAGGTGGCTTTCGTGGGGCGCAGCAACGTGGGCAAGTCCTCCCTGTTGAATGCCCTGGCCAACCAGAAACAGCTGGCGCGGGTGTCCAAGACGCCCGGCCGCACGCGGCTCATCAACGTGTTCCTCACGGGCCCCGACCGCTGGATCGTGGACCTGCCCGGCTACGGCTTCGCCACGGGCCCCGCCGCCGAGCGCGCCACCTGGCAGAAGATGGTGGAGGGCTACCTCACAGGCCGCAGCACCCTGCGCATGGTCTTCGTGCTGGTGGATGCCGAGGTGGGCCCCACGAAGCTGGACCACCAGATGATCGACTGGCTCCGCACCGAGGGCCTGCCTCACCGCATCGTGGCCACCAAGGCCGACCAGGTGAAGCCCAGCAAGGCCCTCAAGCAGCGCAAGGACGTGGCCGCCGACCTGGGCCTGCACGTCGCCGACATCGCCTGGGCCAGCGCCGCCAAAGGGACGGGCATTCCCGAGCTGCGGCGCGAAGTGGCGGATTTGCTGGAGCTCTAAAGGGCCTCAACCTTTCCGCTACGCCACACCATGAACCGCCCCTCGTGCGCCCAGGGCAGGGCGATGCCGTTGGCCTCCACTTCGTGGGTGTGGAAGTGGCCGGTGAGGAAGGTGGTGCCGGGATGCGCCTGGGCGGCGGCACGGAAGGCCTCGCGGGGGAAAGTCAGCTTGTAGGCGGCGTTGGTGGTGCGGAGCTTCCGCTCCATCCAGGCGGACACGCGGCGGGCCGTACCGCCGGGCATGAGGCGGAACAGCAGCCACAGCGCGCCGGACCGCGACACCAGGTTCCAGAGGCGGTACTGGCGATCGGCGGTGTTGATGAGGTCCCCGTGCTCCCAGGTCAGCGCCTCACCTTCGAGCTTCCCGCCGAGGCCTTCGCCCATGAGGTCGAAGCGCCCGGCGTGCCGGTCCAAAAAGTACTCGCGGTTGCCCAGCCACAGGCCCACCCAGCAGCCCGCGGCGCGGCGTGCATCCACCCAAGCGAGGAAGGCCCGCTGCGGGTCGGTTTCCATCCCGGGAAACCCCACCCATACGTCGAACACGTCGCCAAGGAAGAGCCAGTCGGCCTCGGGATAGGCGGTGGTGGCAGCCTCCAGCCCCGTGAGCGTGGTGCCCCAGTGGGGATCCGCCACGAGGATCAGGGCACGGGCGGGATCGGGCCGCTGCATCCGGCCTCGCCACCAGGAGAGGGCCCCCAGACGCCGCGTCAGGAGGAGATGCAGGGAGCCGGCCGTCAGGCCCAGCCCGCCACCCAGGCAGTCCGCCACCCAATCGCCGAGTTCGCAGGAACGGCCGGGGACGAAGAACTGGTGGAACTCGTCGGAGGCGCCGTAGAGGGCCACGGCGGCCAGGATCAGCAGATGGCGGCGGTAGAGCGGCAGGCCGGGCCGTGTGTGGCGCAGGGCCAGGTCGATGGCCAGGGCCAGGATCGCGTACACGGTGGCGTGGGCGAACTTGTCCAAGGGCGGAGGCAGCTCGATTCCCCCCGGGTAGTGCGACTGCGCACTCAGCCAGAAGATCGTCCCGGCCACGGCCAGGGGAAGGAACCAGAA
>DASXUH010000193.1:0-2505 GCA_036504935.1 Geothrix sp. | reverse complement strand
TCGCCGACCTGCAGCTTGCGCTTCACGGCCACGTAGCACTTCACGGTCTTGAGGACGCCGGGCATGAGCTCGTCGCCCTTGAGCAGGCGCTCCATGCGCTCGTCGAGGATGTTGCGGAGGACCTTGAGCTGGCTCTCGGTCCGGTCGAGGATGTCCAGCACCTCGGTCTCGATGCGGTTCTTGCCGGCGGCCACGGAGATCTGCCGGAAGCGGTGGTAGGACACAGCTTCAAGCATGTTCTGGGTGAGCTTCTTGCCCTTGGGCAGCAGCTCTTTCTGGCCCTTGTCGTCCGTGAGGGCCTCGGAGAGTTCCTTGCCCTTCAGCAGCGCCACGATCTTCTTCTTGGCCTCGGCGCGGATGATGCGCTCCTCGTCGGAGAGATCCTTCTCCCACTTGGCCATCTGGTCGCGCTCGATCTGCTGGGTGCGGAGATCCTTCTCCTGGCCCTTGCGGGTGAACACCTTGATGTCCACCACGGTGCCTTCGATGCCGGGCGGCACGGTCAGGCTGGCATCCTTCACGTCGCTGGCCTTCTCGCCGAAGATGGCACGGAGCAGCTTCTCCTCGGGGCTGAGGATGGTCTCGCCCTTCGGCGTGACCTTGCCCACCAGGATGTCGCCGTGGCGCACGGTGGCGCCGGTGCGGATGATGCCGCTGTCGTCGAGGTTCTTGAGGGCCTCTTCGCGGACCTGGGGGATGTCGCGGGTGATTTCTTCGGGGCCCAGCTTGGTGTCGCGGGCGTGGACCTCGAACTCCTCGATGTGGATGGTGGTGTAGAGATCTTCCTTCACCACGCGCTCGGAGATCAGGATCGCGTCCTCGAAGTTGTAGCCGCGCCAGGGCATGTAGGCCACGACGAGGTTGCGGCCCAGGGCCAGCTCGCCGTGATCGGTGCAGGGGCCGTCGGCGAGGATCTGGCCCTCGGTGACGTACTCGCCCTTCTTCACGAGAGGGGTCTGGTTGAGGCAGGTGTTCTGGTTGCTGCGGGCGAACTTCACCAGGGTGTAGATGTCCACGCCGGATTCGATGCCCTCGGTGTCGGGGTCGTCCTCGACGCGCACCACGATGCGGTTGGCGTCCACGGTCTCGACGATGCCCGAGCGGCGGCACACGACGCAGGCGCCGGAATCCTTGGCGGCCACGTACTCCATGCCGGTGCCCACGATGGGGGCCTCGGTGCGGATGAGGGGCACGGCCTGGCGCTGCATGTTCGCGCCCATGAGGGCGCGGTTGGCGTCGTCATTCTCGAGGAAGGGGATGAGGCTGGCGGCCACGGAGACCACCTGCTTCGGGCTCACGTCCATGAGCGTGACCTTGTCCCGGGTGAGGATCTTGGTCTCACCGGCGACGCGGACGGTGACGTCCTCGTCCAGGATGGCGCCGTCCGCGTCCACGGGGACGTTGGCCTGCGCGATGACGTGCTCGTCCTCCTCCCAGGCGGAGAGGTAGAAGGCGTGCATCTCGAACTTGGCGGCGCGCTTGCCGGCCTTGGTCAGCTTCTTGTTCTCGGCCTCCAGATCGTCGAGGCGGACCACTTCCATGTAGCCGAACTTGGAGTCGCCCACACTGGTGACCTTGGCGAAGTGGACGATGCGGCCGTTCTCCACCTTGAGGTAGGGGCTCTCGATGAAGCCGAACTCGTTGATGCGGGCGTAACAGGAGAGCGAGCTGATGAGGCCGATGTTCGGGCCTTCCGGCGTCTCGATGGGGCAGATGCGGCCGTAGTGCGAGGTGTGCACGTCGCGCACCTCGAAGCCCGCGCGGTCGCGGCTGAGGCCGCCCGGTCCGAGGGCCGACAGGCGGCGCTTGTGGGTGATCTCGGACAGCGGGTTGGTCTGGTCCATGAACTGGGAGAGCTGGCTGCTGCCGAAGAACTCCTTCATGGCCGCGATCACCGGCTTGCTGTTGATGAGGTCGTGGGCCTGCAGGGGGCTGTTGGGATCCTGCGCGATGCTGAACTTCTCCTTGATGGCCCGCTGCACGCGCACGAGGCCCACGCGGAAGCCGTTCTCCAGGAGCTCACCCACGGACCGCACGCGGCGGTTGCCCAGGTGATCGATGTCGTCCGCGCGGACGGGGGCGATCTCGCCGATGTCCTGGCGGGTGGTGTCGTATTTCTTCAGGCGCAGCAGGTAGTGGACGGTCTTCACGAAGTCGTCCGTGCCCAGGGTGCGGAAGTCCAGGTCGGTGCCCAGGGCCAGCTTGGCGTTGATCTTGTGGCGGCCCACCTTGCTGAGGTCGTACTTCTGGGGGTCGAAGAACATGCCGAAGAGCAGCTTCTTGCTGGATTCCAGCGTGGCGGGCTCGCCGGGCCGGATCTTCTTGAAGAGCTCCTTGGCGGCCTCTTCGCTGTCCTCGGTGTGGTCCTTGGCCAGGGTCTCGGAGAAGACCTTGCCGGTGACGTCGGCCTCGGGGAAGCACACGTCGAAGGTCTGCACGTCGTTGGCGAGGAACATCTCGAGGTGGGTCTGGAGGAAGGGCTCGTTGGCCTCCATGAGCACTTCA
>DASXUH010000192.1:0-7804 GCA_036504935.1 Geothrix sp. | reverse complement strand
GCACATCAGCTGGACCCAGGTGGAGACCGGCAGCGCCATCACCTGGAAGTACCCCAGCTGCATCCTGCTGGGCGACGACAGCATCGGCGAGTTCTACAGCGTGGCCCTCACCAACCACAAGCAGCAGGCCGACACCGGCACGAAGATGATCCACATCGGCCGCAACACGAAGAGCACCATCATCAGCAAGGGCATCAGCGCCGGAGAGAGCTCCAACAGCTACCGCGGCCTGGTGAAGGTGCAGCCGAAGGCCGAGGGCGCCCGCAACTTCAGCCAGTGCGACTCCATGCTCATCGGCCAGGCGTGCAGCGCCAGCACCTTCCCCTACATCGAGGTGCAGAACCGCAGCGCCCGGGTGGAGCACGAGGCCACCACCAGCAAGATCGGCGAAGAGCAGTTGCTGTACTTCCAGCAGCGCGGCATCCCCGCCGAGGAAGCCATCAGCATGATCATCAACGGCTTCTGCAAGGACGTCTTCCGCGAGCTCCCCATGGAGTTCGCCGTCGAAGCCACCAAGCTGCTCTCCCTCAAGCTTGAAGGCAGCGTTGGGTGATGAAAATGAAGAATTGGAACCGCAGATGTCGCAGATGACGCAGATGACGCAGATAAGGGTTTTCATCTGCGCAATCTGCGTCATCTGCGGTTAAAAATCAGGAGTTTTAAATGCTTTCCATCAAGAACCTCACCGCCTCGATCAACGGCACGCCGGTGCTGAAGGGGATCGACCTGGAGCTCAAGGCGGGGGAGATCCACGCCATCATGGGCCCCAACGGCTCGGGCAAGTCCACGCTGGGCAAGGTGCTGGTGGGCCATCCGGCCTACGAAGTCACGGGCGGCGAGGTCCTGTACGAGGGCAAGAACCTCTTCGAGATGGAGCCCGATGCCCGCGCCCGGGCCGGCATCTTCATGGGCTTCCAGCATCCCATCGAGGTGCCGGGCGTGAGCAACGCCTCGTTCCTGCGCCTGGCCTACAACAAGAAGGCCGAGGCCGAGGGCCGCGACGAGCTGGATCCCCTGGAATTCGACGACTTCATCCACGAGAAGATCAAGCTCGTGGCCATGAAAGAGGAGTTCCTCGACCGCAGCCTCAACGAGGGTTTCTCCGGCGGCGAGAAGAAGCGCAACGAGATCCTGCAGATGGCGGTGCTGGAACCCAAGCTGGCCATCCTGGACGAGCTGGACAGCGGCCTGGACATCGACGCCCTGCGCGTCCTGGGCGACGCCGTGAACAAGCTCCAGCGCCCCGACCGCGCCCTGCTGATCATCACCCACTTCCCCCGCATCCTGGAGACCATCCAGCCCCAGTTCGTGCACGTGCTCTCCGGCGGCCGCATCCTCAAGAGCGCCGGCAAGGAACTGGCCATTGAGCTCGAGGACCGCGGCTACGACTGGGTGCTGGAGGAAGCTGCGGCCGGGAGCCAGCGATGACCACGATGGTGGTTGGCTCCAACCCGCTGGTCGATCTGCTCGGCGGGCCCAGGCCCGCTGAGTGGGCTTCGCTGCGCGAAGCGGCAGAGCTGCGGCTGGCGGGCCGCGAGCTGCCCACGACCCGCGACGAGGACTGGAAGTACACAGACCTGAAACTTCTGAACGGCACGGCCTTCG
Organism: Geothrix sp.; assembly: GCA_036504935.1. GTDB lineage: Bacteria > Acidobacteriota > Holophagae > Holophagales > Holophagaceae > Geothrix. Next base: position 6,199 of record DASXUH010000192.1, on the reverse strand, counting down.
GTGCGGCCCCTCGCACGACGGTGGACATCAGCGGCCACCTGCTCCCCGAGATGGTGGGCACGCGCCAGGTCTTCGTGAACGGGCATCACGCTCCCCACGTGAGCTGCGCCTCGGCCGTCCCCGCTGGTGTGCGCTACTTCCCCATGTCCCATGCCAGCGAGGCCTGCCACGCGCTGGGCAGCATCGGCAATGGCGCGGCCAAGGGGCTTTTCGAAGATCTGAACACCGCCCGCTTCGAGGATGGCGCCGTGATCCTGGTGCCGAAGAACCTCAAGGTGGCCCTGCCACTGCATCTGCTCTTCATCACGAAGGCCGAGACCCCCGTGGCCGTCTTCCCGCGGCTCCTGGTGATCCTTGAACGCGGAGCTGAACTGGAACTGGTGGAGGAACACATCGGCGAAGGCGCCTATCTGAGTTGCCCGGTGGTCGAAGTCCACGTGGCGGAAGGCGCCGTCCTCCGGCACGAGCGCGTGCAGCGGGAGAGCGTCGAGGCCTACCATCTCGGCACCCTCAAGGCCGAGGTCGGCAAGGGCGGCCAGTACCACTCCCGCACCCTCAGCTTCGGGGCCCGTCTCTCCCGCCAGCAGCCCTGGGTGCGCCTGGCCGAGGGCGCCGAGGCCAGCCTCGACGGCCTGGCCTTGCTGGACGGGGCGCAGGTGGCCGATACCCACAGCTTTCTGCACCATGCCGAGCCCCACGCCACCAGCCACCAGCTCCACAAGTGCATCGTAGACGGGAAGGCCCGCGCGATCTTCAACGGCCAGATCCGTGTGGCTCCCGGGGCCCAGGGCACGGACGCCCAGCAGCAGAGCCGCAACCTGCTGCTCTCGGAGGCCGCCCGGGTGGATACCAAGCCCCAGCTGGAGATCTACGCCGATGACGTGAAGTGCAGCCACGGCGCCGCCGTGGGTCAGCTCGATCCCGAGGAGCTGTTCTACCTCCAGAGCCGCGGTATGAACGCCGATGATGCCCGCAACCTCCTCACCTACGGCTTCGCGGCGGATGTGCTCACCCACATTCCTGTGGCCAGCCTGCGCCGGTCCCTGCGCCAGCTCGTCATGGCCCGCACCCAGGCCAGTTCGCTGGGAGACCTCGGATGAGCGTCGACCTGAAAACCCTCGATGTGGCGGCCGTCCGTAAGGACTTCCCCCTCCTCTCCCGCGTGCTGCATGGCAAGCCGGTGGTCTACCTCGACAGCGCCGTGAGCGGCCAGATGCCCCTCCAGGCCATCGAGCGCATGACGAAGTACCAGCGGGATGAGCACACCAACGTGCACCGCGGCGTGAGCACCCTCAGCCAGGAGGCCACGGACTTCTACGAGGCCGCCCGCGAGAAAGTGCGCCGCTTCATCGGAGCCGGCTCCATCAAGGAGATCGTCTGGACCCGCGGCACCACGGAGTCCATCAACCTCGTGGCCCAGACCTTCGGCCGGATGACGGTGAAGGAGGGCGACGAGATCCTCCTGTCCGCCATGGAGCACCACGCCGACATCGTGCCCTGGCAGATGCTGGCGGAGGAAAAGGGCGCGACCATCAAGGTCATCCCCATGACCGATGCTGGCGAGCTGATCCTGGATGCCCTCGACGAGCTCATCACCGAACGCACGAAGCTCCTCGGCGTGGTGCATGTCAGCAACGTCCTCGGCACCGTGAACCCCGTGAAGGAGATCATCGCCAAGGCCCATGCCAAGGGTGTGCCCGTGCTGGTGGACGGCGCCCAGGCCGTGCCCCACCTCCAGGTGGACGTGCAGGACCTCGACGCTGACTTCTACGCGTTCAGCGGCCACAAGCTGTCGGGCCCCACGGGCATTGGCGTGCTCTACGGCAAGCTGGCCCATCTGGAGGCCATGCCCCCCTGGCACGGCGGCGGCAACATGATCCGTTCCGTCAGCTGGGAGAAGACCACCTACATCGCCGCGCCGGGCAAATTCGAGGCGGGCACCCCGCCCATCGCCGCCGCCATCGGCCTGGGCGCGTCCATCGACTACCTCACGGCCCTGGGTCTCGACCGCATCGCCGCTTACGAACACGAGCTGCTGGCCTACGCCACGGAGCGCCTGGCGGCCATCCCCGGCCTGCGCATCCTGGGGACCGCCCGGGACAAGGCCAGCGTCCTCTCCTTCGTGGTGGACGGCATCCACGCCCACGACATGGGCAGCCTGCTGGACGGCGAAGGTGTCGTGGTCCGCGCCGGCCACCACTGCGCCCAGCCTGTCATGACCCGCTTCAACGTCCCCGCCACCACCCGGGCCTCCTTCGCCTACTTCAACACCCGCGAAGACGTGGACATCCTGGTTTCGGCCGTCCTCAAAGCCATCGAGCTGTTCAAATGACCGACCCCCGCGAGCTCTACCAGCAGGTGATCCTGGAGCACAACAAGAAGCCCCGGAACTTCGGGAAGCTCGAGGCCTGCACCCATCACGCCGAGGGCTTCAACCCCCTGTGCGGCGACCAGCTCGACCTGACCCTGGTCATCGAGAACGGCGTGGTGCAGGACATCAAGTTCCAGGGCAGCGGTTGCGCCATCGACACGGCGAGCGCCAGCCTCATGACCGGGGCCGTGAAAGGGAAATCCGTGGCCGAAGCCGAAGCCATGGCCGAGCAGTTCCGCGGCATGGTGCGCGGCGACCTGGACCCCGCCACCCAGGCGCCCCTGCTGGGCAAGCTCACGCTCTTCAGCGGTGTCAAGGACCTGCCCAGCCGGGTGAAGTGCGCCGTCCTCCCCTGGGCCACCCTCCACGCCGCGCTCAAGGGCGAATCCGAAGCCTCAACAGAATAATGAATTGAAACCGCAGATGACGCAGATGACGCAGATCAGACTTATTCATGCTTTTCCATCTGCGCAAATCTGCGCCATCTGCGGTTAAAAACAGAAGGCCTCCCATGCCGAAGATCGCCGAAATCGAGTACACGCCCAACCCCAACGCGGTGAAGTTCGTGTTGAAGGAATCCGTGGCCGTGGGTTTCCCCAAGTCCTTCCCCAGCGCGGAGACCGCCGAGCACGACGAGCTGGCCAAGGGCCTCTTCGCCGTGGGAAATGTCACCTCGGTCTTCATGCAGGACAAGTTCCTCACGGTCACCAAGACCGACAACAAGGGCTGGCCCGAGATGCTGCCCCTGCTGGCCGCGCCCATCCGCGCCGCGGCGGGTGTCGGCGGCGGGCAGGCTCCGGCCCCCGGGGGGCCCCGGGTCTTCAGCAAGGTGGACGATGAGCACGACCCCATGCTCAAGGACATCCGCATGGTGCTGGAAAGCGCCATCCTGCCCGCCCTGGCGGCGGACGGCGGCGGCCTGGAGCTGATCGGACGGCACGAGAAGCAGGTCATGATCCGGTATATGGGCGCCTGCGGTTCCTGCCCCGCCAGCCTCACCGGCACCCTGGTGGCCATCGAGGGCATGCTCCAGAAGGAAGTGGACCCCGAGATCGTGGTCATCTCGGTCTAAGAGTGCGTTTTAGAATTCCCGCGAGCCGCGACGGTGGTCAGCCGCGTGATCCAGCAAGGAAGCGTGCGCAGGGCGATGGGGGTCATCGTCCAAGCGCGGTGACACAGCTGGGCGCGCGGCTGGCCGCCGTCCCTCCGGGCTGGGGCGGCGGGCGTCGCCTGGCGTCGTCCAGGGCCCTAAGCATGGAACCACCATGCCTGCGGGCCCTCTCCTAGCCATGCTCGCCCGGCGCTCCCAGCGCGGTCCGTGCGAATTCTAAAACACACTCTGAAGGCTGTCCGGCCCTTTTTCCTGGCCTCTCAAGGCATTCCCAGATAACCTGGGCGTTCTGCCGGACTTCGTGTGCCGGGATTCCAGCGCACCACCAGAGCGTGGGCGCAACCAAACGAGGTGGACTTACATGTCCAAGTTAGAATCAATCATCAAGGGCCTAGGCTCCAAGCAGATGGGCCGCATCACCGTGCTCGACTCGGGGTATATCGAGGACGGCAGCGATGAAGGCCAGGAGTTCATGGCCGCCCTGCAGGGCGAGACCCGGGGCCTGCGCGAGGAAGAGGTCGTGCGGGGCGTCGTCGTGGAGATCCGCGGCAAGGACGTCATCATCGACATCGGCTACAAGGGGTCGGGCACCGTCAATCTGGATGAGTTCAACAATCCGGATGGCACCCAGGGCGTCCAGGTGGGCGACGTGGTCGAAGTGCTGCTCGAGATGCTCGAGGATGCCAACGGCAACGTGCGCCTCAGCCGCGAGCGCGCCGAGAAGATGAAGATCTGGGACGAGGTCGAGAAGGCCTTCCGTTCCAACATGACCGTGCACGGCACGGTGCTCGAGAAGGTCAAGGGCGGCCTGGCCGTGGACATCGGCATCCGCGCCTTCCTGCCCGGCAGCCAGGTGGACATGAAGCCCGTCCGCAACCTGGATCCCTACCTCGGCAAGTCCTTCGACATGAAGGTCATCAAGGTCAACCGCCGCCGGGGCAACATCGTGCTGTCCCGCAAGCTGTTCCTGGAGACCATCAACGCGAGCCTGAAGGAAGAGACCCTGGCGGGCCTCGAGGAAGGCAAGCTGGTCGAGGGCACCATCAAGAACATCACCGAGTACGGCGCCTTCGTCGACCTCGGCGGTGTGGACGGCCTGCTGCACATCACCGACATGTCCTGGGGCCGGCTCAACCACCCCAGCGAGATGTTCCAGGTGGGCGACAAGGTCGAAGTGGCCGTGCTCAAGTACGACAAGGACACCGAGCGCGTCAGCCTCGGCTACAAGCAGAAGTTCCCGGATCCCTGGCTCTCTGTCGAGGAGCGCTATCCCATCCAGGCCACGGTCAAGGGCAAGGTCGTCTCGATCACCGACTACGGCGCATTTGTTGAGCTGGAGCCTGGCATCGAGGGCCTGGTCCACGTCTCCGAGATGAGCTGGACCAAGAAGGTCAAGTCCGCCAAGGGCATGGTCAACCTGGGCGACCAGGTCGAGGCCCTGATCCTGCAGGTGGATTCCGAGAACCGCCGCATCAGCCTCGGCATGAAGCAGATCACCCCCAACCCCTGGATGGCCATCGCCGAGAAGTACCAGCCCGGCATGATCGTCACGGGCACCGTGCGCAACATCACGGAGTTCGGCGCCTTCGTCGAGCTGGAAGAGGGCATCGACGGCCTGATCCACGTGTCCGACTTCAGCTGGACCAAGAAGATCAAGCACCCCGGCGAGATCGTGAAGAAGGGCGACGAAGTCACCGCCAAGGTCCTCAACCTAGATCCCCTGGCCCAGCGCATGAGCCTCGGCGTGAAGCAGATGGAGCCCAACGTCTGGGAGATCTTCTTCGAGAACCACCACGTGGGCGATGTGCTCACCGGCAAGATCGCCCGCCTGACCGACTTTGGCGCCTTCGTCGACCTCGGCGATGGCATCGAGGGTCTGGTCCACGTTTCCGAGCTGAGCCGCAAGCGGGTGGAGGACATCCAGAAGGAGTTCGCCGCCGGCCAGGACCTCACCATGAAGATCGTGAAGCTCGATCCCACCGAGCGCCGCATCGGCCTCTCCGTCAAGCAGCTGGAGCAGGATCAGGAGCGCGGTGACATGGACGCCGCCAAAGCCCGCCAGCCCGAGTTCAAGAAGGCGACCCTTGCTGACGCATTCAACCGGGCGGAACGCGAGTAGTTCCCCCTCCGGTCCGCAGACGAGGCCCCCGCAAGGGGGCTTCGTCGTTGTCAGAGAGGTCTGAGTATCCCGCAGGGATGCGAAGAAGAAGGCGACTCTGGCCGACGCATTCAACCGGGCGGAACGCGAGTAGTTCCCCCTCCGGTCCGCAGACGAGGCCCCCGCAAGGGGGCTTCGTCCTGCTGGGATGCCATACTCGGAACGCGACGCCCTCCTCACGGATCCCATGCGCTTCCTCCACACCTCCGACTGGCACCTCGGCAAGACCCTCTGCAACGCCAACCTCCTGGAGGACCAGGCCCACGCCCTCGAGCAAGTGGCGGCCATGGTCAAGGAGACCCGCGCCGAGGCCCTGGTGGTGGCGGGGGACCTCTACGACCGGGCCGTGCCCCCCAAGGAGGCTGTGGCGCTGCTGGACGAGGTGCTGGACCGCATCGTGCGGGGTCTCGGCGTGCCCGTGCTGATCATCGCGGGCAACCACGACAGCCCCGAGCGCCTGGGCTTCGCCTCGGGCTTCCTGGGGGCCCAGGGCCTCCACGTGGCGGGCACCCTGGAGGCAGTGGCCCCTGTGCTCATCGGTTCCGCAGCGTTCCACCTC
>DASXUH010000191.1:0-25808 GCA_036504935.1 Geothrix sp. | reverse complement strand
GCCGTCTACGAGATCATCGAGAGCATCACGGCCCGCCTCAGTGCGCCGGAACTGGGCGACGCTTTCCTGGGCACCCAGGGGGACATCTGGGACGCCCAGAAGGACATGACCGCCGCCGCGGTCGGAGCCATCCTCACCATGTTTGTGGTGGCCCTGGTGCGGCGGATGAGGCGGATGCCCGAACCCGCCGATTGAGCTCAGATGCCGCCGTGCCCCCAGGAGGGCGCAGGGCTGTGGTCCAGAGCCACCTCGGTGCCATCGTCCAGCACGAGCATGGGGGGATTCCCGGGGCGCATGTCGACGATGGTGCGGCCCAGGAGGCGTTCCCGCTGGCCGTGGTGCCAGGGGATGCCCACGGGATAAGTGCGGCGGTAGGCGTCCAGGGGGCTTTCGAGCCGCTGGCAGAGCCGGTGGAGGGCGGATTCGAAGGCGGCCTCGAAGCCCTTGGGTGGCTCCGGATCGAGACCGGCCGCCGTGAGGAAGGCCTCGGCGGGCGGGAGGCCGCCGGATCCTCCGGCCACCCAGCGCCGCAGGCCGGGCCCGAAGGGGGCGGGCCCATCCAGCGCCACGGCCCGGTCCCGGTGGATGCCGAGCCAGAGGGAGACCCGTCCGCAGGAGCCGGCGCCTTCGAAATCGAGCGGCAGCTGGGCGTCGTCATGGAAGACCACGGCGCGAAGGGGCAGCCACTCGAAGGTCTCGGCCACTTTGGCACCCACGGGACCAAGGCTGTCCCGGCGCAGATCGGAGACGGCCTCCGCGAAGGTCTGCCGGAGGCTGGCCAGGCTCAGGACGCCTTCCGGGAGGCCCTGGACGTCCAGGACGAGGGGCGGTTCATGCCAGTCCGCCGCAAGGGCCGGCAGCACCTGCTGGAAGAGGATCAGGGCCGGGTCCCAGTCCCAGTGGTGGGCGGGCTCGTAGCCCAGCTCGCGGCAGAGGTCGAACCAGGCGCGGTCCGGCGCGGAAGCCCCGGGTAGGTAGATGGATCGGCCATCCAGGAAGATCTCGCAACCTGGCTGGGCCGCCGGGCTCTGCCGCCGGCTCAGGCCCAGCTCATGGCGGCCCAGGGTGGCCAGGGTAGTCTCGTGGTACGGATGATCCTCCTGCCGCAGCACCTTCAGCGGCGCACCGAGGATCCAGGCATCCAGAGACACAACCCCTCCCAGGAAGGCAAGCCTGGGTCGGCTCCCGGGTTCCGTCAATCCCTGAATGGGAGTAACTGGTTGAAAATCAATCGACCCTGCGGAGTTCGGTACTGGGGTAGTAGTGCGCCAGGACCTGCTGGAAGGTGGCCCCTTCGAGCGCCATGCCGTAGGCGCCGGTCTGGCACATGCCCACACCGTGCCCCCAGCCGCGCCCGTAGAAGACCCAGCGGCGCTGGGCGCCCTGGCCCAGGGTGATCCAGCGGAACACGTTGTCCTTGAGGCCCAGCAGGCCGCGGATGTGCATGCCGCGGACCCGGTGCGGCGCGCCCTGGCTGTCTACCAGGGTCAGGTCCAGCACCCGCCCCTCCTCGTTGTGCTGGGCCTTCAGCTCGCGGATGCCGCCCACCTTGATGCGCTTGCGCACCAAGGCCAGCAGGTCGGTTTCGCTGTATTCCACCCGCCAGTGGGCCATGGGGTTGTAGCGGTCCCAGGCGGCGCCGTCGGGATCGAGCCGGCGCACGAGCACCGCGGCGGAGCCGTCCTCCCCGGGGATCCACTTCAGGCGGTCACCCACCTGGAGGTCGGCCTTCGGCGTCAGGCGCAGGCTGCCGTCGGGCGCTTCCTCCGCGAGAATCAGCTTCGGGGAGAGGGTGAGGGGCTCGGGGCCGCCCCGCTTCCGGCGCACCTGCCGGTCCATCAGCAGAGTGCCTTCGCCGGGGGCCAGCGGATCCAGGTCCTGCCACATCCGGCCCAGGGCCAGGAGGGCCTGGCGCAGGGTGGGAGGTTCCTTGGCGGTCCAGAGGGCCGCGGGGACGATGCCCCTCCGGGTGAGGAAGGTGGCCAGCAGGCGATCGCCCGGAGGCAGATCGGGGGGCAGGAAGTAGGCGGCATCCTGCAGCCGCTCCTGGCCTTCCACGACCTTGTGGAGGCCCAGGGCCCGGGCCAGGGCGAGCACCGGATGCCCAACCCGGAGCAGGGGCGTGGGGTCGACGCCGAGGCGCTGCTGGAGGGCCAGGACCGGGCCGCTCAACTCCTCCACCGTGGCTGGGCGGGCCAGATGATCGCCGTTGAGCCATCCCACCGGCACAATCCCCGCCGCCAGCCTCAGCAATTCCCAGCCGAGCCAGGGTTGCTGGGTCTCGGCGGTGAGGGACACGCCTGCGGCGAAGGGCAGGGTGAGCGGCTTGGCGGGATAGCAGGGAGCCGCCTTCAGATAGGGGGCGTCGCCGCCGAAGACCTGCGATACGTCCACCGTGTGGCCGCCGCAGTTCGCCATGAAGAGGGCCTGGATGGGTTTGCCGCCGTAGGTGGCGAACAGGCCTTCCGTCTCCTGGATGGCGCGGTCCGTGAGGGACTGCTCGCCATCGCGCCCGCCATAGACCTGGTCGGCCACGGTGTCGCCCATGTCGAAGCCGTCCGCCGAGCGCTTGCCGCGATTGGCCACGGCATAGGTGCGTGCTGCCACGGCCTGGGCCTTCAGGGCCTCGAGGGCGGGGAATTCCCAGGCCCCCATCTCCTTCGGCACCACGCCGCGGAGGTAAGTCTCCAGGTCCAGGGTATTCACCACCGTGAGGCGGCCCTGGGCATTGGGGAAGATCTCGACCTTGCCGCGGTACCGCCCCTTGCCCTGGAGGGTGGTCAGGTCGCCCGAGGGCTTCAGCCACACACCGGCGAGGGGCAGGGCCCGCCGCTCGTAGCGCTCACTGACCGCGTAGAGGGCGCGGCCCTTGCGGGGCCGGCTGTCACGGGGTTCGGTGGCCACCCACAACTCATCAAAGCCCAGGTCCTGGAGCTTCTGGAGCAGAGGTTCGGCTTTCGGCGCCTCGGGGAAGTGCCCCACCAGCACGCGCCAGGTGTCCGCGTCCGGCACCTTCACGCGGTCCGATGGCTCTCCCAGTTTCCTCAGGCGCTTCATCAGGGCGTCTGCTTCGTCCGCGGCCAGAGCCCGTCCCACCTGGATGCGGTATTCGCTGGTAGGGTCCGAGGCGCCGCGGCTGTCCCACCAGATGCGCAGCTTCTCGTCCGGAGCGAGGTTCATGACCGGCCTTCCGGCGCGATCGCAGACCTGGCCGCCGCCTTCCAGCGACACGATCCACTCCATGGCCTGGGTGTCGAGGCCGATCTTCAGCGGAGGCTGGGCGGCGGGGGCGGAAGCGAGCGACAGGACCAGGGCGGGAACAAGGAGGGGTTTCATCCGCCGTATTGTCCCACGAACCGCACCAGGGCCTCCCAGCGCCGGGCCCGCAGTGCCTCGACATCAAGCATCGCCCCGTCCGGCCCGCTCCGGTGGAGGAGCAGGGCGATGCAGCTCCGGTCCGCGGGCCGATAGAACAGGGCCGGGCCCGTGTAGCCCAGGTGGAACCACCAGCCGGAAGGCCCGCCCGGGCTCGCGGCCAGGGCCGGCGCCACTGGGGGGAGGGCCTGGCTGGGATCCTCGAGAACGTGGGTGCCGAGGCCCAGGGGTAGCTTTGACAGCAACTGTCCAAAACGCCCACTCCCCGCAAAGAGCACCTGGAGCCCCAGGCCCCATCGGGTGCCATGCTCGCCTTCGGCCGTCTCCACCGCCATGCGGTCCGGCCAGCCGGCGGCCGCCCAGCGGGCCAGGGCCAGCTTCAGCTGGGGGGCGGTGGTGCCGAAACCGGCATGGCCCGGCATCCCGGCCCGCGCGTTGGCATCGTGGGGCAGGTGGGCCTCCCGGGGAGGCAGGGTCTCGTCCGCGGCCAGGGCCCAGGCGGCGGCGTCGGGACCATCCGGAACGGGCTCGGGGGCCGCCGGCCAGGGTGCAGGACTGAGGCCCGAGGCAGCGCCCAGCTTCGCAAAGGGCACGCCGGTCTCGGTCTCCAGCAATTCGGCCAGCAGGCGGTAGTTCAGGTCCGAATAGGTGGCCAAGCCGGGTGTGGCTGGGCGCAGCAAGGGGTGATCCGGGACCGGGCGCCGGAGTTGCACGGCCAAGGGTTCGCCGATGAAGGGCCGCCAGGGAGGCAGGCCCGAGCTGTGGGACAGCAGCTGCCGGGCGGTCAGTGGTGTCCCGCGGTCATGGAAGCCCAATGCCCAGCGCCGGTCCGCATCCAGGTCCAGGAAGGCCAGCGCCAGCGGCGCCGTCACCAGGGGCTTGGTCAGGGAGGCGAGGTCGTAGAACCTGCTCACGCGTTCCGGATCTCCGCCAGGCTCTTCGCCACGGCCTTCTGCACCTGGTCGGCCACGCGCATGGCCTCCTGGCCCTCCTCCCAGGTGACGCCCTCGGTCCCCTGGCCCAGGCAGGCGGCGTGGAAGGCCTCGATCTCCAGCCTCAGCGGCTCGCCCTCCTCGATGCTCGCGGTCTCGGGTTGCACCTCAGGGCCGTCGGGACCCATGACCAGGCGCAGCAATTCCAGCTTCTGCGCCGCGAAGTCGAGGCTGGCGTACTCCTTGTCGCCGAAGGCGCGGAGGGTGCGCTCCTTCTTGCGGGCCACGCGGCTGGCGGTGACGGTGGCATAGGCGCCGCCCTCGAACTTCAGACGGGCGTTCACGAGATCCGCGTAGGGCGTCAGCACCGGCACACCCACGGCCACGACATCCACCACGGGCCGGCCCACCAGGGCGCGCAGCAGGTCGAGGTCGTGGATCATCACGTCCATGATCACGTCCACCTCCAGGCTGCGGGCGGGGAAGGGCGAGACGCGCACCGCCTCGAGGAAGCGGGGCTTGAAGCCGCGGTCGCGCAGGGCCGTGACCGCGGGGTTGAAGCGCTCCAGATGGCCCACCTGCGCGACGAGATCCGGCTTCGTGGCCCGGGCGGCCGCCAGGGCCTTCAGCAGAGCCACCGCCTCATCAAGCGAGGCGGCCAGGGGTTTCTCCATGAGCACGTGCTTGCCGGCCTTCAGCGCCTGGGTTCCCAGGGCGTGGTGAAAGCCCGTGGGGGCGGCGATCTGGACGGCATCCACTTCCGCGAGCACCTGGTCCAGCGAGGCCGCCCAGGGGGCGCCGAACTTGGCGGCGATCTCGGGGCCCCGGACGGAATCCGGATCCACCACGGCGGCCAGGATGGCGTCCGGCGCGGAGGCTGCAATCCGGGCGTGATGCTGCCCGAGGTGTCCTACACCGACGACGGCGACGCGCAGCTTGGACATGACAGCCTCCTGACCAATCGAGCCTAGCAGGGCTGCTACCCTGGGGGTCTTCTTCGCGAGGATGACCATGAACCTGAAGCTCGAGGCCGTGAACCTTGTCCGCTGGCTGCACTTCGTGACGCTCGCTGTGGGCGGCGGCGCGGTCGTGGTGGCCCTGCTCCTGTCGGGATTCGAGGAGGGACGCGAGGATATCCGCGGCCTCGCCGCCACCATCTGGGCCAAGGTGGTGGCCTGGTCCTTCCGCCTGGCCCTGATCGCCGGCATCGGCCTGCTGCTCCTGATGATCCAGGGTGGCTCGAACCCGCTGAAGCAGGGCCACTACTTCCATATCAAGCTGCTGCTGGTCGTGGTGCTGGTGGGGCTGTCCGAGATGACGCCCAAGGCCCTGGCCGCCGGGAAGCGGGGATCGGCCCTGCTGGTCCTGGTGCTCTTCCTGGCCTCGAGCTTCACGGTCTACAACAAGGGGCTCTTCGGCGGCTCTGGGGCACCGGCCACGGTGATCCCCGCCACGGCGGGCACCGCCTTTACGGCACGCTGACCGTGCGGAGCTTGCTGCTGGCCCTGGCGGGAATCAGCCTTCTCGCCGGGTGGCCTCAGACCGTCCCTGAACGCACGCAGCTGAAGCGGACCTCTACGGTCGCGGAGGTGAAGGCCTTCATGGATGCCCTGCGCAAACAGGCCCCCGGCCTGGAACCCTACCAGCCGAAGGGTGTGCCCCGCGCCACGGAAACCGGCAAGCCCCTGCTGGCTTGGCGCCTGAAGGGGACAGGGCCGGATCCCTTGAGGGTCTATGTGAACGCGAACATCCATGCCGGGGAAGTTGAAGGCAAGGAGGCCATCCAGCAGATTCTCCGGGAGCTGCTCCAAGGCAAGCATCCGGCGCTGCGGCGGAACCTCGATCTGGTGGTGATGCCCGCCTACAACGCCGACGGCACGGATGCCCTGGACCCCGCCATCCGGCCCTGGCAGCCCAACCCCACGGAGAGCGGCGTGGGCCGGCGCGAGAATGCCCTGGGCCTGGACCTCAACCGCGACCTCATGAAGGCCGCCGCGCCCAACACGCGCTGGCTCCTGGCCATGCTGGAAGACTTCGATCCCGCGGCCGTGCTGGATCTGCACACCACCAACGGCAGCACCCACGGTTTCCACCTCACCCATGGCCCCGCCTGTACTCTGGGCGCGGACGAAGGCCTGCTGGCCTTCAACCGGAACATGCTCGTGGCGGTGCGAGAGCAGCTGAAGGCCGAGGGCATGCCCACCTATGACTACGGCAACTTCGTCCCCTACAAGCCCACGACGGAGAAGCCGCCGACCGCCTGGGAGACCTACGACGCCCACCCCCGGCTGCTGACGAACTACCCGGCCCTGCGCAACCGCCTGGCGGTGCTCTCCGAGAGCTACGTCTACCGCAGCTGGCCCGACCGCATCGCCGATACCCGCCGCTTCGTGCTGGCCTGCTTGGGCTGGATGGCGGGGCACCGTGGCGAGATCCGGGGCCAGATCCAGGAGTCCCAGGCCCGATGGATCGAGGCTTGGAAGAAGGGACCTGTGTCCCTTCCACTCTCAGCGAAGCTGAAACAGGTCGAACGCGCAGCGTTCGACTGGGTGGACCCCATCCGGGATGGTCAAGGCCACCTGGTCGGTGAGAAGTCGCGCACCCACCTGGTCCTGCCCAGCTTCGTGGGCTTCGAGGGTCAGGATTTCGTGACGGTCCCTGCGGGCTACCTGGTGGACCCGGCCTATGCCCCCACGGTGCTCCCACTGCTCCAGGCCCATGGCCTGAAGGTGCTGAAGGGGAGTGCGAGGCCGCGGAATCTGGCCACGCTGCACTTCCAAGAATCGGGCCGGAAGGTGTCCGCTTCCGCCTATCAGGGCGTGTTCACCCTCGAACTCCAAGGTGCCTGGAAGACCGAACCCGCGCCGAAGAAGCTGCAGCTAGCCTGGGCGCCGGAAGACCTGGACCGCGCCCTCTACATCCCCCTGGAACAGCCCCTGGGCCGCCTGGCCTTCTACCTCCTGGACCCGCGCAGCACCGACAGCCTGGCCTACTGGGGCGCCTTCCACAGCGCCCTCATCCGCGGCGACGGCATGTGGGGGGAACCGCCCCGGTTTCCCATCCTGGCGGTGGGACAGGGGGATGACACCCCGATCTTCGCCAGTCCGATTCCTGCGCCGAAGGCGCAGGAATGACTCGGGGGCGCCGTATGGCGCCCCCGAGCAACTGAAGACTGAGGACTGAACCCTGAAGACGGACCTCAGTCCTCAGGCTCCTCGTAATCGCCGTTGTGCCACACGTTCTGCACGTCGTCGTTGTCCTCCAGCAGGTCCACGAGCTTGAGGAAGCTGGCGAGCTTGGAGCCCTCGAGGGCGGTGCTGGTGCTGGGCGCCATGATGATCTTGGCTTCGATGACGGGGAGCTTGGCGGCGTCCACGGCATCCTTCACGGCCTGGTAGGCCTCGGGGCTGGTCTTGATGACCCAGGCCTCGCCCTCGTTGACCACATCGTCGGCGCCGGCTTCCAGGGCCACTTCCATGACCTTGTCCTCGGAAACTTCAGGCTCGACCACGATCTGGCCCTGCTTGCTGAACAGGTAGGCCACGGAGCCCTGGGCGCCCAGTTCCCCGCCGAACTTGGTGAAGTAGCTGCGGATCTCGGGGGTGGTGCGGTTCTTGTTGTCGGTCATGGCCTCGACCATGATGGCCACGCCGCCTGGACCATAGGCCTCGTAGACCACTTCCTCGTAGGTCACGCCTTCGAGCTCGCCGGTGCCCTTCTTGATGGCGCGCTCCCAGTTGTCCTTGGGCATGTTGCTGCCCTTGGCCTGGTCCACAGCCAGGCGCAGGCGGGGATTGGCGTTCACGTCGCCGCCGCCCAGACGGGCCGCTACGGTGATCTCCTTGAGGATCTTCGTGAAGACCTTGCCGCGCTTGGCGTCAGCGGCGCCCTTCTTGTGCTTGATGGTGGACCATTTGCTGTGGCCGGACATAGAGGTTGCTCCTTCAATCGTTCGGTTCGGCTTGGCAACCGCTCCGCGGTTGCCGAAAGTTTAAAGAATCTTTTCAATGCGGCGGAATCGGCGCGTAGCGGCGATTCCGCCGGGGCGTCACCCACGCAGCGCGCGACGCGACACCCGCGCGAAGGTCGGGGCCTCCTGGCGGATCATGGGACGTTCCAGGAGGAACTGGTACCACTGCTCGCCGTAGACCTTCATCTTCAGGGCCTTGCCGTTCTGCAGCAGGTTGCGGTTGGTGATGAGGCGCTCGTCGCCCTTGCAGATGCCAAGGCCCTGGTTGAGGATTTCGATGGCCTTGTCGCGCTCGCCCATCTCCACCAGCACGTAGGCGTAGACGGCGTAGAGCAGGCTCTCTTTCTTGCCGGCCTTGAGGGCTAGGGTGAAGGTCTCCTTGGCCTTCTTCTTCTCGCCGCGCTTCCACTGGAGGATGCCCAGCATGGCCTTGGCGATGTAGTGCTGCATGGAGGCGGAGGCCAGCAGGGGTTCGGCCTCCTCGTTCTTCTTGCGGAGGTACTGCACCACGCCGATCTGGCCGTCGATGCTGCCCTTCACGAGGAACTGCTTGGGCGCGAAGCGATAGCCCTCCTTCATCGCCTCGATGGCCTTGTCGAACTGCTGCTTCTTCAGCAGCTCACCTGCGCGGGTGAAGATCTTCTCGAGTTCCTGCTGGACCTTGCGGCCCTGCCAGATGAAAAGCCCGCCACCGGCCAGGATGCCGATGGGAACGCTGATCCACGGGCTGATGTGCAGCACGAAGGACAGCAGGATCACGGCAAGGGCGGCACCCAGGCCGAGCAGGAGATTGATCACGGAGGCTCCGATGGGGCCCGGAACCGGGCCAAAGGGCCATTTTATCGGCCTTCGGGCCCTTTTTCCATGACGAGCTTCAGGCGTCTACGCGATGACGCCGCTGCGGGAGGGGCTCGGCCGGCGGCGGCGAAGCACGCGCTTGGCGGGAACTGCCGCAGCCTCCTTGCGGGGACGGCCGGGGCCGCGCTTCCCGGCGGGGTCCTTGGGCTTGGCCACCTTGCGCACCTTGACCTTCTTTTCCTTCTTTACGCGCTCCCGGCGGACGAGGGCGGCCGCGGCGCGGCCGGTCACCACGACCCGGGTGCCATCCTTGAGCTTCTTGACCTTGCTGCCGGGCTTGCGTCCCCGCTTGAGGCTCATGGACAGGGGTTCCGTCTCCAGCAGTTCGCGCTCGAGCTGGGCCTGGAGCTCCATCATCTCGCCACGATCCTTTTCGTGATCATGGCCACAGAGATGCAGGAAACCATGGATCACCAGTGTCTCCACTTCACGCCTTCGGCTCACGCCGAACTTCTTGGCCATTTTCTCGGCGGTGGGAAGGCTGATCACGATATCGCCAAGGTGTGGAAAGGCCCCTTTCTCCACACTTGAGGGGAAACTCAGCACATCCGTCGTCATGTTTTTCCCGCGGTGCTCGCGGTTGAGTTTTCTCATGCCACGATCATCGACATAAGTCAGCGATACACCCTGAGCCTGTGGCGCGAGGCGATCCCGAAGGCTATGAAGCAGCTTCCCAAGGGACTGCTCACCGGGCCCACGCATTTTGCTCCGGCTTGACCAATCGATCTGGAAGGGCAGCTTGGTCTCAGTCATGGCCGGCTCCTGTGGAAGATCAGTCAAAGGGGATTCATCATGAGTGATATTGACCCATTGGTCAATGTCAACATTCTAGGTGCATGAATTACATCGATGTTGACAGTTGAGATGATAGTGCAGGCCGATGGTCAACCCAGCTCAAAATCGAACAAAGATGTTGAATATAAAGAAGAAATGAATGGAGTGAAGAGCTTTCAATGTTCGAAGGCCATCCCTGGCATCCTGGAGGCATGGAGCCCCGTCTGCCCGCCGCCCTGTCCGCTCCCCTGCGCCGCTACCTGGCGCTGCTGGACCGCTGGAATCGCACCCACGCCTTGACCTCGCTTCCCCAAGCTGAGCGTTGGGAAGAGTTGATTCTGGATGCCGCCGCGATCCTGCCTTTCCTGGCCCCCCTCGCCCCAGGCTGCCGAGTGGCCGACCTGGGGACGGGAATGGGTTGCCCGGCGGTGGTACTGGCCCTGGCCCGCCCGGATCTGGAAGTAGTTGCCGTGGACGCCTCCGCGAAGAAGCTGGCTTTCGTTCGTCAGGCGGCCCTGGAACTCCCAGTGCCCAACCTGAAGCCCGTGCAGGGCCGCCTGGAGGACCTGCCGCCTCTGGAGGCGGACCTCGGGACGGCCAAGGCCCTGGGCTCCCTGGAACAGCTGGTGGGCTGGTGGACCCGGCATGGGAGGGCGGGCGCCCCCTTTCTGGCCCTGAAGGGGCCGGACTGGTCCGGGGAACCGCTTCCACATGGATGGGAGGCCGCGCCCCACCCCTATACCCTGCCCAGCCGGGGGCGGCGGGTGGTGGTGGTCCTCAGGCGCCAGAACGGCTGAGGCCCCCGAGGGGGCCCCAACTGGAAAAATTCCTCCCGGCTCAGTGAGTCAGAGTGTCGCCGATGCGGATCTCCTCGGTGGTCCGGAGCAGGCGGCAGGTGGCGGTCTGGGTGTCCGTGCGGATCACCAGGGCCTGCCCGACGTAATGGGTGGTGGTTTCCGTGGCGCTCTTCCGGTCGCCGTCCGGACCCACGGGGAAAGTCCTGGTGCGGACCGCCAGCAGCACGTCACCGACCTTCATGCCGTCATTGGTGCCCTTGTCCACGATCACCATGTCGCCGATGGCAGTGTGCTGGTGAGCATCGCGGGCGTAGACCACCGCAGCCGAGTTCGGGGCCACCTTCACGGGGTCGGTGGTGTCGGTCCTGAGCTGGAGGGGCAAGTTGGCGGGCTCGGTGAACCGCACCAGATGGTCACCCACCTCCACGCCGTCCAGGCAGCGCTCGATGATGGCGACCGATCCCTTGGACTGGGGCGTCACCACCCGGATGACACCCACCTGCTGCACCACGTCACCCAGCTTGTGCTTGGTGATGGGGTGATGGACTTTGCGGGCCATGGTCTTGAGGATGAGGAACCGGTCTCCGACCTTGACGCCCTGCTCGCTGCCGCCGTTCATGTAGACGGTCTCGCCCTCCACGAGGAGCCGGCGGTCCTCGCGGCGGTTGGCGGTCAGGGTGAAGGCGCCCTGGTTCTTGTAGTGGGCCTCGGCGCCGTCGGCAGCGAAGAAGGGCAGCTGGATGAAGTCCTGGAAGCTGAAGCCAAGCTCAGGCCGCCGGAGGGCGCTGGGGTCCACCCGCCGCCGGTCCGGCTGGAGGTCGGAGACCGCGCCCGGAACGGAGTCGGCCGTGGCCACGGCCCGCGTCAGATCGATGATCAGGGGGTCCCCAGGGTAGATCCAGTGCGGATCCTTGATCCACTGGTTCAGCTCCCAGATCTGGGGCCAGGCGTAGGGGTTGCCGAGGTACTTGCCGGACAGGTCCCAGAGCGTGTCGCCCTTCTCGACGATATGGGTGCGGGAGCCTTCGGGGACCTTGAGTTCCCTGGGATAATCCCATTTCGAGCTGTGGGTTTCGACCTTGATCGTGCCAGCGGGCTCCTGGGCTACAAGGCTGGGAACGGCGAGAGCCAGGGCCACGAGGAGGCCGGGCGCCATCGCGAAAGTGCGCCGCCGGCCGATAGACAGACGATTAGGCTGGTGCATCAGGGACCCCCAGGGGATTAGGTGGTGCTGATTATAGGTCTTCGACGCGGATCATATCTGAAAATAATGCCAAGCGGTTGCGAACTTCATCCTGGGATATCTGCTCGAGTCGTTCCGTGGAGAACTGTTCCACGGTGAAACTGGCCATGACCGATCCGACGAGGGTGGCATGCTTGAGGGCGGTGACATCCGTCCGCTCGATCCAGGCCAGGTAGCCCAGGAAGCCCCCGGCGAAGGTGTCCCCGGCGCCGGTGGGGTCGAAGACGTTTTCGAGGGGGTACGCCGGCGCGGCGAAGATCCCCTCGGGCGTGAAGAGGGCCACGCCATACTCCCCGCGCTTGACCACGAGGGTGCTGGGACCAAGGGCCCGCACCTTCTTGTAGGCCTTGATGAGGCTGTATTCCTGGGTAAGTTCCCGCACTTCAGCATCGTTCACCAAGAGGATGTCGACCTCCCGGAGAACCGCATCCAGGGCCGGGCGGGCCCCGCGGATCCAGTAGTTCATGGTGTCCAGGGCGATCCAGCGGGGCCGCTTGGTCATCTGGCGCACCACGTCGAGCTGCAGCACCGGATCGATGTTCCCAAGGAACAAATAATCGCATTCGCGGTAGCTGGCCGGCAGGTCGGGCTGGAAGTCGGCGAAGACGTTCAGATCCGTGGCCAGGGTCTTGGCCTCATTCAGGTCATAGCCGTAGGCGCCCTTCCAATGGAAGCTCAGACCCTTGACCTTCGACAAGCCTGCCAGATCGATGGGGCGGCCCTCGAAGACGCGCATCTGGTCCGGGCCGAAATCCTCACCCACCACGGCGACGATCCGCACGGGATGGAAGCGGCTGGCGCTCAGGGAGAAGTAGGTCGCTGAACCACCCAGGGCGCGCTCGCGGCAGCCGAAAGGCGTCTCCAGGTCATCAAAGGCCACACTACCGACCACTAGCAAACTCATTGGGGAAACTCCATGGTTCTCAGACCTGGTATCTCGATCAGGACTGGGAGGTGGTGGGGGCGAAATAGAGCAGCCAGGCCTGGCTGCCGCCCATGGGGACGGGTGCCTGGGCGTAGCGTGCCACCATGGGCGCCTCGCCGGAGGCGAGCACGGCCATCAGGCCCTCATGAAGCTTCGGATCCGGGCCCAAGATGACCTGGAGGCTGCGCCAGCCCAGCAGGAGGCCGTCCCCCAGGCGATCCTTCAGGCGGTCCATCGCGTCCTGCAACGTATGCCCCCGCAGGTCCAACATGCCATCCACCTCGATGGCCATGCCGGCCGCTAGCTGGAACCGGACGGGAGCGGTGGACGGTGCGAGCGCGCCTGGGGACCCTGGGGATGGCTCCGCCTGGGCGGGTTCAGCCCCGGCAACCTGGGGCGGTGGGGGGGCAGCTGCCACCGGGAGGGTGGCTGGGGGTGCCGGGGCCGCGGGGACGGTTGGAACCTGGGCCTTCGGGAGGGTGGGGGGCTGGGCCGGAACGGCCTGGGTTTTGGGGTCGCGGGACAGAGGCTTCAGACCTTTCAGATCCTTGAGGGCCTCTTCAAACGTGTCGGGCGGGGCGGCGGGAGGGGCCGGCGGGACAGGCGCACCGGAAGGGCTTGGCGCAGGCGTGGCAGCCGCAGCTGCCTTGGCCGAACGGGGGGCCGCTGATTTCAGGCCCATGGCCGAAAGGAAGACCGCGTCCTCATCATCCATACTCGTGGGTACCAAGGGTTTAGGCGCAGGTTTAGGCGGTGGCTTGGGGGCAGGAGAGGCCTGCTCCTCCGGTCCCAGCTGCTGCTTCAACTTCGCCAGATCCTGCTTCCACGCCATGAACCATCCTCGTCCTGTCCAGAGTAGGCCATCGTGGCCCTCGCCCAAAGCCTGCTGTTGCAATCCCGCATCACATCGAGGCAAAACGCCGCGATCGTCGCCTGGCCTCAATCGGAGTATGCTGCGCTGGATCCAAGGGATGACGCCGTTTGCCCTAATCTGGCACGCCCTTCGCTCCGTAGCATCCCTGCCACACCCATTGGAGGCCCCATGCGCCGAACCACGATGCTCCTGCTGCCCCTGCTTCTCGCTTCGGGCGCCGCGCTGCAGGCCCAGAGCCCGCACATCGGCTTCAGCCTGAACCTGCTGTTCCCCACCGGGGAGTTCGCCAGCAAGACCTACCCGGCCTACTACAGCCCCACCGCTCTCCGTGTGATCCCTCCCCAGAAGGAGACCTACGACGTGGGCCTCGGGGGCAGCTTCACGGTCAGCTTTCCGGTGGACCGTACCCTGGCCATCCGCCTGAACCTCAGCGGGTCGGCCGAGGACGGGACCAACCGGGCACCCGGCGAGACCACCATCAACCTGCGGCATTCCCAGTTCAACCTGGGCGGTGACCTGCAGATCTTCCCGGAGGGCACGGCCTTCCGGCACCGCGGGCTCTACTTCGCGATGGGGCTCTCCGCCGACTTCGAGCAGTTCGACCGCAGCTTCGGGGATCCCCGGTACGACTACACCAACACCACCCGCAAGAGCCGGATGGGCGGCTCGATCGGCATCGGGCACAGCTTCGGCTATGACGCCGGGGCGCGGTTCACCATGGAAGCCACCTTCCACAAGACCCTCACGGCCCACGACGTGGAGGCTGGCGACCCCCCTCCCACGGACTTCGTGAAGGTGGGGTTCGGGTTCGTGTTCTAGGGTCTCTCTTACCTATGGAAAAGCGGCCCGCATGGGCCGCTTTTCCATAGGGCTGGGGAAGCTATTTCTTGGCGGCCTTCTTCTTCTTGGCCTTGAGCTTGGCCGGGGCTGCCTCTTCTTCCTTCCCCAGTAGGCCGTTCACCAGCCGGGTGACGTCCTTGTTGGCCGGGTCGAGCCTCTGGAGGCGGCGGGCATAGGCCAAGCGCTCCTGCTGGGGACGGGCATCGTCGGCCTTGACTTGTTCCACCTTCGCCGCCACGAAGCGGGCAGCGCCGCCGGCCTCCGCGATCTCCGCCTTCTCCCGGTCGAGGAAGGCCTTCCAGTCCGCAGTGGCCTTGGTCGTGCTGGCTTTGGTCTGGCGCAGGCGTTCGAGAATGCCGTCGATGTCCTTCAGGGCACGTTCGCTGTGGGCGATGGCGGCCTTCTGCTCATCCATGAAGATCTTGAGCTGCTGGCGGACCTTCAGCTGGTCCTGGTTCAGCCCCGGGGCCTCATCCAGTTCCCTGAGCCGTGGGGCCTGCTTGTCCATGGCGTCCCGGAATTCCCGGAGTTTGATCTCGTGGTCGGCGCGGGTCTTGGCCAGCAGGGGCTCGGCGGTGGCCAGATTCTCCTCCGCAGCGGCCTGGGCCTTCTGCAGGTGGACGACCGCCTCCTCCCAGCTGCCTTCGGCCACACAGGCGCGGGCCGCCATGCTGCGGAGGGCCGCCAGGGCGTGCATGTCGTTGTAATCGGAGGGATTGACCGTGAGCCCCTCCCGGCCCAGGAGGGCTTCCACCCCGCGGCGGACGGTGGCGGCGTCGCCCCGGTCCAGCTGGAGCTCCCAGGGGCCCCGGACCTCCTTGAAGCGGTCGGTGAGGCTCTGGGCGCCCAGGCTGGCGGCCAAGGCGCAGGCAAGCAGGATTCCAAGGCGGCTCATGGTCGCTCCTTCCGGTACGTATGCGGCATGGTCACTTCTTCTTGCCAGCCTTCTTCGTGGGCTTGGCTTCCTTGGCGAAGGGCTCCTTGCCCTCCTTCAGGTTCGCCAGGGCCTTCGCGGCACCCGCATTCCCGGGATCCAGCACCAGCAGGCGGTTCAGGAAGGCTGCCTGGGTCTGGGTGCCGTTCAGCTTGGTGACGTTCTCGTGGTTGCGGAGGACCGCGTCCACCCAGTTCTTCTTCCCGGCGATCTTCACCTTCTTCACCACCTGCTCGGTGTTGAACTTGGTGATCTCGTCACTCTGGCTGGCCAGGACCTCCTTGGCCTTGGCGACGGAGGTCTCGGCGGCCTTCACCATGCCGTCGGCCTCTTTCCGGTTGTCGGCGAGCACTTTGGCCACCTTGGGGGCGTTGGCGAGGTTCTGCTTGTGGACCGGCAGCGCAGCGTTGATCTGGGCGAGTTCCTCTTCGTCCTTGGCGATCTTGGCGCCCCGGGCGTTGAACTCATCGGCTTCCTTCTTGGTCAGCTTCTTCTTGCCGGACTTGAGCTCCTCGTACTCGGTCTTGAAGGCGCTGATGGCGGGCTCGAGTTCCTTCTTCCGGGGCTCGCCCTTGGCGAGGAAGTCCTGGGAATCCTTGGCGGCCTTCTCCCACTGGGCGGCGATGGGGGCCTGAGCCTTGTCCAGATCCGCCTTGATCGCGAGAGCCGTCTTGAGCCGCTTCTGCTGGATCTCGACGGCCTTCTCCCACTGGCCGGCCTCGGAGGCGGTGTTGGCCCAGAGGCGGTAGAAGGACAGGAGACCCTGGGCATTGTCCATGCTCTGGCCGATGGTCTGGAGGTTGGATCCGTTGAAGGCGGGGCGCTCGGCGGGGATCATGCCCTCCACCTTCGCCATGGCCTCCTGGGCCTGGAAGGTCTTGAGCATCTGGTTGATCGCCGGCAATTCCGCGTTGAACCGCTGGGTCAGATCGGTGGGCGCAGGGGCCTGGGCTACCAGCGCCACCGCGGGAAAGAGAAGGAAGGGCATCGGGCGCATGGGCACTCCACAAAAGTCCAGGATCCAGGGTAGCGAAAAGGCCCCGGCGCTGCCCGCTCCAAGGGCAAATTGTGATGGGGTCAGGCGCCGCCGCGTTTTTCCTCGAGGTCGAGCCAGGCCTCCTCCAGAATCTCCAGCGCCGCCTTTACCCCATCCCGGTCCCGCAGGGCCTCGTGTCCGGGGCTGTCCGCGCGGAGGAAGGCGGAGGGGTCCGCCAGCAGCCCATCCAGCTCGGCCAGCCTGCTGTGGAGAACATCCATCTCCAGTTCCACCTCGGCGAGGCGCCGCTGCTCCTTCTGGGATAGGCCGGGCTTCCGGGCCCGGGGGGCTTCCGCCCGGGCGGTGGCGCGGGGACCCTCGGCCTTCGGCGCCTCCTGGGCGGCCGCCCGGGCCTCCCGCAGGCTGCGCACGGTGGAGGGGGCTCCCTCGTAAAGCTCCCAGCGTGGGGTGCCGGAGGGGTTCCAGGCCAGGGTGTGGGTGGCCACCTGATCCAGGAAGAAGCGGTCGTGGCTCACCAGTAGCAGGGTGCCGCCGAAGCCCAGGAGGGCCTCTTCCAGGTTCTGGAGGGTGGGGATGTCCAGGTCGTTGGTGGGCTCGTCCAGCACCAGAAGATCCGCCGGGCTCAGCATGGCCTTGGCCAGCAGGAGCCTGTTCCGCTCGCCGCCGCTGAGGGTGGCGGCCGGGCGCGCCTGCTGGTCCACGGGGAAACCGAAGCGGGTGAGGTAGACGTGGGCCAGTAGGGTGCCGTTCCCGGTGTCCACCACGGAGGCACGCTCCGCGAGGTTGTCGAGGATGCTGCGGGCTCCGTCGAGCTCCCCGCGCCCCTGCGAGATGGTGGTGGTGGCGAGCTTGGGATGGCGGACAGCCTCGCCGGCGGTGGGTTCCAGCTCTCCCAGCAGCACCTTGAGCAGGGTGGACTTCCCGCAGCCGTTGGGCCCCAGCAGGGCGATGCGCATGCCGCGCTGGAGGCTGAGGTCGAGGCCGCCCAGCAGCTCGTCGCCACCGGGGTAGGCGAAGCGCAGGCTTTCCGCGCGGATCAGGGCATCGCTGCGGTTGCCGCCGGCGGCGAAGGCCAGGCCTTGCCGGATCTCCAGTCGGGTGCGGTCTTCCACGTCGTCCTTCAGGTCCAGCACCTCCTGGATGCGGAGCTTGGACTTGCGCGTGCGGGCCTTGGCGCCGCGGCGCAGCCAGGCCATCTCGCGGCGCAGGCGGTTCTGCATGTGCTCCGTGAGCCGCGATTCGCGGAACTCCCGGTCGGACTTCTCCAGCAGATAGTCGCTGTAGCCGCCGTCGTAGCTGCGGAGGGCGCCGTCCTCCAGTTCGAGCATCCGGGTCGCCACCGCGTCCAGCAGGTGGCGGTCATGGGTGATGAGCAGGAGGGCGCCGCCATAGGCCTGGAGCCAGGCCTCGAGCTTCTCCACCTGGTCCGGATCCAGGTGGTTGGTGGGTTCGTCCAGCACCAGCACGTCGGGCTCCTTGAGCCAGGCCTGGGCCAGGGCCACGCGCTTGCGCCAGCCGCCGGAGAGGGTCTCCACTTCGGCCTCCAGGTCGTTCAGGCCCCAGGTGGTGGCCGCCGCCTTGAGGCGCGGCTCGAGATCCCAGCCCCAGCGCTCGATCTGGTGCTCCACACTTTGCAGTTCGTCAAGGAGCCGGGCCTCAGCCTGTCCGGTGGCCCCGTGGAGGTCTTCGTGGATCGCCTGATGGCGGGTCAGCAGGATGGCGTGGTCCGCCAGCGCGGCCTCCAGGGCCTGCCGGATGCTGGCGCCTGGCGCGAAGTGGGGCTCCTGGCTCAGGCGGGCGATGCGGAGGCCCTGGGTGATGACCACCTCCCCGGAATCGGGGGTTTCGTCCCCGGTCAGCAGCCGGAATAGGGTGCTCTTGCCCGCGCCGTTGCGGCCGATGAGGCCAACCTTCTCACCCTGGAAGAGACCGAGGCTCAGTCCGTCCAGAATGGCTGTCGCGCCATATCGTTTCGTGACATTGATCAAACTAAGGGCGATAGCGGGCAAGAAGGGCTCCTACGACCTTCCAGAATCCCATGGATAGGGTGATGCTTGCCCGCAAAGAATCCGTGAGGTCGCCATGTCCCTTCAGGAAGAACTTCAGATGTCGAAACTCCCTGCTCCGGGAGTCCAGTTGATGCTCCAGCTGATGCTGACGCGGGAAGCCGTCGTCCGCGTCCAGGAGCGGCTCTTCGAGGCCCACGGACTGACCATCCAGCAGTACAACGTTTTGCGCATCGCCCGCGGCGGACCGGTCAAGGGCCATCCCATCTACGAGATCGAGCGGAGGATGATCTACCGCTTCGCCAACGTGACGCGGCTGGTGGATCGTCTCGAAGCGCAGGGGCTGCTCAAGCGGGTGGCGGATCCCAAGGATCGCCGCGTGAGCCGCGTGGTCATCACCCCCAAGGGGCGGCGCCTCATGGAGCGGCTCGACGAGCCCGTGCGGGTCATGGCCACGCAACTCACCAGCTGCTGCGACGAACAGGAGTGCCTGAACATCTCGCTCTGGCTGGAGCGCCTGCGGGAACACTGCACCCAGCAGGAGGGGCTTCAGGAGGAACTGGTGGGGGCCATCAACTGATCCAGCAGCTGGTAGGCGGCAAGCTCTGACACCCCGTCCAGGCACAGCCAGCGCCCCTGCCCCAGGTCCATCCACAGGCGCCGGGCGGCCGGATCCCACCACCCCTCCCGGAAGGTGCGCGGGCCCGCCAGCCGCCGGTTCCCCTTCAGCTGGGCCTGCCCGGGGTGGGGAACGGCCGCCACGGTCCAGGTCTGGTTCAAGGTGAGGATGCCGCGGTCCAGGTGCCACCGCCCGCCTGGAAGGCGCAGGCGGCTTCCGTCCGAAACCGTCACCTGATCGCCTGCGATGCGGGTGCCGGCACCCCAGGGCGCAGCGCCCTCGCGCTCGGGGACCCAGCGGACGCCCGAGAAGGCCAGGGCGGCGCTCTCCCAGCCCACGCTGCCGAGGTCGGCGAGATCCGTGTCGCCGAGCTTGATGCGGAGGGCCGAAGCCGGCGCTTGGTCGAAGGTGGGATCCACCGGCACCCAGCGGGCGCCCAGCTTCACTTCCACCCAGAAGTGCAGGCCCAGAGTGTCACCCAGGCCCACCCAGCCGGTGGCGCCGCGGGCCGGAACGCCCAGGCGCCGCAGCAGGGCCACGGCCAGGACGCCGTGCTCGGTGCAGTCACCCCGGGGCGTGCGGCAGACCTCGAGGGCCGAGGCGAAGCCCACGGTGAAATCCTTGTCGGTGATCCAGTCGAAGACGAAGGAGGTCACGCGCTTCGCCACCTCCCAGCGCGGCAGCCCCGGGGGTAGGGCCAGGCGCCGGAGGAGGCCGTCGAAGGCGGGATCGCGGAAGGGCACCAGGGGGCTGGGGGCCAGGTAGCGGGCCTCATCTTTCGCTGGAGATCCCACCACCGGTGGCTGGGCGGCCTCGGCGGCGCTGGGTCCCGCTGCCCGCGAAAGGCGCCACCGGGCGCCGGGGAGCCGGGTCTGCTGGGCATCCTCCGGCAGCGTGGGCACGGGGCCCTCGGCCCGGAGCGTCAGGTTCCGCAGCCAGGGCTGGAAGGGGTGCGGCGGCAGCGGCTGGAGGGTGCGCTCGAAGAAGCCCTCGGTGTCGCCGGTGCGGGCCTTGGGCGGTGGGAGCTCGGCGCGCTGCATCAGGATGGCGAGGCCACCGAGTTCGGTCCTCTGGCGCAGTTCGCCGGCGCTCGGGGAGATCCAGGCTTCCACGGGTGTCGACGAGTCGCCCTGGGTCTCCTGCCCGGTGAAGCGCACCGCGTCGGGGAAGCCCGGTAGCGGATCCGGCCCGGTGGGCTCAAGGGTGAGGGTGCTCCACTGCTGGACGGGGAAGGAGAAGGTGATGGCCTTCACGGGACGGCGCAGCCGCGCGGCCTCGATGAGACGGGCGTCGAGGTCCTCGGGCCAGAGCACGGCCCCGGCGGGCACCTGCGTGCGCAGCGCCGCTCCGTTCAGGGGCTGGATGCTCAGTGAGCCCGGGTCCGCGGGCGACCATTCCGCTCTGCCTTCGAAGGGCTCCTTGGAGAGCTGCAGCCGCCAGGTGAAGGCCATCGACCCATCCGCGGCGCGCCGGGCGGTTTGATCCACCTCCTGGCGGATTTCCTGGCCCTGGCGCGTAAGGGACATCCACTCGCGGTTCCGCACCTCGCGGACTCCCCCCAGGTTCCTCGCTTCCTGGGAGGCGCCGCCCACTTCCTGCCCGCCCACCCACTGCCGGTAGGTCCGGACCGGGGCCTCCTGGGCGACCAGGATGATCCCGCTGAGGGCCGCCATGAAAAGGGGGGATGCATGCATCCCCCCAGTCTACCGGTGAGCCCCCGGCGGATCAGTCGGCCATCCCCATGGCCGGCCGGAGGTGGTGCGTCCGCTCCCGGCGATCGGCCTGGGCGGAGGCGCACAGTCCGGCGGCCCGGGCCTGCTGTTCCGGCGTGAGCATGGCCCGCATTTCCTGGTGAACGGCTCGGCCCGCCAGCAGCAGGTCGAAGCGGGCCGCCGAGGCCTTGTCGTGCAGCGCCCGGAGCTGGGTTTCAGGGGTGGCGGGATCCTGGAGTGCGGTCCGGAGGGCGGCCTGGGCCTGCCGCACGGCCTCCCGGCGGGCCATCAGGTCGGGCCGATGCTTCTCGCGGATGGCCTGGATGCTGGCCCGCTGGGCCTCGGTGAGGTTCAGGGCCCTGGCCATCCGGGCCTTCCGGGGGCCCGATGCGGGCTGGGCGAGCATGGGTAGGGCGGCGAGGGCCAGGATCGCGAGGGGCCGGAACAGGGGTTTCATGGGCATCTCCTTGGCGGGGCATCAAGAGCCTCGCCAGGTGAGACACGGCTCCGACCGGGAGGTTGAATCCGGGCAGACTGGGGGGGTGATCCGGACCTACGCCGCCATCGTGCTCAAGGCCGTGCCCTTTGCCGAGGGCGGGGCAGTGGTGTCGTTCCTTTCCGAGCATGGGGAGCGCTTGTCGGGCCTGGCCAAGGGCGTGAAGAAACCCACGGCCAAGTGGGTGGCGGCCTTCGAACCTCTGAGCATGGTGCGGGTGAGCTTCTTCGGGAAGGAGCAGACTGATTTGAAGCGGGTCACCCGGTGTGAGCTGGCCTTCAGTCCCCTCACCCTGGGGCATCTAGAGTGCAGCCTGGTGATGGCCTGCCTGGCGGACCTCTTCGACCGGGTGGCCCAGGGGGGCGTGGAGGACGACCGCCTCTACCGCCTGCTCAGCGCCTGCGGGCGGGCCCTCAAGGCCGACCCTGACAACGCCCTGGGCATCCTGGCCTACGCTGAGCACTGGCTGCTCCACTGCCTGGGTCTGCTGCCCCATCCGCGGGTCTGCGGGCGCTGCGGGAACGAGACCGCGCCCCTGGCGCTGCTCAGCCCGGAGCAGGGCTGGTGCTGTACGGCCTGCACACCAGTGGACCCCGTGGAGGCCCTGCCCCCCGGGGCCCGGGAACACCTGCGCCGGCTGAGGACCCTGGGCGCGGAGACGGCGCCCCGCCTGGACCCGGCCGACGAGGCCCAGGCCGCCATCACGGCCCTCCTGAGAGCCCGCCTGCTCCAGGAACTGGGAGGCAGCCTGCGGAGCTACGACGTGTTGTGGCGGACGGTCTAAACTTTTCCAACCAGGCCCGGGCGCCGATGGGATGCCATGGCTTGAGGTTGGGCATGGGGCTGGACGGTTTCTTCGTGAGGCAGAGTGAGATCCGCCGCTGGGTGGCGGATCTCGCTGTGCTCCTCTTCCTGGGAGTCACGGCCTACCTCCTGTTCAGGGTCTCGGCCTCGCTGCGGCCGGGCGAAGCTGCGATCCTGATGATGGTGGCCGCCGGATTGGTGCTCCTGGGGCGGCGGTGGTACGCCTGGCAACGGAGCCTGGCCCCGGAGAGCCTCCTGGCCGACTGGGCCGGCCGGATTCTCCGGGGCGACCGCACGCTGCTCGCGCCGCCAGCAGGTCTGGGGAGGGAGTCCCACCAGGTGGTGGTGGCCTTGAACACCCTGCTCGAGGAAAACCGCCGGAACGGAGAGCGGGTGGAGTCCCTCCACCAGGCGGTCACGCGGGAATGGACTGAGCTGGATGGGCTGCTGGCGCAGCTCCAGCAGCAGTCGATCGAGGATCGGACGGCCCGGACCAGGGCGGGAGAGCGGCTGGCGACCTACGGTCAGGAACTCCGGGAGGCCATGGAGGGCTCTCTGAAGTTCGATCAGATCGAGTTGGACCAGCGGCTCCGGGCGGATCAGCACCGCCTCCAGGGGAAGGCGTTCCGGACTGCGCTGGAGCAGGCTCAGGCCCGCCTGAGCCAGGTCGAGGCTCTGCTGAAGGAACTCCAGGACACCTTCCCCCGGTTGCAGAAGGAGGAAGGCGCGCTGAGCCGCCTGGCGGGCGCCGGAGTCCGCCAGGGCGCACGGCTGGACCTGGCGGTCAAAGGCCTGGTGGCCCATACCCCCAGGCTTCTCGAGGAGATGAAAGCCCGGGCGGAGCAGCTCCGGCGGTTCCGGACCTTCGCCGATGGGGTGAGGGATCAGGCGGAGGCGCTGACCCGGCGCATTGAGGCCTTCCGGGTCGAATCGCAGCGCCGCATTGTCGCGTTCGGGTCGTTCGGTGGTGCGCAGGGGGCCATCCACGCCATCGACCAGGCGGCCCAGCAGACCGGACTGCTGGCAGTGAACGCCGCGATCCTCGCGCAGCAGGGCGGCGGCGGGGCGGGCATGCAGGCCATCGGAGGGCGCCTCCGCGGCCTGGCTGACCAGACCTCGCAGGGGGCCGCGGATCTGGAGCGCGCCCTCAACGAGCATCAGCGGGGCATGGAGCGGGAGGGTGCCGGGCTATGGGATCTCCAGGAGGTGACCCGGCACCTGAGAACGGGCATCCAGGAACTCCTCCATGTGGCAGACCAGCTGGATCGGCAGGGACTGGATCTGGAGCGCGCCCTGGAGACCCAGGCCGGGCTGGTGGAGCAGGTGGGGCAGGTCTCGGAACGCGTAGAACAGTCGCTCTACGAAGTCGGTGAATGCTCGTCGGCCATCCAGACCGCTCTGGGCCGGCAGTGGAGCGTGGAAGCCAAGGCCATGGTCGAGGTGGGCCAGTTGTCTCGGACCGGGAGTCATATGGCTGAGGTGGGCCGCGAGCTCTCCCGGATCAGCCGGAAGAATGTCGACGAGATCTGGGCGATCCTCGGGGGCCACCAGAAGCTGCGCCAGAACGAGGCCTACCGCCAGCTCGCCTCGGGCGAACTGGCGCGCCTGCTGGAGCCGGGCGGAACCGCGGATCCCGCCTGGAATCGCGCCACCTGGGCCCGGGCCCAGCGGCACGCGCGCCTGCTGGAGGGGGGAGGCCGGCTGCAGCCCCTTGGCCGCCTCGATCCGGCGGGTGGGGTGCGTCTGCTCCTGCTCGGCCTGGATGCGCTCGATCGTCCCGAGCCTTCCGCGGTGGGGGACTGGTCCTGTGACCAGGATGGGCGGGTCTGGCGGCTGGAATTGATCGAGGAGTTGAGGACCGAGGACCATCGACTCTCCCTGCAGGAGGTCCTCAGGGAGAGCTCCCTGGGGACCTGTCTGCCCGGCACGGATGTACGGGTCTCCGCAGACGGCGTGGACCTCCGGCTGCCCTTCCCCTACCCCGGATTTACAACCTTCCTCGCGGGCCTTGGACTGGAGATGCCCGTGGATTCCGCGGCATGGAGCGCCTCGTACCGGGAGGCGGGAACGAGGGTGGTACCGGTGCAGCGGCTCCTCTGGTGCGGGCCCGACATGGATCCCGCCCAGCGGGCCGGGCTCATGCACCTGGTGCATGCCTGGCTGCGGGACGACCCGCAGCATGAAAACTTCATGCCCTGGCTTCCCTACCGGGGACACCGCCCCCCTTGTCCCTGGCTGGCGGAGTCCGAGGTGGATGGCGCCCTCGACGGGCGGCCGAAGATCCGATGTGTGGGTCTGGGCGCTGAGCCCATGAGCCTCTACTTACTGCGGGATCGCCTGATGCAGGCCGGGGCGGAGGAAGGAGACGGGGGCGCCATCCTCTGCGCAGCCCGCCTGGACCATGCCCATCCCGAGGCCCTGCTCCTGAGGCTCTTCCAGTCAGGGTCCGGTCTGGCGGATTCCCCCCATCCCGAGCTGGAGCCCTTCCGCTCCCGCTTCCATCGGGATGTGCTGGGCGGTGTCGACAGCAATCCCTATCAGGCTGCCTGGGAGCTGTTGGAGGAACTCCAGCGGAAGGGCTGGGCGCTTCCGTTGCCTTCGGTGTGATGGCGTGATGGAATCGCGACCTTAATCGAGATAAGTGCCTTGACAGCCGTTGCGCACCGCCGATACCTGATGCAAGCGATCTTTGGACATCCTCCAGACGGTGTGTGATCCAGGGCCCGGGATTGCCGCCAACCGATGTCCGCCGCTTGCGGCGGGCCTGGGATCTGTGGGAGGCCACAGGCGCCACCCACAGGAGATCCCATGACCATCCTCGCGCTCCGGCGCGGCCGGGGGCCTGCGTTCCCGGATCTTCCGCCCACCCTCCAGCCCCAGGCCGTCCTGGCTTCGGCGCCACCTTCCGACACCCTCCGTGCGGTCTCGCTGTCCGGATTGGCCTACCTCCTCCTCGCCGGCGGGGCGGTGTCCATCGCTTCCTTCGCGCCCCAGGCGGTCCCGCCGTCCATACTCCAGCCCACGCCTCCCTGGCGGCCGGTGGAACTCGAAGGGCCGCCACGGTCGCGTCCCATCGAACGCGCGGCGCCCGTCGCCGCCGGTTCAGGCGGAGGGAGCCTGGTCGCCACGAATGCCGCCGCGCCCACTCGCGCGGATCCCGAGGCCCCGGCCTCGGGCCTGCCGACGGTGGATCGCAGCCATGATCTTCCCGGGGCGGGGCCTGCGCTTCCCAGCGCCGCGGGTCCTGCGTCCGGTCCTGCGGGTTCATCCACCGGCCCCGTGATCCACGACTTCTCCATGACCGGGCTCACGCCACGCCACCGCGTGGATCCCCTATACCCGGACTTCGCCCGCCGGGCGCGGATCCAGGGCACGGTGGTGCTGATGATGATCGTGAATGAGCGGGGCGTGCCCATGCAGGTGCGTGCCCTGGACGGCCACCCGGCCCTCCAGGAAGCCGCCCTGCAGGCGGCCCGCCAGTGGCGCTTCGAACCGGCCCGCCTGGACGGGCTGCCCGTGGCCGCGAGCTTCAGGCTCACGTTGAATTTTCGGCTTCGAGTGCCTAACTAAACCCCCACGGGGCCGCGCGAGGGTCGCCGGGCGAGCGAGGCGAGGAACGCGAGGAGATGCGTAGCGGGTACTACGCGCGACG
>DASXUH010000190.1:0-1608 GCA_036504935.1 Geothrix sp. | reverse complement strand
CTGGAGGCGGCGGCCAAGGGCAGTGCCTGGCGGATCCACCCCTGGATCACCCACCGTGAAGCCGCACGGGATCCCTTTCCGCCCCTGCCGGAGGTGGAGGGCGTCCTGGCCATGAGTCCCCTGCAGGCGGAGATCCTGGCCCCCATCGCCCTGGGCGTGCAGCGCTTCGCCTGGGGAGAGGCTACGGCTGAGGCCTTCGCCCAGGCCGGCGCCCCTGCCCATGCCCGCTGTGAACCGAAGCCCGGCCTGCTCTGGGCCATGCTCGCGCAACATCTGAACAAGGAGGAGTCCCCATGCTGAACCGCTCCCGCCGCCTCCGCACCAGCGCCGCCATGCGCAACCTAGTCGCCGAAACGGACCTCCGCCCGCGCCACCTCATCCAGCCCCACTTCGTGCAGCCCCAGGCGGGCAGCACCGAGATCTCCAGCATGCCGGGCATCGTCAATGCCAGCGTGGAGGAGACGCTGCGGCAGGTGGAGAAGGACCTGAAGAAGGGCCTCGCCAGCGTGCTGCTGTTCGGTGTCCCGGATGATGCTTCCAAGACTCCGGATGCCCGCTATGCCTGCGACCACAATGGCGTGGTGCCCGTGGCCGTGAAGGCCCTGAAGAAGGCCTTCGGCGCGGACCTCATCGTCATGACGGACGTGTGCCTCTGCGGCTGCACCAGCCACGGCCACTGCGGCCTGGTGGATGAGAATGGCGTGGTGCAGAACGATGAGACCCTGCCCATCCTGGCGGAAATGGCCCTCCGCCACGCCGAAGCCGGCGCGGACGTGGCCTCCCCCAGCGACATGATGGACGGCCGCGTGGCGGCCATCCGCGACCTCCTGGATAAGAACGGCTTCACCCAGACCAGCATCCTCAGTTACGCCATCAAGCACTCCGGCGCCTACTACGGTCCCTTCCGCGAGGCGGCCCACAGCAGCCCCAAGTTCGGGGACCGCAAGACCTACCAGATGGACCCCCGCAACGCCCGCGAAGGACTGCGGGACGCCCTGCTCGATATCGAAGAGGGCGCGGACATGCTCATGGTCAAGCCCGCCCTGCCGAACCTCGACCTCATCTGGCGGCTGCGCGAGCGCGCCCTGGCACCCATCTGCGCCTACCACGTTTCCAGCGAGTTCAGCAGCGTGAAGGCCGCCGACCGCCTGGGCTGGGTGAACGGCGACCAGCTGATGCACGAGCACCTCCTCGCCATCCGGCGCGCCGGCGCCGACATGATCGTCACCTACGCCGGCCGTGAGGCCGTTGAAAAGGGTTGGATCTCCTAGAAAAGGTTCATCCACAGATTTCACAGATTCACACAGATTCAACTGCTGAAATCGCCGATGACTCTCACGTGCTCTTGCTTTTCTAATCTGTGGAATCTGTGGACAAAAATCCTTTGAGGTTTTCATGAGCAACGACACCCTCTTCCAGGAAGCCCTGACCCACTTCCCTGGCGGCGTCTCTAGCCCCGTGCGGGCGTTCCGGGCCGTGGGCGGCACGCCCAAGTTCTTCAAGAAGGCCAGCGGCGCCTGGTTCGAGGACGAGGACGGCCAGCGCTTCCTGGACCTCTGCATGTCCTGGGGTCCGCTGATCCTGGGCCACGCCCACCCGGACATCCTG
>DASXUH010000189.1:0-9780 GCA_036504935.1 Geothrix sp. | reverse complement strand
AGAGCGCATCTCCCAGGATCCCACCCCCTCCGTGCCGCGCCGCACGATCGCGTTGTAAGGGAGCGGCCATGTTCATCACCTTTGCCCTCATCACCCTCCTGGGCGCCCTGGGGATGCTGCTGCAGAAGAACGTCATCGTGGCGGGCCTCTGCATGGTGGCCACCTTCTTCGGCGTGGCCGGGCTCTTCGTGCTGCTGGCCAACCCCGTGGCCGCGGCGCTCCAGATCATCGTCTACAGTGGCGCCATCATGGTGCTGGTCCTCTTCGTGATCATGATGCTGAACAGCCACCAGGAGGAGGAGGCCGTGGTCTCCCGCCCCATCCAGCGCTGGCTGTCCGTGGCCCTGCTGGCGGCCCTGGTCCTCGGTGCCGTGAAGCTGGTGATGGCTTCTGGCGGGTTGAAAACCCTGGCCGCGAAGGGCGCCGAGATGCCCCAGGCCATGACGCTGCAGAAGGTGGGCACGGCCCTCTTCGCCGACCATCTGCTGGGGTTCGAGGTGGCGGGCCTGGTGCTGCTTGCCGCGATGATCGGCGCCGTGGCGCTGACCAAGCGGAACCTGTGAGGAGCCCACGATGACCGGCATGGACGCGATCCTCCACGGCGGCCTCCAGGGATACCTGGTGGTGGCCCTTCTCCTGTTCGCTCTCGGGTTGGCCACGGTGCTGCTGCGCCGCACCCTCCTCCTCCAGTTCATGGGCGTGGAGCTGATGCTCAACGCCGCCAATGTGGCCCTGCTGGCCTTCGCCCGCTTCCGCGGGGGCGATGCCCAGGCCATGGTGTTCTACCTCTTCATCATCGCCGTGGCCGCCTGCGAGGCAGCCATCGGCCTGGCGCTGGTCATCGGCCTCTACCGTCACCGGGACACCACGGACTCGGACCGGGCCACCAGCCTGAAGCAGTGAGGATGCGATGAACAAGTACTACTGGCTCATTCCGATCCTCCCCCTGCTGGGCGCGGCTTTCAACGGCCTGCTGGGCAAGCGCGCCGGCAAGGGTGCTGTCACCTTCGTGGGCCTGGGCGTGGTCTTCGGCTCCCTCCTCCTGGCCTTCTCCGCCTTCTTCGCCATGAAGGGGATGCCCGACCACCGGCTCATCCTGAACTACGGCGAATGGATGGCCACGGGCTCCCTGAGCGTGCCCTTCGGCCTGGTCATCGATCCCCTCAGCGGCACCATGATGCTGGTGGTCACGGGCATCGGCTTCCTCATCCACCTCTACTCCGTGGGGTACATGCACGGGGATGAAGGCTACGCCCGCTTCTTCAGCTACCTGAACCTCTTCGTGTTCTTCATGCTGACCCTGGTGCTGGGCTCGAGCCTGGTGCTGATGTTCGTGGGCTGGGAAGGCGTGGGCCTCTGCTCCTACCTGCTCATCGGCTACTACTTCGAGACGGATTTCGCGCCCCAGGCGGGCCTCAAGGCCTTCCTCATGAACCGCGTGGGCGACCTGGGTGTGTCCATCGGCATGCTGGTGCTCTTCGCCGCCTTCGGCACCCTGACGATCTCCGACATCCTCACCCAGGCGGGCCATCTGGCTCCGGAAGTGGGCTTCGGCGTCCTCACCTTCGCCACGCTGATGCTCTTCGTGGGCGCCACGGGCAAGAGCGCCCAGTTGCCCCTCTACCTCTGGCTGCCGGACGCCATGGCGGGCCCGACGCCCGTCAGCGCCCTCATCCACGCGGCCACCATGGTGACCAGCGGCATCTACATGATCTGCCGCCTGGCGCCGGTGTACACGCTGGCCCCCATCACCATGGACGTGGTGGCCTGGGTTGGCGCGGCCACGGCCCTCTTCGCCGCCACCATCGGCCTCTTCCAGCGCGACATCAAGAAGGTGCTCGCCTACTCCACCGTCTCGCAGCTGGGCTACATGTTCCTGGGCCTGGGGGCCGCGGGGTTCTCGGCGGGCTTCTTCCACGTCTTCACCCACGCCTGGTTCAAGGCCCTCCTCTTCCTCGGCGCGGGCAGCGTGATCCACGCCATGCACCACGAGCAGGACCTGTTCAAGATGGGCGGGCTGAAGGCCAAGACGAAGATCACCTTCATCACCATGGTGGCCGGCACCGTCGCCATCATGGGTTTCCCCGGGACCTCGGGCTTCTTCAGCAAGGACGAGATCCTCTACCTGGCCTACCTGAAATCTCCGGCCCTGTGGGTCATCGGCGTGATCGCCGCCTGCTGCACCAGCTTCTACATGTGGCGCCTCATGGCCCTCACCTTCTGGGGCGAACCCCGCGACCACCACGCCTACGACCATGCCCACGAAAGCCCCCTGTCCATGACGCTGCCGCTCATGCTGCTGGCGGTGGGGTCGCTGTTGTGGGGCTTCTGGGGTGTGCCCGAGGCCTTCGGCGGCCACTTCCGCATCGGCGAATGGCTGAACTCCGCCCTGACCTACGGCCAGACGCACGCAGCCCACGGCCACCACGAGGGACCGGCCGTGCTGCTGGCGGTGATCTCCACGACCCTGGGGCTGGGCTTCGGCTTCCTCGGCTGGTCCAAGTACAAGGGTGGTCCCGCCTGGGAACTGGCCTTCGCCGCGAAGTTCCCCTTCCTCCACAACCTGCTGCTGAACAAGTACTACGTGGATGAGGGCGTGGAGCTCTACCTGCTCCGGCCCATCCGCTGGTTCGGCAACGTGCTGTGGAAGCTCTTCGACGTGATCATCATCGACGGCGTGGGCGTGAACCTCCCGGGCGCCCTGGCCCGGGTATTTGGGGACTTCACGGCCCTCTTCCAGACCGGCCGGGTGCGCAACTACGCCCTCAGCATGGCGCTGGGCGCCGCGGTCCTCCTCTATGTCTTCCTGAAGTAGGTGGGGCGATGACCTGGCTGACCTCCCATCCCATCACCTTCCTGGTCTTTGCGCCGACCCTGCTGGCCTTCGTGCTGATGGCCCTGCCGCACGCGCTGGGCAAGCTGGCCCGGATGCTCGGCTTCCTGGGCGCCCTCGCCATCTTCATCCTGAGCCTCGCCTGGCTGCTGGGTCACAACCCGGTGGCGGGCGGCGTGATCCTCGCCGAGCGCGCCCCCTGGTTCACCCTGGTGGGCCTGCCGGTGGACTATGCCCTGGCGGTGGACGGCCTGAACCTCTGGCTGGTGATCCTCACCACCTTCCTGGTGCCCCTCACCATGATGGGCACCTGGAACAGCCTCAAGGACCGCATCGGCACCTTCGCGGCCCTGTTCCTCCTGCTGGAGACGGGCATGCTGGGCGCCCTGGTGGCCCAGGATCTGTTCGTGTTCTACCTGTTCTGGGAGGCCATGCTCATCCCGATGTACTTCATGATCGGGGTCTGGGGCGGCGATGAGCGCCGCTACGCCGCCAACAAGTTCTTCCTCTACACCCTGAGCGGTTCGCTGCTCTGGCTGGTGGCCCTGCTCTACCTGGCGAACAAGGCCGGCGGGTTCAACCCGGCCCTCATGGCCCAGGCCGCCTCGGCGCTGCCCTTCGGTGTGCAGAGCTGGCTGTTCATCGCCTTCGCAGTGGCCTTCGCCATCAAGGTGCCCCTGTTCCCCCTGCACACCTGGCTGCCGGACGCCCACGTGCAGGCGCCCACGGCCGGCTCGGTGATCCTCGCCGGCGTGCTGCTGAAGCTGGGTGGATACGGGTTCATCCGCTTCGCCATCCCCATGTTCCCCCAGGCGGCCATGCACTACGCCGGGCCCATCGCCATCCTGAGCGTCGTCGCCATCGTCTACGGCGCGCTGGTGGCCATGGTCCAGCGCGACATCAAGAAGCTGGTGGCCTACTCCTCCGTGAGCCACATGGGGTTCGTGATGCTGGGCCTCGCGTCCATGACCGTCATCGGCACCCAGGGCGCCATGCTCCAGATGCTCAACCACGGCATCAGCACCGGCGCGCTCTTCCTCCTGGTGGGCATGCTCTACGACCGGGCCCACACGCGCATGATCGCCGACTTCGGCGGCGTGGCCGTGAAGATGCCCATCTTCACCACGTTCTTCCTCATCGTGACGCTGAGTTCCATCGGCCTGCCGCTTACCAACGGGTTCGTGGGCGAGTTCTGGATCCTCAACGGCACCTTCCTCTCCGGTTTCTCGTGGGGGCGCCTCTACGCCTGCCTGGCCACTTCCGGCGTGCTGCTGGGCGCGGTCTACATGCTGTGGATGTTCATGCGGGTCTTCTGGGGCCCGGAGAACAAGGATGAGGACAGCGGCACCCACCACCTGCACAGTGACCTGAACGCCCGCGAGATCGCGGTGATGCTGCCCCTGGTGGTGCTGATCGTGTGGATGGGTGTCCACCCGAAGACCTTCGTGGCGGTCAGCGAGGCCCCTGTGGCCGCGCTGCTGCAGGACATCAAGGCCCCGGCCCCCCGGACCTTCGTCCTGAAGCCTGCGGTCCACGAAGCCCCAGCCGTCCATACGCCCGAAGGCCACGCCGTCCCTGCCGCCCATGAGGTGCATCGATGAACCTCACTCCCAGCCAGTGGGCGGCCCTGCTGCCGCTGCTTTTCCCGGCCCTCGGCGCCTGCCTGATCCCCCTCATGGCGCTCGACAAGGACCAGGCCACCGCCAAGTGGATCCGTGGCGTCATGTACGGCACGGCCCTGCTGGCCGTGGTTGCCAGCTTCTGGTACCTGACGGATCTGTGGCGGACCGGGGCCCAGCCCAGCTTCTTCCAGCTGCGCATGGACCGCCTGGCCCAGTTCACCGGCATCTTCGTGGTGGTGGCCGCGGCCCTCACCATCCTCCAGAGCTGGGACCACTTCCATCAGGAGGGCTGGGTGAAGGGGGAGACGGTCTCCCTGCTGCTCTTCTCGGTGGTGGGCATGATGCTCTTCGCCTCGACCACCCACTTCGTGACCCTGTTCCTGGGTCTTGAGCTCTTCAGCCTCCCCCTCTATGCCCTGGTGGGCACGGTGCGGGCCCGGTCCGAGAGCGCTGAAGGGGGCATGAAGTATTTCCTCACGGGCGCCGTGGCCTCCAGCTGCTTCCTCATGGGCGGCGTGCTGATCTACGGACTGAGCGGAACCCTCGACCTGAGCGCCGCGGCCGTGACCCTCAAGGCCCAGGGCCTGGCCCTGGACCCGCTGGTGCTGGCCGGAGCCGCGCTGCTGCTCCTGGGCTTCCTCTTCAAGGTCTCCGCCGTGCCCTTCCACCAGTGGACGCCGGATGCCTACGAGGCTTCGCCCCATCCCATCGCTGGCTTCATGTCCGTGGCCACCAAGGGCGTGGCTTTCATCGCCCTCCTGCGTGTGTTCCCCGGCAGCTTCGCCCCTCTGGGCGCCCTGGGCGCGAGGATGCAGGCGGTGGTGGCCGTGCTGGCCGTCGCCACCCTGGTGCTCGGCAACCTCACGGCCCTGGTCCAGTCCAACGTGAAGCGCATGCTGGCCTACTCCAGCATCAGCCACGCGGGCTACCTCATGCTGGGCTTCGTGGCCGGCACGCCGGCAGCCTACACGGGCGTGCTGTTCTACCTGGTGATCTACCTGGCCATGAACATGGGCGCCTTCGGCCTGCTGACGGCCTTCGGCCTGGTGGGCGAGCATACGACTTTCGAGGACCTGCGGGGCCTGGGCTGGAAGCGTCCGGCCATGGGCTTCGCCGCCGCCGTCTTCATGCTGAGCCTGGCGGGCATTCCGCCCCTGGGTGGCTTCTACGGCAAGTACATGATCTTCCGCGAGCTGGTGGGCACGGGCCACGTGGGCCTGGCGATCCTGGGCGTGCTGGCGAGTCTGGTGTCCGCCTACTACTACCTGCGCCTCCTGGTGGCGCTCTTCCTCCAGGCTCCCAGCGCCGAGGCCGAGCGCCTGGCTTCGGACCGCCCGGCGGTCCACGCCCCCCTGGCGGGCGCCGCCGTGCTGGTCTGCGCCGCCATGGTGCTGGCGGGCGGCTTCCTCCAGTACGCCCTGTCGGATGGCTTCGCGAAGCGGGCCATCGAGGAGGGTTTAGGGCTGATCCACTAGGGCCTGTCTTCAAAATGGATGCGAGCCGCGACGGATCCAGCCGCGTGATCCAGCAAGGCGGTGGCCGCAGGGCGACGTGGTTCGTCGTTCAAGGCCGCCAACGCAGCTGGGCGCGCGGCTGGACCCGTCCCGAAGGGCAAGGGGCGGCGCCCGGCGCGAACCTGCGTCAAGCTCCTCGTCAATAGTGCCGCTATTGTCATCGTCGCTTTCCTTGTCTCGCTTGGGCGGCGCCCCTTGCGCGGCCACACCCCACTTTGAAAACAGACCCTAGGCGAACCGCCATTCGCCCCCGGAACGGCCCGGGCGTATCCTGGAGGTATTCTCCCCGGGAGCCTCATGGCCCGTTTCCTCAAGCGCAATTGGATGTGGATGGTGATGGCGGCCACGGTGGCCGTGGCGGGGCCCCTGCTGGCCCGGTCCGGCGCGGAAGGCGCCCGCCAGCGGAGCCTGGAGACCCTGACCGAGGTCATGGACCTGGTGCAGAAGCAGAGCCCCGAGCCCCCCGCCCCCCGCCAGATCACCCACGCCACCATCCAGGGCATGCTCCATACCCTGGATCCCCATTCGAACTACATGGACGAGAGCGAGTTCCGGCTGCTGCGCGAAGAGCAGAAGGGCTCCTTCTTCGGCATCGGCGCCATCATCCAGCAGCACGACCAGGGCATCGCCATCATCAGCCCCATGAAGGGCGGTCCCGCCGAGCGCCTGGGCGTGCGTTCCGGCGACATCATCAAGGAGATCGACGGCACGAACACGGAAGGGATGACCTCCAATGCCGCCCTCCAGAAACTCCGCGGCGAGAAGGGCGCCCTGGTGGAGCTTGCCATCCAGCGGACCGGCGTCGCGGGCCTGCTGCGCTTCTCCATCCCCCGGGCCGAGGTCCCCACCAACAGCGTCTACTACAGCTTCATGCTGGACCCCACCACCGGGCTCATCCTCATCAAGGACTTTGGCGAAACCACCTCCGACGAATTCGAGAAGGCTGTGGCCACCCTGAAGAAGCAGGGCATGAAGCAGCTGATTCTCGACCTGCGCGGCAACGGCGGTGGCGTTCTGGATGCGGCCATCGGGATCTGCCGCCAGCTGCTCGGCCCCGACCAGCTCATCGTCAGCCAGAAGGGCCGGGACGGCCGTGACGAGAACCAGACGCGCACCAGCAAGGGGACCCAGCTTGATTCCTTCCCCCTGGTGATCCTCATCAACCGTGGGTCCGCCAGCGCCAGCGAGATCGTCACCGGCGCCGTGCAGGATCATGACCGCGGCCTGGTCGTGGGCCAGATCAGCTGGGGCAAGGGGCTCGTC
Source organism: Geothrix sp. (assembly GCA_036504935.1). Lineage (GTDB taxonomy): Bacteria > Acidobacteriota > Holophagae > Holophagales > Holophagaceae > Geothrix. Next base: position 2,548 of record DASXUH010000189.1, on the reverse strand, counting down.
CAGAGCGTGCTGCCCATCAACCGCTCCCGGGGCCTGGCGCTGACCACCGCCCGCTACTACACGCCCTCGGGCCGCAGCATCCAGCGCGACTACACCCACGGCCTGGACGACTACTACAACCCGGAGGACGAGAAGGATCCCAAGCCCCAGGGCCCGGCCTTCAAGACCGATCTGGGCCGCACGGTCTACGGCGGGGGCGGCATCAACCCCGACTATCCCCTGCCCCAGATCCGCCTCAACGAGTTCATGATCAACCTCCGATTCCGCCACTCGGCCTTCTTCCGCTACGCCGTAGCGGAGAAGGAGCGCTTCGGCATCCGGCCCGGGGAGCGCGCCGACGAAGTGGTGATGACCCGCTTCCGCGCCTGGGCCCTGGAGCAGAAGCTACCCATCAGTGACAAGGAGTGGGCGGACAACCTGGAGTCGATGCAGGAGCAGCTCTCCATCGAGATGCAGAACGTCGCCTTCGGAGTGGAGGCCGGCTTCAAGCTCCAGTGCGCGAAGGATCCGGTGATTCTCAAGGCCCTGGAGGTGATGCCTGAGGCCGAGGCCCTGCTCCGCAAGAAGCAGCTCCTCAACCGCGCCACCACCACCGCTGCCACCCTCCGCTGAAGCGAGGCCCCCATGGATGTCACGCTCCCCGAGCACGTCGAGGCCCTGCGCCAGGAAGTCCGCAAGTTCGCGGAAAAGGAGATCCGGCCCCATGTCATGGCCTGGGACGAGGCCAAAACCTTCCCCATGGCCGTGATCAAGCAGCTGGGCGAGATGGGCATGATGGGCGTCATCTTCCCGGAGGAGTACGGTGGCGCCGGCATGGGCTACCTGGAATACGCCGTGGTGGTCGAAGAGCTCTCCCGGGTGGACGGCTCCGTGGGCATCAGCGTGGCCGCCCACAACAGCCTGTGCAGCAACCACATCTATGCCATGGGCGATGAGCGCCAGAAGCAGGCCTACCTGAAGCCGCTCGCCAGCGGCAAGGCCATCGGCGCCTGGGGCCTGACGGAACCAGGATCCGGCAGCGACGCGGGCTCCCTGCGCACCTCCGCCAGGAAGGAAGGCTCCCACTACCTCCTGAACGGCACGAAGACCTTCATCACCCACGGCACCGTGGGCGATATCTTCGTGGTGATGGCCCGCACCCGGCCGCCCGAGCCCGGCCGCAGCAGCGCCGACGGCATCAGCGCCTTCGTGCTGGAGAAGGGCATGAACGGCTTCCGGGCCGGCAAGCAGGAGAACAAGCTGGGCCTCCGCGCCAGCGACACCTCCGAGCTGATCCTGGAGGACGTCAAGGTGCCCGAGGCCAACCTGCTGGGCGAGGACGGCGTCGGCTTCAAGCAGGCCATGAAGACCCTCGACGGCGGCCGCATCAGCATCGGGGCCCTGGGCCTCGGCATGGCCCAAGGGGCCTTCGAGGAGGCCCTCCGCTACAGCAAGATCCGCCACACCTTCGGCAAGCCCCTGGCCGACCACCAGGGCATCCAGTTCAAGCTGGCGGACATGGGCATGGAGATCGAGGCCGCCCGCCTGCTCATCTACCGCGCCGCGGGCCTCAAGGATGCCGGCCTGCCCTACGCCAAGGCCGCCAGCATGGCCAAGCTCTACAGCTCCGAGGTCGCCTGCCGCGTGGCCAACGAGGCCGTGCAGATCCTAGGCGGCTATGGCTACATCAAGGACTACCCGGTGGAGAAGTACTACCGGGACGTGAAGCTCTGCACCATTGGCGAAGGCACCAGCGAGATCCAGCGCACCGTCATCGCCCGCTACCTCCTTTCCGAATACTGATCCCGGAGTCCCCATGAAGGCCCTGATCCTCCTCCTCGCCGCAGGCCTGCCCCTGCTGGCCAGCCGTCCCCTCCAGGTGGACGACCTGTTCAAGGTCAAGCGCGTCACGGATCCGCAGCTTGCCGCCACCGGCGCCCTGGCGTACCAGGTGGGCACTGTGGACTTCCAGGCCAACAAGCCCACCACCCATGTCTGGTACCAGCCCGCCGGCGGCGAGGCGAAGGCCCTCGACCTGGGCCCCGGCAGCCAGACCCGGCCCCGCTTCAGCCCCGACGGCAAGCGCCTGGCCTATCAGTCCGGCGGCCAGGTGTGGATCGTGGACCTGGGGACGAAGGAGAAGCACCAGCTCACGAAGTTGAGCGGAGGCGCCGAAGGCCAGGTCTGGAGCCCCGACGGCAAGTGGATCGCCTTCCTTTCCACCACCGTGCCCTCCGGGAACGACGCGGAGAACGCCGCTTACCTCAAGCGCCAGGAGGAGAGCAAGGTCAAGGCCCGCCTCATCACCCACCTCATGTACCGCCACTGGAATGAGTGGAAGGACGACCGTCAGGTGAGCCACCTCTTCGTGGTGCCCGCCGACGGCAGCGCCGCGCCCCGGGATCTCACGGCGGGCCTCACGACGGATGTGCCCAACTTCGCGGATGTGGCGGCCGGGGACGGCTTCGCCTGGGCCCCCGACAGCAAGGCCCTGGCCTATGAGACCCACCCCGAGCAGACCAAGGCCACCAGCACCAACGGCGAGGTCTACGAGGTGGCGGTCACGGGC
>DASXUH010000188.1:0-9183 GCA_036504935.1 Geothrix sp. | reverse complement strand
GTACTGGGCCTTGAGCAGGTCCAGGAACTTCCGGAAGAGGACCCGGGCCGCCTCGGGGTTCATGGCCTGATCGAAGGAAGGCCGCCGCCCCCGGGCGATGCTGCCGGCCAGGGTGAACTGGCTGATGGCGAGGATCTCGCCACCCACATCCTGGAGGCCGAGGTTCATCTTCCCGTCACCGTCCTCGAAGACGCGCAGCGAGGCGATCTTGGCGGCGGCCCAGGCGCAGGTCTCCTCCGTATCCCCGGCCTCGAGCCCCGCCAGCACCAGCAGTCCTGGGCCGATGGCGGCCTCCAGCTCCCCGCACCGCACCGAGGCCCGCTGCACACGCTGGATGACCGCCTTCATCGGATGACCCCCTCCGAACTGTGCCATGGGGAGCGGGCCAGGTCACCGGGCAGGGCCCATTTCCGAGGTTCACCCTCAACCACTAGGTTCCTTTCGGCGTAACCTGATTTCCTCATCCATTCTTTCCAAGGAGCCCAAGCCCATGAAACGTCATGTGTCCCTGTCCAGCCTCCTGTGGTCTGGCCTTGCCTTGGCTCTGGCGCTGCCCGCCCTGGGGGCCAAGGCGCCCGCGGCCGCCGAGGCCAAAAAGAGCCAGCTCCCGCCCCTCATCGACCGGGACAAGTTCTTCGGGAACCCTGAGATCGCCAGCGCCCAGCTGTCCCCCGACGGGAAGTGGATCGCTTTTCTCAAGCCCTACAAGGAAACCCGCAACATCTGGGTGAAGAAGGTGGGCGAGCCCTACAACAAGGGCCGGCTGATCACGGCGGATCCCAAGCGCCCCATTCCGGCCTTCTTCTGGAGCCGGGACGGCAAGCAGATCCTCTTCGTGCAGGACAAGGATGGAGACGAGAACTACAACGTCTACGCCGTGGACCCGGCGGCCCCCGCCGCGGCCGGCAAGGAGGTGCCCGAGGCCCGCAACCTGACGGCTGCCAAGGGCGCCCGGGCCATGATCTATGCTGTGCCCAAGGCCGATCCCGACTCCATCTACGTGGGTCTCAACGACCGTGACGCCGCCTGGCATGACGTCTACAAGGTGAAGATCTCCACGGGCGAGCGGACGCTGCTCCGGAAGAACACCGAGCGCATCGCCGGCTGGGTGTTCGACAAGCAGGCGAACCTGCGCCTCGCCCTCCGCACCACGGACAAGGGCGATACCGAGGTCCTTCGCGTGGATCCCGATGGCTTCAAGAAGGTCTACGAGTGCACCGTGTTCGAATCCGCCGCTCCGGTCAACTTCCACAAGGACGGCAAGCGGGTCTACATGGAGACGAACAAGGGCGCCCGGGACCTCCTGGAGTTGGTGCTGTTCGATCCCGCTACTGGCAAAGAGGAGAAGCTCGAATCCGACCCCAAAGGCCGTGTGGACTTCGGTTCCGCGATGTTCTCGGATCTCACGGATGAGCTGATCGCCACGACCTACGACGATGACCGCACCCGGATCTACTGGAAGGACAAGGTCTGGGAAGCGGACTACAAGCTGCTCCAGAAGAAGCTGCCGGGGCGGGAGATCAGCCTGGGCTCCATGACCACCGACGAGCAGCTGCTGATCGTCGCCAGTTACAGCGACCGGGACCCCGGCACCCGCTACCTCTTCGACCGCCGCGCCAAAAAGCTGAGTCTCGAATATGTCTCCCGCGAGGATCTGCCCCGGCAGCACATGGTTGCCATGCAGCCCATCCGCTATAAATCCAGCGACGGCCTGGAGATCCCCGCTTATCTGAGCCTGCCCAAGGGCGTGCCCGCCAAGGGCCTGCCCCTGGTGGTGGTGCCGCACGGCGGCCCCTGGGCCCGTGACACCTGGGGCTTCAACAGCCTGGCCCAGTTCCTGGCGAACCGCGGCTATGCCGTGCTGGAGCCCAATTTCCGCGGTTCCACCGGCTACGGGAAGAAGTTCCTCAATGCCGGCAACAAGCAGTGGGGCGACCTCATGCAGGACGACCTCACCTGGGGCGTGAAGCACCTGGTGGCCCAGGGCATCGCGGATCCCAAGCGCGTGGGCATCATGGGCGGATCCTACGGCGGCTACGCCACCCTGGCGGGGGTCGCCTTCACGCCCGACCTCTACGCGGCCGCCGTGTCCATCGTGGGCCCCTCCAACCTGCTGACCCTTCTGGAGACCATTCCCCCCTATTGGGAAGCGGGCCGCATCATCTTCCACGAGCGCATGGGCAACCCCAACACGCCTGAAGGGAAGAAGCAGCTGGAGCGCCAGTCCCCGCTGAACTCCGCATCGAAGATCCGCACGCCTCTCCTGGTGGTGCAGGGCGCCAATGACCCGCGTGTGAAGAAGGCCGAGAGCGACCAGATCGTCATCGCCCTGCGGGACCGGGGCTTCCCGGTGGAGTATCTCTGCGCCCCCGACGAAGGCCACGGCTTTGCCCGGCCGGTCAACAACCAGGCCATGTTCGCCGCCGCCGAAACGTTCCTGGCCAAGTACCTCAAGGCCCGCCACCAGGAGGGCGGCAAGGCCGATGTCATGGCGCGGCTGCCGGAGATCACGGTCGATCCCAAGACCGTGGTGCTGGCGAAGAAGGCCGACGCGGCGTCCGTGGCCGTTCCCAAGCCCACCGCCAAGCCCACCGCCGGCACCTTGACCTATGCGGGCACCCTCGCCATGGGGCCCCGTTCCATGGCCATCTCCATGGTCCGGACGGTGAAGGAAGAAGGTGGATCCTGGGTGGTGGCCGATGCCACCAAGCTGCCGGGCGGTGAAGCGATGGACACCACCACCATGGCGATGGACACCCTGGCGCCCCTGAAGCGCCAGGTGAAGCAGGGCCCTGTGGTCATCGAGGTGGCCTTCGACGGTGGCAAGGTCACCGGGACCATGGCCATGGGCGCCAACGCCAAGCCCTTCAGCATCGAGCTGGGCGGTGGGGCCTACGCGGAAGGCTCTGGCGCCGAGGAGGCTCTGGCCTGTCTGCCCCTGGCGGAGGGCTACACCGTCACCTTCCGCAACGTGGACATCCAGCGCCAGAAGGTCCAGCTCAAGCAAGCCAAGGTGCTGGGCCAGGAAGATCTGAAGGTGCCAGCGGGCAGCTTCAAGGCCTGGAAGGTGGAGATCACCTCCGCCGAGGGTGATCCCGGCAGCAAGACTTTCTGGGTGGACACCACCAGCCGCAAGCTGCTCAAGATCGTGGAGACGGGCCCCCAGATGGGCGGCGCGGTGGTCACGGTGGAACTGCAGAACTGAAGGCAGGACGATCGCAGGAAGGGCCGGGCCTCGCCCGGTCCTTCCGTTTATAGCCGCAGTTTCTGCGGGATCTTCTTTGCCAATGCCTTCGCCTCGGGGTGTCCGAACCCCGCGGCGGCCACCCCGTAGAGCAGCGCGCACAGGGCCACCAGGGGCAGCAGGCGGAAGGCGAGTAGGGCCCGCGTGAAGACGTGGGGCGTGTCCAGCGCGAGGAACCGGGCCCCGCCCCAGGCAAGCAGGCCCATGAGGGCGCAGGCGGCGAGGGCGCGGGCGGTGGCGTTCACGAGTGGGCGCAGGTCCAGGCTTGGCAGGCGGGGGCGCAGGCGCAGCAGCAGGCCCACGAGGCCCGCGAGGCTGGCGAGGCCGTTGGCCAGGGCCAGCCCGCCGGTGCCCAGGGGCTTAAGCAGGGCGAGGCTGAGGGCTACGTTCAGCAACAGCGTGCCGCCCGCCAGGGCCGCGGGGCCGCGGTAGTCCTTGAGGGCGTAGAGGGCCTGGTTGCCCAGCCGCTGAGCCGCCACGAAGACCAGGCCCACAGACTGGAACACCAGGGTCAGGGCCGTCCAGTCCGCGGCGGCGGGGTTGTAGGCGCCCGTGCGGAAGAGCAGGGCGCAGATGGGCCGCGCCAGCACCGCCAGTCCCACGGAGGCCGGCAGCACCAGCAGGGCCGAGGCCGAGATGGCCTGCGTGAGGCTGCGGTTCATCCCGGGCCAATCCCGGGCCTCGGCCTGGCGCGACAGCGTGGGCAGTCCGGCGGTGGCGAGACTCATGGCGAAGAGGCCGAGCACCATCTCGCCCATCATGCCGCTGTTGTAGAGCACCATCTGGGCGCCGTCGGCCAGCATGGAGGCCAGCATGGCGCTGATCAGGGCGTTGATGGGGTAGATGCCCGCCGCCAGCAGGCCGGGCCCCATGCGGCGCAGGGTCTTGCGGACCCAGGGATCCCGCAGATGCAGGCCGAAGGCCAGGCTGAAACCTTCCTTCCGTACGGCGGGGAGCACCACCAGCAGCTGCAGCACTCCGCCGGCCAGCACGGCGATGGCGCAGACGATGGCGACCGTTTCGAGGGGGACGCGCCCGTTCCGTTCCAGCACGCGCAGCGCGGTCCAGCCAAAGGCGATGAAGGCCAGATTCCAGAACACGGACACCGAGGCCGCCAGGGCGAAGCGGTGGCGGAGGTTCAGCAGCCCCGTGAAGCCCGCTGTGAGGCTCACCAGGGCCAGGTAGGGGAACATGATGCGGCCCAGTTTCGTGGTGAGCCCGCCCTGGGCTTCCGGGCGGCCCATCATGAGCAGGCCCGCCAGGGGCCCCATGAGCAGCAGCACCAGGGCCACGCCCAGCAGCAGGATGGCCAGCAGCGTGCCCAGGAAGCGCGCCGCCACGGCTTTCACGGCAGCCTCGCCCTCAGCGGCCTCCGCTTCTGCCAGGGTTGGCAGGAAGGCAGCGGTCATGGTGCCTTCGGCGGTGAAGCGGCGCAGCAGGTTGGGCAGGCGGAAGGCAACGGCATAGGCATCCGCCGCCGCGCCCGCCCCCAGCACGTGGCTGAGGAAGAAGGTCTGGAGCAGGCCCGTGAGTCGGCTCAGCAGCGTCATGAAGCCCACGACCCCCGCGGAGCGGAGCAGGCTGGGACGGGCGGGGGTGGGGTCGCTCACGGTCGGCACTGGGCGAAGTGGTCCATGAGGCTCCCCGAATTGGAGCCGCTAGTCGGAATTGAACCAACGACCATCCGCTTACAAGGCGGGCGCTCTACCAACTGAGCTATAGCGGCACGAAGTCCAGTCTATCGGATTTTGCAGCTTTGCTGAATGGTGCTGGAGAAGGTGGAGGTCGACCTGGGCGTGATGCTCAGCGGTTCGGGGCCCCGCTCGGAACTGTGCTGGTGCGCTGTCCGCTCGTGACCCGCGGGAAGACTGTGGCCGACCTGGTTGTTATTCTCAGCGGTGCGGGGCCCCAATTTTCAGGCGACATTCAGTCGCCTGAAAATTGACCCGCATCCGCTTCGACCCGTTAGCGCGGATCCCCAGACGGGTCCCGCTTCAGGTCTTCCATGAACGTCTCCATCCACTTGGTGGAGAAGGTGCCGGCGATGAAGTCGGGGTGGTCCATGATGCGGCGGTGGAGTGGAGCCGTGGTCTTGATGCCCTCGATCACCAGGGTGTCCAGGGCGCGGCGCATGCGGGCGATGGCTTCCGTGCGGTTGGCGCCGTAGGCGATGAGCTTGGCCACCATGGAATCGTAGTGGGGCGGGATCACGGCGTCCTGGTGCATGGCAGTATCCACGCGGATGCCGGGGCCGCCGGGGAAGTGCAGGGCCGTGATGCGGCCGGGGCAGGGCGTGAACTTGAAGGGGTCCTCGGCGTTGATGCGGCACTCGATGGCGTGGCCCTTCTGCACCACGTCCTCCTGCCGGAAGCTCAGCTTCTGGCCTGCTGCGATGCGGAGCTGCTCCTTCACGATGTCGATGCCCGTGACCAGCTCGGTGACGGGATGCTCCACCTGCACGCGGGTGTTCATCTCCATGAAGAAGAAGTCGCCGCGCTTGTCGAGGAGGAACTCGATGGTGCCGGCGTTGTAGTAGCCCACGGCCTTGGCGGCCCGCACGGCGGTGTCGCAGATGCGCTGGCGCAGGCCCGGTTCGAGGACGGCGCTGGGGCTTTCCTCGATGAGCTTCTGGTGGCGGCGCTGGATGGAGCACTCGCGCTCGCCCAGATGCACCACGTTGCCGAAGAGGTCGCCCATGATCTGGACTTCGATGTGGCGCGGCTCCAGGAGGTACTTCTCCATGTAGACGCTGTCATCGCCGAAGGCGCCCTTGGCTTCGCTGCGGGCGTTGTTGTAGAGGTCGGGCAGCTCCTCGGCGTTGTTGCAGATGCGCATGCCGCGCCCGCCGCCGCCCGCGCTGGCCTTGACGATGACGGGGTAGCCGATCTGCTCGGCCACGACCAGGGCCTCTTCCACCGTCTCGACGAGCCCATCACTGCCGGGCATGAGGGGCACGCCCGCTTCCAGCATGGTGGCCTTGGCCTGGGCCTTGTTGCCCATCTTGCGGATGATCTCGGGGCTGGGCCCGATGAAGGTGATGCCGCAGGCCTGGCAGACTTCCACGAAATGCGCGTTCTCGCTGAGGAAGCCGTAGCCTGGGTGGATGGCTTCGGCGCCGGTGACTTCCGCGGCGGCGATGACCTGGGGGATGTTCAGGTAGGACTTGGAGGACGGCGCGGGGCCGATGCACACCTCCTCGTCCGCGAACCGAACATGCAGGGCATTGCGGTCGGCCTCCGAGTAGACCGCCACCGTCTGGATGCCCATCTCCTTGCAGGCCAGGATCACGCGGAGCGCGATCTCGCCACGGTTGGCGATGAGCACTTTCTTGAAGGGTGGCGCATCGGCCGGAGCCGCGGCTGGGGATGCCTTGCGTTTGATGGCGGCGCCCATGGCCTAACCGATCCGGACCGCAAAGAGGCGCTCGCCGTACTCGACGGGGGTACCGTTCTCCACCAGCACCTTGACGATCTCACCGGCCACGTCGCACTCGATCTCATTCATGAGCTTCATGGCTTCGACAATGCAGAGGGTCTGGCCAGGCTTCACGAAATCGCCGGGGGAGGCGTAGGGCGTGGCGGTGGGATTGGATGCCCGGTAGAAGGTGCCGACGATGGGGCTGGTGACGTAGTGAATCCCTGGTTCGTCCGCGGGGGCCGCCGGCTGACCGGCGGGCATCGCCATGGCGGGAGTGGGATGGGCCGCGGGAGCAGTGGCGAACACCATCGGGGCAGCCTGGACCACGGGGGCCGGACCGTCCTTGCGGATGCGGAAGCGCATGTCCCCGGCTTCGAATTCGAATTCCTGGAAGGGCTCGCGGCCCACCAGGGCGATGAGGGCCTTGATCTCGTCCAGGCCCAGGGGGGAGGTCGAGGTGGGGCGAGGAGCGGCGGCCTTAGGACCCACATTGGGTGAGGCCTTCAGGATGGCCTTGGGCGCTGCGGGCTTGGGCGCCGGAGCGGGCTTCTTTGCGGCAGCGGACTTCTTGCGGGAGGTGCTCATCAAGGCTCCAACGGTCGGATCGGCTGGGGAAGGGAACGAGCATACCAAACCAGCCTGGGAGGGTCAGGTCACGATTCTTCCGGGGGGTCGGCGGCTACGGCTTTCTTGCGCAGCCGGGGACCGGTTTCTTCAGGGCGGAACTCTTTGCGGGCCGCGTCCAGGATGCCGTTGAGGAATTGCGTGCCTTCCTGGTCGCTGAATTCCTTCACGATCTCCAGAGCCTCGTTGATGACGATGGGAAAGGGCACTTCCTTCACGTACATCAACTCGTAGAGCCCCAGACGGAGCAGGTTGCGGTCCACAGCGGCCATGCGGTGGATCTTCCAGTGCTCGGCGTACTTCGTCAGCACGCTGTCGATCTCTTCCATCTGGCCATGCACGCCGTCCACCAGGCGCCGGGCATAGTAGAAGGCATCCCGGTTCAGGTCCTGGATGGCATAGAACCCTGCGAACACCTGGTCCGGCGCGTAGCCGGTAAGATCCATGGCATACAGCATTTGAAGGGCGTACTCGCGCCCCCGGCGGCGAACTCCCATCTACTTGCGTCCCTTCGTCCCGGCCTTGAGGGTGTGGGCGAGGTCGGCCATCTCGAGGACACTCTGGGCGGCCTCCCAGCCCTTGTTGCCCATCTTGGCGCCAGCCCGGTCGATGGCCTGCTCCACGCTGTCCGTGGTCAGCACGCCGAAGGAGAGCGGCAGGCCGGTGTCGAGGGCCACCTGGGCGGCGCCCTTGGTGACCTCGGCGGCGATTATGTCGAAGTGGGGCGTGCCGCCGCGGATCACCGAGCCCAGCACGATGACGCCGGCATAGCGCCCGCTCTGGGCCGCCAGCTTGGCCGCCTGGGGCAGCTCGAAGCTTCCCGGGACGCGGATGAGGTCCATCTGCTCCTCGCGGCCGCCGTGGCGGAGGATGCAGTCCTTTGCGCCCTCGATGAGGCGGTCGACGATGAAATCGTTCCATCGCGAGGCCACCAGCGCGAAGCGGTCGCCGTCGTGGACGCGGATGTGGCCCTCAAAGATCCCCATGGGAACCCCCCGAAAGGTGGTCAAGAACGATGAGGTTAGCACACATGGCCGGATCGCCATCTCGGAAAATGGCCCGGGGGCAACGCCCCCGGGCCATTTTCCAAGCCGGGAAAAGCTAGACCTGGACGGTGTCGGCGACCTCGCGGAAGTCCGGGATCTGGTCGAAGTTCATGTAGCGGTAGATGTCGCCCGCCTTCGTGCCGACGATGCCGACCTGGGCCATGTACTCGGCCACGGTGGGGATCTTCCCCAGCAGGGCGCAGATGGCCGCCAGTTCCGCCGAGCCCAGGTAGACACGGGTGTCGAGGCCCAGGCGGTTGGGGAAGTTGCGGGTGGAGGTGGACATGGCCGTGCTGCCCTTGCGGATCTGAGCCTGGTTGCCCATGCAGAGCGAGCAGCCGGGCATCTCCATGCGCGCGCCGGTGCGGCCGAGGATGCCGTAGTAGCCCTCCTGGGTGAGGACGTACTCGTCCATCTTGGTGGGCGGAGCGATCCAGAGGCGCGTGGGGATGTCGCTCTTGCCGTCCAGCAGCTTCCCGGCGGCGCGGAAGTGGCCGATGTTGGTCATGCAGGAGCCGATGAACACTTCGTCGATCGTGTCGCCGGCCACCGTGGACAGGAGCTTGACGTCGTCCGGATCGTTGGGGCAGGCCACGAGGGGTTCCTTCACGTCGGCGAGGTTGATCTCGATGACGGCGGCGTATTCCGCGTCCGCATCGGGGGCCAGCAGCTCGGGCTTGGCGATCCATGCCTGCATGGCCCGGATGCGGTTCTCCAGGGTCTCGCGGTGCTCGTAGCCGTTGGCGATCATCCACTTCATGAGCGTGATGTTCGAGGTCATGTACTCGATGATCGGTTCCTTGTCCAAGCGCACGGCGCAACCGGCGGCGGAGCGCTCGGCAGAGGCGTCCG
>DASXUH010000187.1:0-6798 GCA_036504935.1 Geothrix sp. | reverse complement strand
CGCTGGTTCTGACCACCTACGGGTGGTCCGGAACCCCCTCGGCCACCCGGGCGGCGTAGGCGTCCATGACCCGAGTGGAGAACACGAGCGCGGCGCCGGCGTTGACGGCCACGGCCACACCCAGCGCCTCGGCGATCTCCTCCCTGCTGGCCCCCAGCTTCACCGCGGCATCGGTGTGGACGGCGATGCATCCGTCGCAGCGCACGGTGACCGCCACGGCCAGGGAGATCAGCTCGCGGGTCTTGGCGTCGAGATAGCCCGTCTTCTGGCCCGCCTCCCCCAGCATGCGGTAGCCCCGGGCGGTCTCGGGGCTCAGCCGCGCGAGATCACCCACCCCAGCCCCGACCTGTTTCCGATAGCCGTTCCAATCGAGCATCATGGCGGCACCTCCGGCCCACGAGTGTTCCACCGTCCCGGCCCGGGCGGGGGCAATTCGATGGAGCTTATGCTGAGTGCATGGCCAGTTCCTTCCTCGAGCGCCTCCCCACCCTGTCCGAGGCGGAGCTGCGCCACTATGTGAAGCGGCCCCAGGCCTACAAGGCCGAGGCTGTGGCGGCGGCCCTGGCGGAGCTGCGGCGGCGGGGCGCAGCGGTCTCCGAGGCCGACCTCGCGCAGATCCGGGAGGCCCTCCAGTCGCGGGAGGCGCGGCAGACGGAGCGGTCGGGCCGCCTGCTGGGCACGGATGCCATCACGCGGAAGGCCAGCATCCGCCGCCTCACAGCCGGAATCCTGGCGGCGGGCCTCGGCGGCGCGACCCTCATCTACCTCACCGCCGCGCCCCGAGCGGCCAACCCCCTGGGCTACGAACCTGAGGACACCAAGAAGTACCTGCGGGAACTGGAGGTCTACGGGGGGAAGGTGAACGTGCTGGCGACGGAGCTGCGGCGCTGGTTCGAGGGGCTCTGGCATGGCCGCTCCCTGGCTTTCACGGTGGCCGTCCTCACGCTCCTGCTCGCGCTGGGCTTCTGGTTCGTGGCCACCCGCCTGGCCCCGGACGGAGAGGGCCGCTGACATGGCGCCAAAGTCACCCACCAAGGCCGCGCGGCCCGTCAAGCCGGGCCTGCATCCCCGCAATCGCCACGCCGGGGGCTACGACTTCCCGAAGCTGATCGCCGCCTGCCCGGAGCTGGGCCCCTTCGTGCGGCGCGCCCCCCACGGCGGGCCCTCCATCGACTTCGCGGATCCTGCCGCCGTGAAGGCCCTGAACCGCGCCCTGCTGGTGGCGGCCTACGGTATCCGGGGCTGGGACATTCCGGCGGGCTACCTCTGCCCGCCCCTCCCGGGCCGGGCGGACTACCTGCACCACCTGGCGGATCTGCTGGCCGCCTCCAATGGCGGCGCCATCCCCCGGGGCGCCAGCGTGCGCGTGCTGGACGTGGGGGTGGGCGCCAGCGCCATCTACCCGCTGGCGGGCCACCGGGAGTACGGCTGGTCCTTCGTGGGAACGGACATCGACGAAGCCGCCCTGGCCGCGGCGGCCCGCATCCTGACGGCGAATCCGGGCCTGGGGGAGGCCATCGCCCTGCGGCGGCAGACGGATCCCCAGGGGATCTTCAAGGGCGTGGTGGATCTGGAGGAGCGCTTCGATCTGACGCTCTGCAACCCGCCCTTCCACGGATCGCTGCGTGAGGCCCGGGAGGGCACGCAGCGGAAGTGGCGCAACCTGGGGCGTGGCACGTCCACCCGGCCCGTCCTGAACTTCGGCGGCCAGGGCGCGGAGCTGTGGTGCGAGGGCGGCGAGGCGGGCTTCGCCCGGCGCATGATCGAGGAGAGCGCCCGGATGCCTGGCCAGGTGCTCTGGTTCACCACGCTCATCTCGGCCTCCGCGAACCTGCCTGCGGTGCAGCGCGCCCTGCGGCAGGCGGGGGCGCGGGAGGTGCGCGTCGTGCCCATGGCCCAGGGCCAAAAGCAGAGCCGCTTCGTGGCCTGGACCTTCCTGGAGCCAGTGGCGCGGGAAGCGTGGCGGGCGCGGTGGTCCGGGTTGTGATCTGATATTTAGGACAAACGGGTATGATTCTTCCGTCACCGGAGTTCCCGTGTTCGTCCTTCGCCGCCTGCCCGCCTGCCTCGCCCTGCTGCTGCTGGGAGCGCATTTCCTCCGCTTCGGGCAGCTGCCCCTGGTGGCGCTCTGCCTGGCCCTGCTGGTGCCGCTCTTCGTGCCGCGGCCCTGGGCGCAGGCGGTGGCACGCTGGGCCCTGCTCCTGGGCGCGCTCGTGTGGCTGTGGACCCTGGTGGAGGACGTCCGGATGCGCCTGGCCTTCGGCGAACCCTGGCTGCGCCTGGTCTTCATCCTCAGCGCCGTGGCCCTGTTCACCGCTTGGACAGCGTGGCTTCTCCGGACCAGGAAAACAGAGAAAAAGATCTGACAGGATGAACAGGATTAAATGATTGGATTAACAGGATTAAGCATTTCCTGATGATCGACGAGCCTCAGCTTGACCAAAGACTTCAAAAGCCTCCACGAAGGTCACGAAGAAGAAGACAAAGGTCACGAAAACGGGCGACAGCGTTCCGTCTTAGGACATCCGGGCCTCTGGCCCCAGGTCGCGCATGGCGCGACCTGCTTCACGGGCGGCGGCTTCGGGCGGCTTCCAAGGGCCGCCCGGAGCCGCCGCCCGTGAAGGGATATCTGCGATGGGCCAGGCCCCATTCGAGCCCTTCGTGCACCCGCAGGGTGCCTTCGTGTTCTTCGTGGAGATCTTTTCTGGCTGAGGCACGCCGATAATCTGAAAGCATTAAACGCCTTCAAATCCTGTTAATCCGGTATTTCATCCTGTTAATCCTGTCAACGCGTTGCCTCAGAAGACCGACCACCCCGTCCTCGTGGTGAAGTGGTCCAGGGCTTCGACGCCGGCGATGCTGTTGCCGTGGGGATCCAGGGCGGGGCTCCAGACGCAGAGGACGCCACGCTCGGGCAGCACGGCCAGGATGCCGCCGCCCACGCCGCTCTTGCCGGGCAGGCCCACGCGGTAGGCGAAGTCGCCGGCGGCGTCGTAGGTGCCGCACGTGAGCATGATGGAATTGATGCGCTTGGCTTCGCTGCGGGAGAGCAGACGCGAGCCGTCGGCCCGCAGGCCGTGGTTGGCCAGGAAGAGGCCCGCCTTCGCCAGATCCGCACAGCTCATGCGGAGGGAACACTGACGCACGTAGTGGTCCAGCACGCGCTCCACCGGGTTCTCCAGGTTGCCGCAGCTGGCCATGAAGTGGGCCAGGGCCGCGTTGCGGTGGCCGTGGGAGGCCTCCGACGCCGCCACTTCGGGATCCACGTCCACGGCCGGGTTGCCACTTTCGGCGCGCAGGAACTCCCGCAGGGTGCCCAGGGAATCGCCAGTCAGCGACAGCAGCCGGTCGATGAGGACGAGGGCGCCGGCGTTGATGAAGGGATTGCGCGGGATGCCCTTCTCATATTCCAGCTGCACCAGCGAATTGAAGGGGTTGCCCGAGGGCTCGCGGCCCACGCGCCGCCAGAGGGCCTCGCCGTCCCGGGCCAGCACCAGGGCCAGGGAGAAGGCCTTGGACACGCTCTGGACGGAGAAGGGTGTGCGCCAGTCGCCACTGCCCAGGAGCTGCCCGTCCATGGTGGCCAGGGCCAGGCCGAAGTGCGAGGGATCCACCGCCGCCAGGGCGGGGATGTAGTCCGCCACCTTCCCCTGCGCCGCGCAGGGCGCCGCTTCGGTGGCCAGGTCGTCGAGGAGGGCTTGGAGGTCCATGACCCCAGAATCCCACAGGAGCAATGGGTTTAGCATGGTCCCCATGACGCCCCTCGCCGCCGACCTCCTCCTGCTGTTCCGCCGCGACCTGCGCTGCCTCATCCGCGAGGTGGAGCTGTTTCCCGACGATGCCACCCTCTGGCGCACCGTGCCGGGAATCACCAACAGCGCCGGAAACCTGGCCCTGCACCTGGCGGGCAACCTCCAGCACTTCGTGGGCGCCGTGCTGGGAGCCACGGGATATGTGCGCCAGCGGGAGCGGGAGTTCGCCCAGCGGGAAGGCACGCGCGCCTCCGTGATCGCGGACCTGGAGGCCACGATCGCCGCCGTGGAGGCGGGGCTGGCCGCCCTGCCGGCCGAGGTCCAGACGGCGACCTTCCCCGCGCCCGTGGGGCCCTACCGGCCACCGACGGGGATCTTCCTGATGCACCTGGCCACGCACCTGGCCTTCCACCTGGGCCAGGTGGGCTACCTGCGCCGGACCCTCACGGGCGATCCGGCCAGCGCCGGGGGCATGTCCGTGGCCGACCTGCTGGAGAACCGATGAACGGCCGGCCCGTCCCCGCTCCGACCCCCTCGCCGGAGAAGGCCCTGCTGGCGCCCCTCCGCGCCGGGGCCCTGCTGGGCATCCTGGTGGTCCTCTGGACCTTCGTCATGGGCTTCACAGGCTGGTACCGGAACCCCAGCCTGCTCTTCCTCTTCTGGCTGGTGATCCCGCTGCAGATCGGCGTCCTGCTGGTGATGCTCCGCACGACAGCTCCCACCACGGGCTACCTGCGCCAGGTCCAGAACGGTGTGGGCGCCTCCTTCGTCGCGTCAGCCATCATCTTCGTGGGCAGCCTGCTCTTCACCATGGTGGTGTTCCCCAGCTATTTCGCAGAGCTGGAAGCCCTGGGGCGGCTCCGCATGGCCCAGCAGGGCTTCACGGCCGAGCAGATCGAGGCCGTGGTGAAAGCCCAGGCCCCCATGCAGAAGCCCCTGGGCAGCGCCTTCGCCGGGGTCCTGGGCACCTGGATCACGGGGCTGTTCACGTCGCTCATCGCCGCGGCGTGGTACCGCAGGAAGTAGGCTACCGCTCCCGCCGCACGCCCGCCACGAGCGCCAGCGGGTAGGAGGCCCCGGCGCGGGCGTCGTCCACGCAGCGCAGGACGAGGCCTGAGCGCAGGGGGGCGGCGGCCAGCTCCTCGCGGGTGAGCCAGCGGCAGCCGAGGATCTCCGGATCCTCGGGGCTGGCCTCGGCTTCGGCGGGCACCGTACCCCGGAAACAGACGCGACAGTAGTCCTTCCCGTTCCGGGCCTGCAGCTGGTAGATGCCCACCAGCGCCTCCGGCGTGAAGGCCAGGCCGGTCTCCTCGCGTACCTCCCGGCGCACGGCGTCGAGGAGGCCCTCACCGGGTTCCACGTGGCCCGCGGGCTGGTTGAAGACGCGCTCAGGCGAGGCGCCATCCGTCTCCTCCACGACCAGGAAGCGGCCCTCCCGCTCGATGATGGCGGCGACGGTGAGGGCCCACATCAGGCGTGCAGGAACAGGTAGAAGCCGTTGAGGAAGTAGACGATGCCCACCACACCCACCACCAGGCCCGTGTAGTAGACGGGCTTCTGCTTGAGCAGGGCGGCGATGGAGGAGAGCAGGATGCCGATCTGGAGGAAGATCACCGCCAGACCGAAGGCCGCGCCGTGCTTCTGGGCATCAGTCTTGGCGTCCTCGAAGCGGCGGGCCTCCTTCTGGATCTCAGCCTTCTCGCCATCGTACTTGGCCACCTTCTTTTCCACGTCGGCGAGGCTCTTCTCGAGGGTGGGCAGGGCGGCCTTCGGGGCCAGCTCCAGTTCCCGGCGCAGGCGCATGGCCTCCACCTCGTAGAGATTCCCTTTGATGCCCTTGGCCTGGTAGTAGGCCCACTGGTCCGAGGCCTGGCTCTGGCTCAGGACAGCGCGCGTGGAATGGCCGCCGCCCTTGAAGGTGGCCAGGGTGGCGCACACCGCCAGGATCACCGTGGTCAGGGCCAGCAGGTTCAGCCAGGGTTCTTTCTTGTCGTCGCTCATGGGACTCCGCCGCAACTAGCTCCAACCATTCTACGGAAAAACCGCCCTTCGCTTGAACCCGCAAGCCCAGGGCCTATCGTGGGGGTTGGAGTCCTCCGGGATGTGCGCCGTCTGCCGCAGTCCTCCTCCGATCCGGCTGGGATCTGCCGCCCCTCAGGGGACGGGCGCGGCGCGTCCGTCCCCACGCTCCCCGAGCAAAGCCAAAGGAGGCTCCCATGCTGCATCGCACTGCGCTTTGCGTCGGGATCAACCAGTACCAGAACTTCCCTTCAGCCAACCTGAACGGGTGCGTCAACGACGCCCGCGACATGGCCTCGCTGCTGAAGGACCTGCTGGGCTTCGAGGATTCCGACATCATCCAGTTGACGGATCAGGCCGCCACCAAAGCCAACATCCTGCGCGAGCTGCGGCGCATGGTGGAGGGTGCCCTGGCCGGCCGGTACAACCACCTGGTCTTCACCTTCGCGGGCCACGGCACCCAGGTGCCGGACCTGAACCTCGACGAGTTCGACCGGGCCGATGAGGCCTTCTGCCCCCACGATCTGGCCCAAAGCGGCCCCCAGTGGGACCGCGACCACCTCATCGTGGACGATGAGCTCCACGACCTGTTCGTGCAGCTGCCCCCGACCGTGATCCTGGAAATCCTCCTCGACACCTCCCACAGCGGCGCGGGCCTGCGGGCCGCGGACCTGCTCATGGACCGCAAGCCCCGCTACCTGCCGCCGCCCTCGATCGAGGCCTTCCGCGACATCGAGTACCGCCGCGCCCGGCCGGGCCACCTCAAGCTCCTGGAAAAGGGCCTGTCGCACCACATCCTGTGGACCGCCTGCAAGGACAGCCAGACCGCCGCGGATGCCTTCATGCAGGGCGGCTGGCATGGCGCCTTCACCTGGCACTTCTGCCGGGAGGCCCGGGCGAGTGGCAACCACCTCACCCGCGCCAAGGTGCTGGCGAAGATCCGCTCCGACCTCAGCGCCGCCCACTTCACCCAGACGCCCCAGCTGGACTGCGAAGCCGTCACCCGCCACGCCGTGATGAAGGCCAT
>DASXUH010000186.1:0-32307 GCA_036504935.1 Geothrix sp. | reverse complement strand
GCGCCGCTGATGCCGCTGATGAGCACCACGGAGGTGAGGATCAGGTTGCGGGACTGGGTGTAGTCCACCTTCTTCTCGATGAGCATGCGGATGCCCGCGGCGGCGATGACGCCGAAGAGCAGGATGCAGACGCCGCCCATGACGGGCACAGGGATGCTGCGGATGAGGGCCGCCAGCTTGCCAGAGAAGGACACCAGGATGGCGATGACGGCCGTGCCGCCGATGACCCACACGCTGTAGACCTTGGTGATGGCCATGACGCCGATGTTCTCGCCATAGGTGGTGTTGGGCGTGGCGCCGACGAGGCCCGACAGCACGTTGGAGATGCCGTCCCCCAGCAGGGAGCGGTGGAGGCCGGGGTCCTTCATCAGGTCCTTGCCCACGATGTTCCCGGTCACCACGAGGTGCCCCACGTGCTCGGCCAGCACCACCAGCGCCGCGGGCAGGATGATGAGGATGGCCTGGAGGTTGTAGGTGGGCGCGTAGAGGGTGGGCACCTGGAACCAGGGCGCCAGCCGCACCGCCTGGAAATCCACCACACCGAGGCCGAGGGAAATCAGATAGCCCGCGATGACGCCCAGCAGCACGGGGATCACTGCCAGGAATCCCCGCAGCAGGACCGAAGCCAGGATGGTCACCGCCAGGGTGGACAGCGACACCACCAGGGCCAGGCGCAGGGGCATGCTCAGCACTGCGGGACCGGCCGTGAGCCCGGCCATGTTGGTGGCCACGGGCGCCAGCTCCAGGCCGATGATGGCCACGATGGCGCCCATGGCGGCCGGGGGGAAGATGATGTCGATCCACCGGGTGCCCGCCACGCGCACGACCTGCGAGAGCAGCATGAAGATCAGGCCGAAGACGATGAAGCCGCCCTGGGCGGCCGAGTAGCTCAGCCCCGCCGCCAGCACGGCGAAGACTGGTGAGAGGAAGGCGAAGCTCGAGCCCAGATAGGCGGGGATGCGGCCCTTGGCCACGACCAGGTAGATCAGCGTGCCCACGCCGTTCATCAGCAGGCAGGTCGCGGGGTTCACCTTGAAGAGGAAGGGCACGAGCACCGTCGCGCCGAACATGGCGAAGAGGTGCTGGAGGCTCAGGGGCACGGTCTGCAGCAGGGGCAGGCGTTCGTCGACGTCGATGGTGCGGCGCTGCATGGGGGCCTCGAGGGTTGGACCCTGCCGAGACGCCTTGGGAAAGCGCCAAGCTCCGGGGCCCGGGGAAGGGTCCGTACGGTCCGGAGGCACAGGGACAGCTTGATTCTTCCGTGTCCGCGGGCATGCAGGCGTCACATTTTGTTTTTTACAAGTCCCATGGGCAAAGACCGATCCCGGCGACCAGGGCCCAAGACCCTGTCCACCCGCATGGCACCTGCCCCCCTACCGGGATCCGCGTCCCCGACTTGCCGGGATCGCCCGGGCGACCTTGACTTCCTCCTGGGCGCGCCCGGCCTTCTTGAGGAACTGCTTCGTGGACATGAACTCCAGCATGGCCTCGAAGGCATCCGCCGGCAGGGGACGGCCCAGCAGGAAGCCCTGGAGGCAGTCGCAGCCGAGCAGTTCCAGCATGCCCCGCTGGCCTTCGGTCTCCACACCCTCGGCCACCACGGTGAGGTTGAGGCTGTGGGCGAGCTGGATCACCGCCCGCACGATGGCCTCGGAGGAGAGGGCGGGATCCCCGGATTGCAGCGCCGCGATGAACGACTGATCCAGCTTCAGGGTCGTGATGGGCAGGCGCTGGAGGTAGCCCAGGGAGCTGTAGCCCGTGCCGAAATCATCGATGGCGATCCGCGTGCCGATCTCGCGCAGCCGGTGGAGGGGTGCCAGATCCTCGTGGCCCTGCCGCATCACCAGGCTTTCCGTGAGCTCCAGTTCCAGGCAGCCGGGCTCCAGGCCCGTATCCGCCAGGGCTCGCGCCACGCAGGCGTCCCAGTCCCCGTTGGCGAACTGGAGGACGGACACGTTCACGGCGAGGAGGAGCGGGGAGGGCATGATGGCCTGCCACTTGGCCATCTGGCTGCAGGCTTCGCGCAGGGCCCACTCGCCGATGGGGAGGATGAGGCGGCTCTCCTCGGCCAGGGGAATGAACTTCATGGGGGGGACGGCGCCGAGGAGCGGGTGGTTCCAGCGCATCAGCGCCTCGGCCCCGGCGAGCCGCCCGTCCATGAAGAACTGGGGCTGGTAGTACATCTGCAGCTCACCGTTCTGCAGGGCGCTCCGCAGGCAGCTTTCCAGTTCCTGGCGCTCGAGGGAGACTTCGTTGAGCGTGCTGGTGAAGCACTCGATGCGGTTGCCGCCCCGCTCCCGGGCGCGGCACAGGGCAGACTCCACGTGGGCCTCCAGGGCATGGGCATCCATCCCGTCGTTGGGATAGGCGCAGACCCCAATGCTGGCGGTGAGGTCCAGCTCTCTCGATCCGGCGTGGAAGGGCGCCTGAAGGGCCTCCAGGAGCTTCTGCCCCACCCGGGCGGCCGCCACCACATCCTTGACCTCCTGGAGGAGGATGATGAAGCGGTCGCCGCCCATGCAGGCCAGGGTGTCGCCCTGGCGCAGGGTTTCCTGGAGCCGCTGGCCCACCAGCCGCAGCACCTCGTCGCCGCCCTGATGCCCCAGCAGGTCGTTCACCCGCTTGAACCGGTCCAGATCCAGGAGGAGGACGGCGACGATGTGCTCGTGGCGCTGGGCCAAGAGCAGGGCCTGTGAAAGCCGGTCGGCGAAATGGCGGTGGTTGGGCAGCCCGGTGACAGCATCCAGCAGACTCAATTCCGACACCCGCTGTTCCAGCGCGCCGATGCGCCGCTCCGCATTCCGCAGGCGACTGATCGCATCGAGACGGTCGATCTTGAGCATGAAGCCCTTGAGATCCAGACCGTGGGGACGCTCGTTTGGCAAATGGACTCCGTGTGGCAATTGCATCCTAAGGCACCCGGGCTGGCGGCGCCACGGGGAATGGTCTGCCCCAAGAAAAAACCGCCAATCTGAAAACGAGACATGATCCGGGCTTCGGATCCTGCCCGGAGGGGTTCCTTTCCCGGAACCGGATCTGACCGGCGGGAGCCCGCGACGCGAGGTTGGAGCCACGGGGGTGTCCCCCGTACAGGAGCTGCCCATGCGATCACCGGATCTGGACGATCGGCCCCGGCCGCGTCCCTTCACCACCCTGGCTCTTTCCGCCCTGTTCCTGCTGGCCTCCGCCTGCGGTGGAGGCGGTGGCGGCGGCGCCCCCGCGATGGTTCCCGCGCCTGTTCCGCCCTACGTCCGTTACGCCGCGCTGTCGGGGGCCAACGAGGTGCCCGCCAATCCCTCGACCGCCACTGGGGCCGCCACCTTCTCGGTGGACCCGACTACGAAGGTCCTCACCGGGCTGGTGACCACCTCGGGGATCCCGGGGGTGGCTGCGCACATCCATGATGGTGCGCCCGGGGTCGCGGGCCCCATCGTGATCCCCCTGACCGGCGGGCCCGGAGGCGTGTGGAGCGTCCCGGCCAATACCGTGCTGACGGCCGCCCAGTACGCGTCGCTCCAGGCCAATACCTACTACGTCAATGTCCACAGCGCGACCTACGCGGGGGGTGAGATCCGGGGCCAGATCGAGCTGCGGGTGAGTTTCGCGAACCTCACCGGGGGCCAGGAGGCGCCCGCCACGACGAGCACGGCCACAGGGTTCGGTTCCCTGGCGGTGAATGCCCTCACCGGGGCCGTCCAGGGTTCCGTGGTCACGGCGGGGATCACGGGGACCGCGGCGCACATCCATGAAGGGGCGCCCGGTGTCGCGGGACCGATCCTCATCTCCCTCACCGACGCGGGTGGCGGCATGTGGGTCGTTCCGCCGGGCGCCACCCTCACGAGCGCCCAGGTGACCAGCTGGCAGAATGGCACCCTCTACGTGAACGTGCACACCAGCGCCAACCCCGGTGGCGAGATCCGCGGGCAGTTGAACCTCAGCGCGCCAGTCACCCAGGCGGCCACGCTGTCCGGCGCCAACGAAGTGCCGCCAACCCCCTCGGTGGCCACGGGGAGCGGAGCCGTCGGCATCAACCCGATCACCCTCGAGCTGAGTGGTGGCTTGTCCACCAGTGGCATCACAGGGACCGGGGCCCATATCCATGAGGCGCCCGTGGGGACCGCCGGACCGATCATCGTGCCCCTCGGCAACGCCGGTGGCGGGGTCTGGACCGTCCCGGCCGGCACCCGGTTCGCGAGCGGGCAGTTCGCCAGCTGGAGGGCCGCCAACCTCTATGTGAACGTCCACAGCACCGCCTACCCCAGTGGCGAGATCCGGGGCCAGCTGGGTGGACCGACCGCTACCGGAGGCGGCACCGGGGGTGGAGGGTATTAAGAAAGACCGAAGGCTACGGCGCCCTGACAGGAGGCCGGCGACGCGGAAGCGGCGCCGGCCCTTGGTTGGACGAGGTCAAGGTCGGGCCATCCCCGGGAACCGGATTCCGCAGGAACCGTCCGGATGGGCCGGAGGTGTTCCCGTTCTAGTTAAACAGGGGAACTTCCTCGGACATGGGCGGAGAACCGCCGGATGCTGCCTGGGCGTACTTGCCCAGGCCCAGGGAGGATGGCTGATAGGTGGGCACGAGCCGCTTGAAGCAGCGGAGCATCTCCCGCTGGCGCTCTCCCTCAGGCAGATGGATGGTCTCCCGGAGGCGGCGAAGAGCCAGGTCCAGGAGCATGGGGTCGTGCGGGAACTGCACCGCCTCGAAGACCTTCGCATGGGCATCCGACCGCCCTTGCTCACTGTCGGTGAAGAGCTCTTCGTAGAGCTTCTCGCCAGGGCGCACACCAGTGAACCGGATGTCGATGTCGACGCCCGGGTCGAGGCCGGACAGCCGCGCCATGTCCATGGCCATGTCCACGATCCGCACAGGCTCGCCCATGTTGAGGACGAAGGTCTTCCCGGTCTGTCCGAGGACTCCCGCCTGGAGCACGAGCTGGCTGGCCTCGGGGATGGTCATGAAATACCGGGTCATGTCCGGATGGGTGACCGTGATGGGGCCTCCCGTCCGGATCTGGTCGCGGAAGACGGGGATCACGCTGCCGCGGCTGCCAAGCACGTTCCCGAACCGGACGCTCACGAACCGGCGGCCCGCGGGGGCCTCGTCCGCCGCCTGCAGCACCAGGGACTCCGCGATCCGCTTCGACACACCCAGCACATTCGTGGGATTCACCGCCTTGTCCGTGGAGATGTTGACGAAGATCCGCGTATCGCCTGCCAGGGCAGCCTTCAGGACATTGAGAGTGCCGAAGATGTTGTTCTCGATGGCCTCTTCGGGGTTCCGTTCGAGGAAGGGCACGTGCTTGTGCGCCGCGGCGTGGAAGACGATCTGCGGGTTGCACGCCTCGAAGGCGCGCTGGAGGCGGAGCGTGTTGCGGATGTCGCACAGCTCCACGGCGAGGTTCAAGCCCGGGAACCTCTCGTGGAGTTCCCGCTCCACCTCCCAGAGGCTGTTCTCCCCGCGTCCCAGCAGCACCAGGCGGCTGGGCCGGAAAGGCGCCACCTGCCGCGCCAGCTCGCTGCCGATGGATCCGCCCGCGCCCGTGATGAGCACCACAGAACCTTCCACTTCCTGGCTGATGGCACTGAGGTCGAGGATGACGGGCTCCCGCCGCAGGAGATCCTCGATGGCGATATCACGGAGCTCGGGCTTCCAGGGCCGGTCGCCGATGAGGTTGGAGATGCCGGGGACGGTCTTCACCCGGACCCCCTCGGCTTGGAGCACTTGGCTCAGCTCCTTCAGCTTGGCTCCAGGCGCGCGCGGCATGGCCAGGATCACCTGGGTGGCATGGCGCTCTTCGAGGAAGATGGGCAGGAGGTGGCTGTGCCCGAGGACCGGGATGCCCTGGATCCTGACTCCCTGCTTTTCGAGGGCGTCATCCACGAAGCCCACCACCTCGCACTGGAGCTGGGGGTTCGTGCGGAGCTCGTGGCAGAGCGCCGCCCCGGCGCGGCCCGCGCCGACAATGAGCGTCCGGTACACCTTCCGGCCCGGGTCCGGGGATGCGCCCGACCGCTCCCAGGCGGCATAGCTGCGTCGCGAGAGGCGCTGGTAGTAGGCCACGAAGATGAGCCGCAGGGTGAGCCACATGGGGCAGGTGATGAGCCCTGCGACCAGGAGCAGGTTATGCGATTCGAGATCGATCCCCAGCCGGTTCTGGAAGGCGGAGGCCAACGTCAGGGAAGCCACCATGACCACGGTGCCGAAGATGAAGGACTCGGCCTCCTCGATCCCCAGAAGGCGGAAGTGCTGGCCGGTGTAGCGGAACGCGAGGTTCACGACCATGGCGAAGGCCACCCACGAGGCGATTCCGTACAGGGCCGGCAGCTCCTGACGGACCTGGCTGGTCGCCACGACCCAGGCGAGGGCCGCCACACACCCATCCAGAAACAGCTTGCAGGCCTGCCTGACGGCGGGACGCTTCAGGATGGCCAGCGGCCCGAGCGCCTCGATTCCCTGGGAGTACTGAGAGTTCTCATGCATGACAAACTCAAAATGAAGGAATTTAACAATAGATCATCAGTAGATATAAGCAATATGTTAAATAAAATATCTATCCATCGCTTGCCAAGTCGGGGCTTGGGAAGCTCTGGCTGCGGAGCTTGGCCCTAGACCGACCCACCCGGACCGGACTCGAGACGTCCGCAGCCCGCTGCGCGGTCTGCCGGTCTTGCTCCGACAGCGCCCCGCGCTGCCTCCGCAAGCCCACTGTCGCCGGTTCGAGTCCAACCATCCCAGATTGAAAAAGCCCCCGTGCGGGGGCCTTTTCAATCTGGGGCGGCTGACCGGACTCGAACCGGCGACACCTGGAATCACAATCCAGTACTCTAACCAACTGAGCTACAGCCGCCGTTGGACTGCTCAGATTATCCTGGTCGGCTTGGGAAGGCCAGCGGGAACCTTCAGGGGACTGCGGTCATCGAATGGCATGCCGGAGATCCGGCGGAGTGAGGGATTGCATGAATCGCCAGGTAAAGCAGGTCTTGGGGTTGTCGGCCTTTGCGGCCGGGTGCATGGCCCTGGGGATGGGGCTCAGCCACGGCTGGCAGGCCCAGGCACAGGAAGAGAAGCCGGTGATGGTGGACACGAAGGGGCTGGACCGTCTTCCGCCCATCGCGGACGTGGCGGAGAAGCTGAATCCCACGGTGGTGGCCATCACCAACACCAGCTTTGTGAAGAATCAGCGCTTCGAGCACCCCCAGATCGGGGGCGAGGACTTCTTCGACTTCTTCTTCGGCCCCGGCGGGCCCCAGCAGCGGCGGACGCCCCGGGGCGGGAATGACGGCGAGCAGCGGGCCGTGTCCGGCGGCTCGGGGGTCATCATCTCGCCCCAGGGCGAGATCCTCACGAACTACCACGTGATCGCCAGCATGGGCGGCAGCGACAACGCCCTGGAGGTGAAGACCTCCGATGGCCGCAGCTTCAAGGCCACGGTGCTGGGCAAGGACAAGGAGCTGGACATCGCGCTCATCAAGATCGACGCGGCCCACCTGCCCTTCGCCAAGCTGGGCGAGTCAGATTCCCTGCGCATCGGCGAGTGGGTGGTGGCCATCGGCAATCCCTTCGGCCTGGAGCACACGGTGACCCAGGGCATCATCAGCGCCAAGGGCCGCAAGCTGGATACGGGTGTGAGTTCCTTCCTCCAAACGGATGCCGCCATCAACCGCGGCAACTCCGGGGGCCCGCTGCTCAACCTGAAGGGCGAAGTGGTGGGCATCAACACCGCCATCAACCCCGCGGGGCAGAACATCGGCTTCGCGGTGCCCATCAGCCAGGTGAACCGAATCATCAAGGATCTCCGCAGCGGCAAGCCCGTGAGCCGCGGCTACCTGGGGGTCGGACCCACCGATCTGGACCAGGCCTACCAGGATGCCCTCGGCGCCAAGGCAGGCGTGGTGGTGAGCACCGTCGAGAAGGGCCAGGCGGCGGACAAGGCCGGCGTGCAGCGGCTGGATGTGATCACCGCCGTGGACGGCCAGCCGGTGCGCAGCCAGGATGAGCTGGTGAGCGTGATCTCCAGCCGCCGGGCGGGCGAGACCGTCAAGCTCAGCGTCTGGCGGGACGGCAAGACCCTCACCCTCACGGTCACCCTGGGCGACCGCAAAGCCCTCGAAGCGCAGCGCCGGGGTGAATCCGGCGAGGAACCCGAGGACGAAACCGGCACGAAGCCCCAGGGCGACATCAAGACCGTCAACCTGGAGAAGCTCTACGGCTTCACGGTGGAGCCCATGGACGTGAAGCACCGGCTCAAGGGCGTGGTGGTGACTTCCGTCGATCCCCGTTCCCCCGCCGCCGAGCGCGGCATGGCCCCCGGCATGGTCATCACCGAGGTGGGGCGGCAGGCCGTGAACAACCTGATCGAGTTCAACGCCCAGGTGAAGAAGGCCGGCGGCAAGACCCTGCTGCTCTTCATCCAGAGCCCCAACGGCAGACAGAAGGTCACCCTGGCCGTCCCCCCGCGCTGAGGGGGCGCGGCCCGAACCGGAGCCCCGGCCCGCCGGGGCTCCGGCCGTTCAGGGTAAACTCCAAGGTTCAACCTGGGTAAGGATCGACCATGGGCCAACGCCTCCTCCTTGTGGACAGCGACCGGAGTTTCCTCAAGGAGCACAAGGTCAGCCTGGAAGTGGCCTTCGACCTGGAGGTGGCCGGCTCGCCCGAGGGTGTGGTGGCCCGCCTGGAGCAGGGGGACTTCGCGGCGGTGCTCATCTGCGTGGAGGTGGCGGACAACAAGGGCTACGCCCTGTGCTCCACCCTGCGCAAGCACGCCTCCCTCAGCGGTATGAAGATCGCCCTTATCAGTGCCAAGGCCACAGAGGAGGAATTCCGCCGGCACCAGAGCCTCAAGGGCCGGGCCGACCTCTACCTGAACAAGCCCATCGCCTCCAGCACTCTGGTGGCCGCACTCTCGCCCCTGGTACCCAGCCGTGCCGTGGATCCCGACAACCCTCTGGGCGACTTGGCGGACACCGAAATGGGCGACGATTGGCTTGAGGTGTTGAAGGGGAACGTTGTGGCCCCGGCCGAGCCTGCGCCCGTGCCTCCTCCACCTCCGTCCCCGGCCGCGGGTTCCGCCAGAGATCTGGAGACCAAGGCCACGGCGCCGGCTGACACCCCCCGGGCCCGTCTCCTGGAAGCGCAGATCGATGCTCTCCGCGAGGAGCTGCACTCGAGGGACCTGCGTCTTCGCGAGGCCGAAGAGGAGCTTCAGCGGCAGCTCGGGTCAGTCACCCTGAATCTGGATGAGGCCGCGGCGGCCACCCGGGAGGCCCAGACCCTGAAGGCGCGCCTGGCCGAGGCCGAGGCGGCCCTGGCGAACCGGGACCAGGAGCTGGCGGACCACAAGGAGAAGGCCCACGTCATGCAGGTCAACCTGGCGGGCCTCGAAGCCGCCATGCAGGCCCAGGAACGCGATCTGGCCGAGCTCGGTGACCGTCTGCGGCAGGCGGAGGCCGACGTTGAGGGCAGCCGCGTCCAGCTCCAGGAAGGGGAACAGCAGATCCAGACCCTTCGCGAGCAGCTTCAGGAGCGCCAGGAGGAGATCACCAGGCTCACGGTCCTGACCACGGGCCTGCGACAGCAGCTCGACGAGAGCACCGTCCAGCACGATGGCGAACGGCTGGAGCTGATGAACGGGCTGGATCAGAAAGAGGCCGAGCTGGCCCGCATGACCGGGACGGTGGCGGAACAGCGGGAGGCCTACGCGGCCCTGGAGCGGGAGAAGCAGGCAGCCCATGGCCAACTCTCCGAACACCGCGACCGTCTCCAGAACCTGGACGCCCTGCTCCAGGAGATCCAGGAACACCTGCAGCGCGGCTCCGACCTCGCCAAGGGGTGACGGTTGTGACCCTCGCTGCGGCCCTCATCTGCGTCGCCCTCCTCCTGGCCAGCGCCTTTTTCGTGATGGCGGAATTCGCCGCCGTGCGTGTGCGGCCCACCCAGCTGGAGGCCTTGGCGGGGACCGATCTGCGGGCGATCTCGGCCCTGGAAGTCCACCGCAGCCTGGGCCACCACCTCTCTGCCATCCAGGCGGGCATCGTGCTGTGCGCCCTGGCCCTGGGCGCCGTGGGCGAGGGGTTATTCAGCGACGCCTTCCGGGGCCTGTTTGGCCACCTGCCCTGGCCGGCCCTGGTCGCGCCCGTGAGCTCCGGCCTCGCCCTGCTGGTGATGACCACCCTGGATGTGGTGCTGGCTGAACTGGTGCCACGGAGCCTGGCCATCCGGGCGGCCTTGCCCTGGGCCCTGCGCACCGCCACCCCCCTGCTGGCCTGGTCGCGGCTGGTGCGTCCCCTGACCTGGGTCCTCATCCGCCTGAGCCACCTGGTGCTGCGGGCCGTGGGGGTCCACCCCGAAGCCGGGACCGTGGATCTGCTCCCCTCGGAGGCCGAGTTCCGCCGCATGCTCGCACAGAGCCAAGCACAGGGCCACCTGAACCTCGACCGCAAGGAACTCATTGAGAACCTCTTCGACTTCAGCCGCCGCACGGTGAAGGAGATCGCCGTCCCCCGGGCCCAGGTGGTGGCCTTCGACCTCCACCAGAGCTTGGAGGGGAACCTCACCCTGGCCCGCACCACCATCCATACCCGGATCCCCCTGGTGGAGGGCGACCTCGACCGCGTGGTGGGGGTCATCCACCTCAAGGAACTGCTCTGGGCCATGCAGGATGGCCCCGCTCCGGTGGACCTGCGGGCCCTGGCCCGCCCGGCCTTCTTCGTGCCGGAGATGAAGCCCATCCAGGGTCTGCTGCTGGAGTTCCAGCAACGCAAGCAGCACCTGGCCCTGGTGGTGAACGAGCACGGCGGTGTGGATGGCCTGGTGACGCTGGAGGATGTGCTGGAGGAGCTGGTCGGTGAGATCCAGGATGAGTTCGACCGCGAGGCCATCCAGCTGCGGCGCACCCGGGGCGGCGCCTGGCTGGCCCAGGGCAACGTCATGCTGGAGCAGCTGGTGGACCATCTGAACCTCGACCTGGTGGCGGAGGCCGGCTCCGTGAGCCTGGGCGGCTTCTTCCAGGAACGCCTGGGCCGCGTGCTGCGCCCCGGCGACGAGCTGCGTCTCCAGGGCTGGCGCATCCGCGTGCTCTCCATGCGCGGCCTGGCGCCCGGCCAGTTCCTGCTCAAGGCCCTGCCCCCAGAGTCCGGTGCCCCGGAAGACGGCGATGCCTGAACGCCGGGAGCTCGGGTCGCTGGACGGCTTCCTTTTGGCGGCGGGCCTGGGCACGCGCATGGGCGCCCTGAGCGCCTGTCTGCCCAAGCCCGCCTGGACGCTGCGCGGGAAGCCCCTGCTCCAGTGGGGGGCCGGGGCCCTGCGGCGGGCCGGCGCGCGAAGCCTGGGCTGCAACGCCCACCTGCTGCCAGAGCGCCTGCGGGGCGTGGCCGAAGGCCTGGAGACCTTCGAAGAACCCAACCTCCTGGGCAGCGCCGGGGGCCTGCTGCATGCGCGGGGTCGTGTGGCGGCCGAACTGCTGACCTGGAACGCTGACATCTGGGCCGACGAGGTGCCCTTCGACCTCCTGCGCACGCGCCACCGCGAGGCCCGGGCCACCCTCAGCTGGCTGCTGGTGCCCCATCCCGGCGGCGGCTGGAATCCAGTATGGATGGATCACGAGGGCCGTGTGCTGCCCAAGGGTGTGACCGGTCCCTGGGGGCCCTACCACTTCACCGGCGCCGCCGCCTGGTCGCCCGAGGCCCTAGCCATGCTGCCCGAAGGCCCCAGCGAGGTGAACGATCTGCGGCCCCGCCTGGCTGCCCTCCCCATGGGCCACCTGGGCGTGGTGGCGGAGCCCTTCCCCTGGCGGGAGGTGGGCACGCCGCAAGCCCTCATCGAGGCGGCGGCGGAAGTGGCCCCGGATCAGGAGGGCCGCCTGCCGGGCTGCTACCTCCATCCCACGGCGCGGCCCGCGGGACACCTCACCCGCTGCGTCCTGGGCCCCGGCGCCGCGCCGCCCCCCGCCATCACCGACACCGACGCCCTGTGGTTTGAAGAAGGCGGCAACCAGGTGCGGCTGGGATTACCCTGAGGTCATGGACTCCCGCCTCGCCCGCGCCCTGGAGCGTTGGAACCTGGCAGATCCCCGCCCGCTGGCGGGGGATGCTGGGGCACGGCAGTACACCCGCGTGGCCCACCCCCAGCTGGGTTCGGCCCTGGTGGTGCTGCATCCGCTCGACACGCCGGTGAAGGCCGACGACAGCTACTTCGAGTTCCGGGCTCTCCAGGCATACCTGGATCCCGTGCTGCGGGTGCCGACCATCCTCCAATCCGACGACGGGGACCGCTGCCTGCTGGTGGAGGACCTGGGCGACATGTCCCTGGAGCGCCGTCTCGTGGAACATCCGGAGGAGGAAGGGGCCTGGGCCCGCCAGGCCGGCTGGCTGCTGGCCACCCTGGCTGGCCCCCTGACGTTGGGCGCCCCCGCCCACGCCTTCTTCATGGGCCGGGCCTTCGACCAGGCCAAGTTCCAGTTCGAGTGGGACTACTGCCGCACGAACTTCTTCCAGGATTTCCTGCAGAAGGATCCGCCCCGCTGGCTGGATCGCATGATGGAGGAGGCCCACGCCAGCCTGGAGACGCGAGCCCACTTCTTCGCCCACCGCGACTTCCATGTGCGCAACCTCATGGTCCACGGCGACCGGCTGGTGGTCATCGACTTCCAGGATGCCCGCCGGGGCGCCGCCACCTACGACCTGGCCAGCATCCTCTACGACGGCTACTGGGACTGGTCCCGGGAGGCCGGGCGCGCCCTGGTGGGGCCCCTCCAGGAGGAACTGGGCTGGAACCACGAGGCCCTGCTGGAAGAGTTGAACCTCAGCGCCCTGCAGCGCAACCTCAAGGCCCTGGGCACCTTCGGCCACCAGGTGGTGCACCGCCACAAGTGCCAGTTCGCCCCCGCCATCCCCCGCACCCTGCGCCACCTGCGCAGCCACTTCCAGCGCATGAACCACCAGGACGGCGTCCTGGCCAGCGAGCACATGCTGCGGCTCGCGGAGGACCGGCTGCTGAAGGGATGAGGCTTGCAGGTGGTCCTGGGCCGGATCGTCCGAGAGGAGGGGTTTAACTCTCTCACTCCACCCCGGCCCGGCCTGCATGGCCCCCGCGCGCGCTTCCCGCTTGTTCTCCTGGCACCGGGCGGGACGGTGCCTACCACTGGGGGCCCAGAATCGACCGTTCAGTCGTTTCTGCCTTGATCGAGCCCAGGTAGGTGTTCCATGGGGATGCCCATAAGGACCTCACCGTGGGGGTGAGGCTGGTCCACCCATTCGTTCAACTTGAGCGGGCACCGGCTTGCCGAATCCTGGTTCCACGTGAACCCGACGCGCACGCCGGGCCCGGCCACCTGTTTCCGTCCACCCGCCCACCCAAGGAGAAGCCATGGCGCTCATTGCCAGTACTCAGGATCCTTATGGCCTTCTGGCCGCGATCAAGAAGGCCATCGACGGCCACGAAATCGACACCTGGTCGTACGACAAAGAGGGAGATTTCACCCACACCCCCAGCCAGTGGAAAAACCTGGCGCGGCTTCGCCCCATCATTGATACCGGCAATCTGAAGTTCGGGATCCTCGGGCACAAAGATGTCGCCTTATCCAAGGCGACTTACAGCGTCTACCACGGGCGATTCATCGAAATGCTCCTGGCCCATTTCGGCGGCCGGATCCCCAGCGTAGGCGCCACCAGCAAGCCGATCTCCAAGGTGGATCTCGTGGATGGTCTGGCCTGACCTCCCGTCCGGCCTGGACCCCACCGGCGTTCCCGGTTCCACGTTTCATCATTAAGATGTTTCGTCCCCGCCCATCGCTAAGTCGCCGGTGGGTCCGGTCAACACCTTCCCTGGGGGTGCCATGAGCCCACTTGCAACGGCTGAGCAGGCGCTGGCCTTTGTCCGGGAGCAGGGGGTCGTCCTCGTGTCGGCCAAGGGGGCCGCGCCCCGTCTGACCGAAGCCATCGTCGGGGAACCCATCCAGGGCAGCTGGTGGGCCCACGCGCAGAGCCACCACGTCTTCGCCCTCCTTGAAGCGGTGGCCGCGTCGGAGGAGGTCCTGGTTTGCCGGCTCCTCGGCGGCAAAGTCACCCTGGTCCATCGCCGGCTATGGCCCTCGCTGGTCCGCCTCGCCGGGCGCTTTGCCCCCGAGCAGCTCGCTCAGGTCCGGGAAGAGCACACGCGCTCCGGCCGCCACGCCCGTCGCGAGGTCGCGTTCCCGCAGTGGGTGCCTCCGGAGGTGGCGGCGCAGGCCCGCGCCCTGAGCGAGCCGGAGGCGCTGGCCGCCTTCGGGGCCTGGGTGCCGCCCGCCCCGCCATCGGTCGCCGCACGCGACAGGCGTTAACCCCACCCCGGATCCCCTCCCTGCCAACCGGAAGACCCTCGTCATCCAGACCTTCCTGGCGGCCGTGGGACTGGTGCTAGCTGTAAGTGCCAATCAGGGGGAGAAGGCGGCCGAAAGGGCAAAAAGTGTCCCTCCGCGCCATCTGCTGCTAGGATCCTTCCGTTCGTCCAGACCGATGGGCATGTCTTTCCACCCGAGGAGGTGAGCCATGGCAGGTTGGTTCGAGTTGGGCAAGAGCAGCGACGGGCAGTTCCGGTTCGTCCTGAAGGCAGGGAACGGGGAGGTCATCCTCACCAGCGAGCTCTACCACGCCAAGGCGTCGGCGGAGAACGGCATCGAGTCCGTGCAGGCCAATGCCGCCCTCGATGAGCGGTACGAGAAGAAGACTGCCTCCAACGGAAAGGTGTTCTTCAACCTGAAGGCCGCCAATCACCAGGTGATCGGCACGAGCCAGATGTACGCCTCGGAGGCCTCGCGGGATACGGGCATCGCCTCCGTGAAGCACAACGGAACCACGAAGACCGTGAAGGACCTCACGGCCTGACCGGAAGGGCGCTCACGGGGCCAGAGGCGGTAGGATAAAAATGCATTACCATCCGAGCCAGGCCCCGCGAGGACAGCCATGTCACTCCGCACGCTTTTGAACCGATTGACCTCTCCCCGTTCTCCGGCCTTGGTGGGAGCCTGGGGGGCGCCGCGTGTGCTGGACCGGGGGCAGGTGGGCCGGCCGCAGATAGCCATGGACGACCATGGGAACGCCATGGCGGCCTGGCACCACCGGGGCGCGGACCTCGAAGGCGTCTACATCTGCCGCTACTACGCGGACCAGCGGGCCTGGGACGTCGTCCCCCGCCGCCTGGACAGCGCCCGTACCCAGGCCCATGCCCCCGAAATCGCCATGAACGTCCGGGGCGAGATGGCCGTGGTGTGGCAAGAGCAGGAGGGGCCGCAGGCCCGGGTCTGCGCCCGGCACATGCTCGGCTCCGCGGATACCTGGGTGCCCTACCCCCTGACCCTCCAGGCCCTGCCGGGCGAGGTCCACAGCCTGCACACCGGCATGGATCTGGCCGGCAACATCCACGCGGCCTGGTGCCAGGGCCAGCCCGGGGAGTACCGCGTCTACACCTGCGGCTACCAGGCGGAGGGCGGCGGCTGGGACCCCGAACCCACGGCGCTGGGCGACCCTTCCCCGGCACCGCTCTTCCCCCAGCTGGCTGTGGATCGCGGTGGCCATGGGCTGGTGGTGTGGAGCGAAGAGCGGGGCGGCAGCGGGGACCACCGCATCGTGGCCTGCCACTACGATGGGGGCGGCCGCTGCTGGAGCGACCGGCCCACCCTCGTGGCCCAGGGCCGCGCCACGTACCTCCGCATGGCGCTGGATGGCCGGGGCAACGCAGTCGTCGTCTGGGTGGAGGAAGGCGAAGCCGGGCTCAGGACCCTGCACGCCAGCCACCTGGACGGCCGCACCATCGAGTGGACCCCGACCCCCCGGCTCACCACGGGCCGGGCCATCCTCTGGCCCCAGGTGGGCCTCGACGGTCGGGGCCGGGCGCACGCCGTGTGGCGCCAGGAGTCCGCGGGTGTCATGAAGCTCTTCACCAAGTGCTTCGCCAACGGCCGCTGGGACGAACAGCGCGCGCCCCTGGTAGAGGACCTGGGCCAGAGCCAGGCCCATGCCCTGTCCGTGAACGCCCAGGGACATGCGCTGGTGATCTGGTCCCAGATCCAGGAGGCCCAGTCCTCGGTCTGCCTGCGCCGCTTCGACGGCGCGGTCTGGAGCGCCCATCCCCTCCTGCTGGGGGCCCCGGGCCGAAAGGAGATCCGGGATCCCGGCGCGGTGCTCTCCCCCAGCGGCCACGTCGCCGCCATCTGGCGACAGGGCGACGCGAGGGACGCTGTCATCGTCAGCGCCGTGGGCCAGGCCTAGGCCGGGGCTGGATTCCCGCTAGACTGGCCACCATCCATCCCGCAGCCGGTCCGGCCCCGCGTCACACACGAGGGTCCGTCCACCCCCGGGGCGGCAGGAGGCGGTCATGGCATTCCGACGGACCCTGGGCGTGGTGGCGATGCTCCTGGCCGCGAGCCTGGTGGCCCAAATGCCGCCCGCGACACTCCCCAGCGACATGCCCGCCGAGTTCAATGTGGCCTCCGGAAGCTGGGACTACACGCGCCGCGAGGTGATGATCCCCATGCGGGACGGGGTGAAGCTGCGGACGATCATCCTCACTCCGAAGGCCGCGAAGGCTGCGCCCATCCTGCTGACGCGCACGCCCTACAACGCCGCCGAGCAGACGAGCCACGCGGCCAGCCCGCATCTGGGGCCCGTGCTCCTGGGCTACGACAACGTGGCGGACCTGATCGTCGAGGGCGGCTACATCCGTGTGATCCAGGACATCCGCGGCAAGTACGGCTCCGAAGGCGACTACGTGATGAACCGGCCCCTGCGCGGGCCCCTGAATGCCACGAGCGTCGATCACAGCACGGACACCTGGGACACCATCGACTGGCTGGTGAAGCACCTGTCGGAAAGCAACGGCCGGGTGGGCATCCAGGGCATCTCGTACGACGGCTTCCTACCCCTCATGGCCCTGGTGGACCCTCATCCGGCCCTAAAGGCGGTCGTGCCCATGAACCCTATGGTGGATGGCTGGCGGGGCGACGACTGGTTCCACCACGGGGCCTTCCGTGCCCAGAACCTGAGCTACATCTACGAACAGCAGGCCACCCGGGCCAACGAGGCCAGGTGGTGGACGGGGTATCACGACGACTATGACCTGTTCCTGCAGGCGGGTTCCACGGGCGCGCTGGCGGCGAGCCGCGGCATGGAGCAGCTGGGCTTCTGGCGCAAGCTCACCGAACACCCCGGCTACGACGCCTTCTGGCAGCAGCAGGCCATGGACAAGGTCCTCGCCGGGAGGGGGCCGCTGAAGGTGCCCACCCTGCTGGTGCACAGCCTCTACGACGCCGAGGACATCTACGGCGCCCTGGCCGTGTGGAAGGCCCTGAAGCCGAAGGATGCGGCCGGCGGCCTCCACCTCGCCATGGGTCCTTGGAACCACGGTGGCGAGATCGGCGAAGGCAGCGGCCTCGGGCCCCTGAAGTTCGGCCAGGACACGGCCCTGCAGTTCCGCCGCGAGATCCTGAAGCCCTTTCTCGACCAGCACCTGAAGGGCGGCCCGAAGGCGGATCTGCCTCCCGTGAGCGCCTTCGAGACGGGGACGAACACCTGGAAGAAGCTCCCGGCCTGGCCCATGGCGGGCGAGGGCACCGCTGTGCGCGCCACACCCTTCTACTTGGAGGCGGGGCTGAAGGTGTCCACCACCGCGCCCAGGGCTGGGAATGCGCCCTTCGAGGAGTACGTCTCGAATCCGGCGAAGCCTGTGCCCTTCCGCGCCCGGCCCATCCAGGCCGTGGGCTACGACGCGGCCCACTCCTGGTCCCAGTGGCTCACGGATGACCAGCGCGAGGCCTCGGGCCGCACCGACGTGCTGGCCTTCGTGTCGGAACCACTGAAGGAACCCCTGCGCATCGCCGGCGAGCCGGTGGCGAACCTGGTGGCGTCCACCAGCGGCACCGACAGCGATTGGGTGGTGAAGGTCATCGATGTCTATCCCGATGAGGTGGCCAGCCAGCCCGTGATGGGCGGCTACCAGCTCATGGTGTCCGCAGACATCTTCCGGGGCCGCTATCGCGAAAGCGCGGAGACGCCGAAGGCCGTGAAGCCGGACGAGCCCCTGGTCTACCGCTTCGCCCTGCCCGCGGCCAATCATGTCTTCCTGCCGGGCCACCGGATCATGGTGCAGGTGCAGTCCACCTGGTTCCCCCTCTACGACCGCAACCCCCAGACCTTCGTGCCCAACATCTTCTTCGCCAAACCCGAGGACTATCGCAGCGCCACCCAGCGCATCTACCACACGCCGGGCCTGGCCAGCTGCGTGGAGCTGCCGGTGGTGCGCTAGGGATTCCCACCCACCGGAGTCTCGCAGATGGTAGGTTGAGAGCCATCTTCCCGGAGATGCAGGATGAGGCTCATCGTTGCCCCCGCCTTCCTTGTGGCAGCTCTGGTCATGTCCCTGGGCTGCTCGGAACCCGCCTTCACCCCCGCGAAGGTGCGGGTGGGCATGACGGAGGAGCAGGCGGTCGCCGTGCTGGGCCGGCCCGCCGCCACCGTGGTCCAGGGGGCCACCACCTACCTCGAATACGAGACCTATGACCAGGACCGTTGGTTCGGCGGCGGCCGGAAGGAGAACGTCCAGGTCTTCGTGGTCCGCCTCATCGGCGGCAGGGTGGATGCGGTGGGGAAGAAGGGCGAGGTCGAGGACACCAAGGCGCCCTCGACCCGGATCGAGAGCTACCGGAAGCCCGGCGCCGAGCCGGCCGCGGTGCCCTTCGACCTGCGGTCGGAACTGGAGAAGCTCGAAAAGATGAAACGCGATGGCCTGATCACCGAAGCGGAGTACAAGGACCTGCGGCAGCGGGTGCTGGACAAGGCCAGATCCCAATAGGCCGGCTAGGCTTCCAGCAGCTCCGCCACGAAGGCGGGCACGAGGTCCGTGGCCTTGCCGGCGCGGTGCTCCTGGAAGGCGTCGGCCACGCGGCTGGGTTCGAGGTTGAGCTCCACGGTGCGGGCGTCGGGTCCCACGGCCTCCACGAAGCCGGCGGCGGGGTAGACGTGGCCGCTGGTGCCGATGGCGGCGAAGAGGGCGCAGCGTTCCAGAGTGTGGTAGATGCGCTCCATCTCGAGAGGCACTTCGCCGAACCAGACGATGTGGGGCCGCACCTGCCCGCGCCGGCAGACCGGGCAGCGGCTATCGGGGTCCATGTCACCGGGCCAGTCCAGCACGGTGCGGCAGGCGAGGCAGCGCCCCTTGAGCAGCTCACCGTGCATGTGCAGCAGGTTCCGCGATCCGGCCCGGTCGTGGAGGTCGTCCACGTTCTGGGTCACCAGGAGGACATCGCCGGGCCATTCGCGCTCCAGCCGCGCCAGGGCCAGGTGGGCGGCATTGGGCTGTACGCTGGGGAGGCTCCGCCGCCGCTCGTTGTAGAAGCGGTGCACCAGGGCCGGGTTGTGGTGGAAGGCTTCGGGCGTGGCCACGTCTTCGACCCGGTGGTTCTCCCACAGCCCGTTGGCGTCGCGGAATGTGCGCAGCCCGCTCTCCGCGGAGATGCCCGCGCCGGTGAGGATGACGATGGTGGCATCGCGGGGAAGGGCCATGGGTCGCCTACTTCGGAGGTCCGAGGTTGAGCGCCTTGCCATCCACAGACCCGGGCTTGAGGCCCAGCTCCCGGGCCAGGGTGGGGGCCAAGTCCACGGTGCGCACGGGCTCGGGGCGCTCGCCGCCCTTCCAGGGACCCCAGAAGATCAAAGGTACGCGGCGGTCGTAGGCGTAAGGCGTGCCATGGCCCGTGGGCCAGTCCGTGGGGGGCACGCCGAAGACTGTCCAGGGCTTGAAGGCCACGAGGACGTCGCCGCTGCGCTCGGGGCGGAAGCTGCGGCGCAGCAGCACGCGGAGGCTGGAGTCCCGGGGGCTGCCCAGGGCCGCGGGATCCGTGGCTTCCAGTTCCTCGGCGGTGAAGGCGTCGGCGACTTCCGGGCGGGCGCGCAGCCAGACCTGGATCCGAGCCAGCACGGCCTTCCGGTCGAGTCCGGCGGTCTTCACCGCGGCGTCCCGGAGGTAGAGGGTGTTGGGTTCCGGCGACTCCAGGAGGAGATCCACCTCCACCCTGAAGGTGGCCTTCAGGTCCGCGCGCAGCTCCTCCAGGAACTGGGGCGTGTGGACGCGCCGGGCGGGGAAGCCGTTCTCGGCCAGGGCCTCGGGGAGGTCCATGCCGCCATGATCGGCGCTCAGGACCACCCAGGCGGCGGGATCGCGACGGCGGACGTCGTCCAGCAGGCGGCCCACCGTCCGGTCCAGGCGGTGGATCTGGTCCCGCATCTCGGTGCCGAGGGTACCGTAGCTGTGGCCGATGTAGTCCGTGGCGGAGAAGCTCACGGCCAGTAGATCCGTGGCGGGACCCCGGCCCAGTTGCTCGGCTTCCAGCAGGGCCTCGGCAGCCTCCAGAGTGACGTCGTCGAGGAAGGGCGACTTGCGGAACCGGGCTTCGAAGGTCTTGTCGAGGGGCATGCCTGCGCCCTGCACGAGCCGGGGGAGAGCGCCGTTGCGGATCACCTGGCCCGGGAAGGTCCAGCTGGCCACGCGGCCCTCGGGCGTCGGAGGCTCCTTCGTCCAGAGCCAGCTCTGGGTGGCGAAACGGGCCTTCAGGCCATCGTCGAAGCGGACCAGCCACCCGGGGAGGCGGGTGGCGTAGGCGGAGGAACTGCTGAAGCCCGCGGCACCGGCGAACCAGAAGACGCCGGTGGGCCTGCGCCCGGCCATGAGGATGGCGGCCCGGTCCTTGCCCGACACCGCGAAGGCGCGGCCTCCGGGGATCTGGGTCTGGAGCCAGTCGCCGAGGCCATCACCCAGGAAGCGGCTATTGGACGAGCTCGCCTGCCCGGGGGCGTCCAGGGCCTTGGCGCCCGCATCTTCCACGCAGTACACGAACCGGCCGGTGGCGCGCTCGTACCAGTGGTTCTCCACGATGCCGGTGTTCGCGGGGAACCGGCCCGATAGCAGCACCGAGTGCCCCGGGCCGGTCTCGGTGAAGCCGTGGTCGTGGTAGGCCTCGGTGAAGAAGACACCCTCCTTGCGGAGCCGTGCGAGTCCGCCCGTCAGCTCCGGGCCGTAGGTCTGCACCAGCTCCGCGGAGAGCTGGTCCACGGAGATCACCACCACGAGCCGGGGCCGCTCGGCCGCAGCGAGGCCCAGGGCCAGTGCCGCGGCGAGCATCGGGAGGGGACGCATCAGAACGTCACGCCCACGCCGAAGGTCCACAGGCGCTCGAACTCCTGGCCACTGCCCTGGGCGGTGAAGTAGGCGGACAGATCCGACGCGCTGTTGAGCCGCACAGGACGGTCCTTGCTGGTGGGCTGCTGGTAGCTGGCGGCCACATAGGGATGCACCAGCACCGAGGGAATGCGCCACCGGGCGCCCACCCGCAGCCAGGTGCGGCTGAGGTCCTTGGCGCTGGAGGCCCCGGCGGTGTCCACGGTGTAGCGCTGGAGCCGCTGGATCAGGCCGATCTCTCCCGCGATGCCCACAAAGGGGACCCAGACTTGGGCGTTCAGGCCCAGGCCCACGCCCTGCTGCTTCAGCTTCGTGCCCTGGGTGGCGGCGTTGATGGCGAGGCTGCCGTCGGCGGTGAACTGGGAGTATTCGATGCCGCCCTCCAGCTTCAGCAGGGGGCCCACCTGGAAGATCTGCCGGTTCACGGTGGCGATGAAGCCCTTGCCCGTGTCGAAGTCCCCGGCCACCAGCTGGCTCGTGCCGGAAAGGATGGTCTGGGGCAGGCTCTGGCCCGAGGGCCGGGGCAGCTCCAGGCGCAGGTCCCACTGGGCGCGCAGGGGCGCAGCCCCCAGGCCCAGGAGGGCGGCGGTGAGGCAGATGGGCAGCGGGGCGAGGCGCATCGGGGCTCCGGCGAAACCTCGATCATACCCGTCGCAACGGCCAGGTCCGCAGCGGCGTGTATTCGCCCTGCGCCCGGCTTTCAAACAGGGCGAAGCTGCCCGCCGCGAAGGCTGTGGGCGGGGGCTCGGTGAAAGCGGCCAAGGGCCGGGGCCGGCGCAGACGGGCCTGGGTGATGTGAGCGCGGAAGGGCTTGGTGTCGAAGACTTCGCCTGCGGCGGCCAAGGCGCCGCGAAGATCCCCGGCAAGGCTTTCGAGGGCCGGGGAGGGCTCAAGGCCCAGCCACAGGATCCGGGTTCGCTCGTTCCTGGGGAACCCGCCCAGGCTGGCCGTGCGCAGGGCGAAGGCCGCGTGTCTCGCCGCGACAGCGGAGGCGAGTGCTTCAAGGGTGGGCAGGGCCTCCGCTGGCCGATCACCCAGGAAGGCCAGCGTCACATGCAATCCATCGATCCGCGACCAACGGACCGGGGGGTGGGCCTGCCGCCAGCGGTCCAGGCTCTCCCGCACGTCCGCGGGCAGCGGCAGGGCGAAGAAGAGGCGCCGCGAAGCTACTTCCACTTGATGCTGCACCCCATGCTCGGATGCTGGATCTCCGGAGCATCCTCGCCCGCCAGCACGTGGTCGATGGCCTCTTTCAGATCCTGGCGGGTGACGTGGGCGGCGTCCTTCCAGTTGTCGTCCAGGCGGCCGCGGTAGACGAGCTTGCGGTGCCCGTCATAGAGGAAGAAATCCGGCGTGCAGACGGCGCCCAGGGCCCGGGCCACGGTCTGCTCCTCGTCCCAGAGGTAGGGGAACACGTAGCCTTTCGCCTTGGCCCGGCTTCGCATGGCCTTGAAGCTATCGTCCGGATAGGTTTCCGCATCGTTGGCGTTGATGGCCACCACCGCGCAGTTCCCGGTGTAGGCCGTGGCCAGCGCGTTGAGGCGATCATCGACGGCCTGGACGTAGGGGCAGTGGTTGCACATCACCACGACCAGCAGGACCGGGCAGTGGAAGTCATCCCGCGACCAGAGCTGCCCATCCACGCCCGGCAGTGTGAAGTCGGGGCAGGCCGTGCCGAGCGGGATCATCGTGGATTCCGTCAGGGCCATGGGGACCTCCGGGATGCTCCTTTCATCGTACGCCTGGGGGCAAGTTGATTTTTTCTGTTGTCATTTTTTTGACTTGACCGCTACCCGCCTGCATCTAGGCTGGTTCCAAACAAGGAGCCCATGACCCAGCTGTTGCGCCTTCACTGGTCCACCCTCGGGGATGACACCGGGGGGCTGGAGCATCGGTGGGCGGGCGTGTGGGATGTGACGGTGGACCGAGGCCCATCTCCGGCCCTGCCGCCCCGGGACGTGGACCTGTGGGTGATCAGCGCCCAGGGTGCCTGGCCGCCGCCGGAGATGAACCGCATGATGGCCGAGGTGGCGGCTCTGCCCATTCTGCTGGCTCTCAAGCCCGATGCCGCGCCCATGGACGCCAAGGCCCTGTCCGAATGGGGCGCCCTGGGCAGCGTGCGCTGGGGCGTGCTGGGCCCGGAGCCGCCCATGCCGGGCCTGCGCCCGCGCTCGGGCACCACCACGCAGCTGAGCGCCACGCAGGCCCTCGCCTTCGGCCTCATCGGCACCAGCCCCGCCATGCAGGAGGTGCTGGCCCGGGCCCGCAGCGCCGCCGCCACGCGGGCCACGGTGCTGTTGCTGGGGGAGAGCGGCACAGGCAAAGAGGTCATCGCCCGGGCCATCCACCGCATGAGCGCCGACGCCGGCGAGCCCTTCGTGCCCGTGCACTGCGGCGCCATCCCCGAGAACCTGCTGGAGTCGGAGCTCTTCGGCTACAACAAGGGCGCCTTCACGGACGCCCGCAAGGACACGCCGGGCAAGTTCCGCGAGGCCCAAGGCGGCACGATCTTCCTCGACGAAGTAGGTACGATGGCCCTCGGCGCCCAGGTGCGCCTGCTGCGGGTGCTGCAGGAGCGCGAAGTTCAGCCCCTGGGCGGCGGCGCCCCCGTGAAGGTGGACGTGCGCGTGGTGACGGCCTCCAACGTGGACCTGTGGAAGAAGGTGCAGGACGGAAGCTTCCGCGAGGACCTGTTCTACCGCCTGGATGTCGTGCCCATCACCCTGCCTCCCCTGCGGGCGCGGCGGGAGGAGGTTCCCTTCCTGGCCCAGCACTTCCTCAACCGCAAGGCCCGCGAGCACGGCCTCTATCCCAAGGCCCTGCATCCCAGTGTCGATCCCCTGCTCATGGCCCTGCCCTGGCCCGGCAACGCCCGCCAGCTGGAGAATGCCATCGAGCGGGCCATCGTGCTGTCGGGCACGCGCCCGGTGCTCACGCGGGAGGATTTCGCCTTCCTCGCAGAGCGCCTCGCGGAGCCGCCTGCCGCCGGAGGGTCGCCGAAGGTGGACGCCACCCTCCCGCCCGTCAGCGCCTTCGCCCCGGTACCGCCGTCCGCCTTCGGCATGGACCTGCCGGCCGAGGGCATGGATTTGAACCAAGTGGTGTCGGACATGGAGAAGACGCTCATGCTCCAGAGCCTCGCCATCACTCGCGGCAACAAGAAACGCGCCGCCGACCTGCTGGGCCTGAAGCGCACCACCTTCCTCGAAAAAATGAAGCGGCTGGACCTGGAGGACGCGGACAGCGCTGAGGCGGCGGAGGCCTGAGCCGCCCCTGTTAACCTGAGGGCATGACGGACGCGACGCATCTGAGGTGGAAGCTGGAGGTGCCCGACCCCCAGGAAGAGGCGCTCTGCGCCTGGCTGGAGGGGCTGGGATCCTCGGCCTTCTACCGTGAGGCCGATCCGCCCCGGGCCTGCTACGCCTACTTCCCGCCCGACCAGGCACCCCCGGATACGGCGGGCCTGGGGGCCTTCCCCGGTGTCCGCCTCGTCGAAGCGGAAGCCTTCGGCGACGAGGACTGGCTGGCCAAGAGCCGCGAAGGCTTCGGCGCCTTCGACGTGGGCACGCGCTTCCACGTGCGGCCCCTCTGGGACGACACCCCGGGCCCTGCGGACCGCATGGACCTGGTGGTGAACCCGGGCCTGGCCTTCGGTACCGGCGGCCACGAGACCACGCGCCTCTGCATGGAGCTGCTGGAGGAACTGGCAGACACGGGCCGCCTGGAAGGCCCCGTCCTCGACATCG
Organism: Geothrix sp.; assembly: GCA_036504935.1. Lineage (GTDB taxonomy): Bacteria > Acidobacteriota > Holophagae > Holophagales > Holophagaceae > Geothrix. The sequence continues at coordinate 7,359 of DASXUH010000186.1, read as the reverse complement.
GCGCCGGCACGGGCATCCTCTCTCTGGCGGCCTTTCTGCTGGGCGGGCGGGGCCTCACGGCCTTCGACATCGACCCCGACTGCGGGCCCGCCATGATCGAGCTGATGGAGCTGAACGCCCACCTGCTCAAGGGCGCCAGGCCCTACGACAGCTTCGTCGGCACCCTGGACCATCCGAAGGTGCAGGGCCCTTACGCGGGCCTGCTGGCCAACATCCTGCTGGAGACCATCCAGGAGCTTCTGCCCCGCATGGCCGAGGTGGCGGCCCCCGGTGGCTGGCTGATCGCCAGCGGCATCCTGGCGGAGCGCACGGACGAGGCCCTGGTCAGCCTCGTGTCCCACGGCTTCAAACCCGAGAGGGTGCTGACGGAAGGCGAGTGGATTGCCGTGCTGGCGGTACGGGAATCATGAGCCGCGCGGATCGCCCCATCGGGGTCTTCGACTCGGGCATCGGTGGCCTCACGGTCATCCACGCCCTCCGCCAGATGCTGCCCCAGGAGCAGCTGATCTACCTGGGCGACACGGCGCGCCTGCCCTACGGCAGCAAGAGCCACCACACCATCGAGCGGTACACGCTCCAGATGGGCGAGCTGCTCCAGCGCCACGATCCGAAGCTCATCGTCATCGCCTGCAACACGGCCAGCGCCCATGGCCTGCCGGCGCTCCAGGCCGTGAGCCCGTGCCCGGTGATCGGCGTCATCGAGCCCGGCGCCGAGGCCGCCGCCGCGGTGCCCGGGCCCGTGGGCGTCATCGGCACCCTGGCCACCGTGGGCAGCGGGGCCTACGAGGCGGCCATCCTCCGCCGCGATCCCGCCAAGATCATCCACAGCGCAGCCTGCCCCCTGCTGGTGCCCCTGGCGGAGGAGGGCTGGTTTGACGATCCCGTCACCGATACCATCTGCCGCCGCTACCTGGATCTGCTACCCGCCGAGGTGAAGACTGTGGTGCTGGGCTGCACCCACTACCCGACTCTGCTGCCCAGCCTGGAGCGCTGCCGCCCCGGCACCCGCTGGATCGACAGCGGCCGCGTCACCGCCAAGGCTGTCGACCGCCTGCTGCAGGGCACCCTCGGCTACCGCACGGCCAGCGCGCGCGGCGAACTCCGCGTCCAGCTCACCGACGCCAGCAGCCGCCTGAAGGAGGTAGGCAGCCGCTTCCTGGAGGAAGTGCTGGGGGACGTGGAAGTGGTCGAGATCTAGTTGGCGCCGGGAAAGGGATGACCATGCCACTCACGATCCGCGACCTTCGCCCGAACGAGTTCGAAGCACTCGGCGGACTCATGGTCGAGGTGTATTCCAGCCTTGATGGGTTCCCGGCCCCGGACGAGCAGCCGCGGTATTACGAGCTGCTCGCCAACATCGGGCGCTTCACCGAAAAGCCGGACGCCAGAGTGCTCGTCGCGCTCTCCGCAGGGGGGGACCTGATGGGCGGCGTCGTCTACTTCGGCGACATGGCCGAATACGGATCGGGCGGAACCGCGACCACCGTCAAGGACGCCTCCGGCATCCGCTTGCTGGGGGTCAGTTCCAAGTTCCGTGCCATGGGGGTCGGCAAGGGACTGACCAACGCCTGTATCAAACTGGCGCAGGAGAAGGGGCACGCCCAGGTCATTCTGCATACGACGCAAGCCATGCGGGTGGCCTGGGGACTCTACGAACGTCTGGGTTTTGAACGATCCGAGGATCTCGACTTCCTGCAGGGCGACTTGCCGGTCTACGGCTTCAGACTTCCGTTAGCGAAGACGTGATGCCGTGTTCATGCTGAAGCGGCCCTCTCTGCGGGTTGTTGTGCCCTCTGGGTTCCTCCGGTTCTGAACCCTAGGTCGGGGCCACTCCCGGCAGGGTGAACACCACACAGGTGCCTTTCCCTTCGATGCTGTCGATGCGGATCTCGCCGCCATGGCTGCGGACGATCTCACGGCAGATGCTGAGGCCTAGGCCCGTGCCCATGCCTTCGGGTTTGGTGGTGAACATGGGACGGAAGACCTGGCCCAGCAGGTCGGCGGGGATGCCCTGGCCCGAATCCTGGAAGCGGATCTCCCACCAGGGGCCGCCGGGCGAGCTCTCCTCGGCCAGTTTTGCGGACAGCTGCACGGCTCCGCCCGCGGGCATGGCGTCCACGGCGTTTTTCATGAGGTTCAGGAAGAGCTGCTCCATCAGCTTGCGGTCGACATTCAGGCCACACTCGGCGGGCACTTCGGTTTCCACGGTGACCCCGTGCGAGGTCAGGGTGGGGGCCCAGAGCTGGTGGAGGTCCTCCAGGAGGCCCGCGAAGGACTGGGCCTCCTGGTGCAGCTGGGGACGGCGGGTGAGGTCGAGCATGCGGCGCACGATGCCGCTCACGCGCTGTATCTGGGCCTGGATGACACCGAGACGTTCGCGCACCCGCTCCGGCAGGTCCTTCTGCCCCTCCATGAGCTGTAGGTGGCCGTTCACCAGGTTGAGGGGGGTGCCTACCTCGTGGGCGAAGGTGGCCGCGAGCTGGCCCGCCACGGCGAGCCGCTCCTGGGCGCCCAGTTCCTCGCGCAGCAGCGCGTTGCGCTCGGCCATGGCCGCCAGCTCCACATTCTTGGCCTGGAGTTCGGCCAGGGCGGCGTCGATACGGCCCTGGAGGCTGGCGTTGAGGCCGCGGATCTCATGGATGAGGGCCTCGCGCTCCTCGCCGGCCCTCTGGAGCTGGACCGCCATGCCGTTGAACTGGGCCGCGATGAGGCCCAGCTCGTCGCTGCGCTTGATGGGGATCCGGGCGCCGGCGTCGCCCCGCTCCAGCTGTTCCATGGCCAGCACCGTGGCCTCGATGGGGTCGCTGATGAGCACGCGCAGGATAAGCCAGAGGAGGATGAACTCGCCGAGGAGGACGCCCGGAAGCGTGCGCAGGGTACGCTTCAGGTTGTTGTCCCAGACCACTTCCCACCGCTCCAAGTCGCAGTAGACCCGGACAAGGCCCAGGGGCCCCTGCCCGGGCTTGTGGGCGCGGATGGGCTGGTAGACCTTCCAGGCCCGGCCGCCAGTATTGAGGTCCACCAGCTCGGCCTGAGGTTTCGTGAGCGTCAGGTAGGAGCCGATCTCGGGGCCCCACTCCACATTGGCCTCGTCCCCGGAGGAGCGCACCAGCTCCACTTCGTTGCTCTTCCCTACCCGCTTGAAGACATCGATCTGGAAGATGCTGCGGTCGGGGCCGGCGATGCTCTCCAGCAACTGGTTGAGTTTGTCGGGATCCTTGAAGCCGGGATCCCGCTCCACCACATCGGTTTCCACCGTGCCTGCAGTGTCGATGGTGAGCTGGCGGGAATAGGTCTCCAGCTCGCGGCGGCTGTTGCGGGTGATGGAGTAGGCTACGGCCACGGTGAGCACGCTGGTGACGAGGCCCAGCAGCAGGAACAGCTTGGCGTGCACGCTGCGCAGCCAAGCCAGGGGGCGGATCCGCACGCGCCAGAAACTCATTGTGGCGAGGCTTCAGAGGGGGGAAGGCCGAGGGCAGGGCGGACCGTCCGCGCGAAGGCGGCGGGATCCTGGCTCGCGGCGGCAACCGTGAAGCGGCCGAAGGCTGACCTCCGCAGCTCAGCCACGTCACCCAGCAGCTCCAGCACGCCACCCGCGAGGAGGCGGCGCTCCCGGGTGCGGAGCTGGCCCTCCTCCTCCCAGAGAAGGGCCTCCAGGGCCGCCAGATCGTGATGCTCCCCCAGGGCGGTCTGGAGCGTCCGCAGATCCCGGAGCAGGGCTTCCGGTGCCACCGCGAAGGCGCCTTCCAGGGACTCCACGGCGTAGCGCAGCTTCTTGATGCGGACCCGGGCCTTGTGGAGGGCCGGCGCATCCTCCTGGAGGGCCAGGGCGGCCAGGTCTCCGAGGGCGCCTTTGGCGCGGGGCTCGAGACAGGTCCAGGCGGCCTCCTGGAGGGACAGGTGCTGGAAAGGGGAGGGCAGACTGGGTACGTCCAGAAGCCGGTCCAGGTCCGGCAGACGCAGGTCCTCCAGCTCCTTGTGCATGGCGCGGCGGGCCTTGGCCCGGTCCCGGTCCACGCGTTCCAGCAGGTGCTCCAGCACCGCACCCTGCACCGAGGCGGAGGCCGACCGGCGGCGCTGCTCCAGCTGGGCGGCATGGACATCGAGCTCGCGCGGGAGACCGAGGATGTCCACCAGCCTCTTCAGGGCCCGCCGCTGGCCCTTGTGGCCGGGGTAGGCCTCGGGATCCACCAGGTCGAGCACCGCCCCGAGGCGCCGGGCGGACACGCGCACCTGGTGCAGCGGTTCCTCCTCCTCGGCCCAGTCCACCGCCGCCAGCAGCGTCTGGAGCCCCGCGAGCCGGACCTCCAAGGCGCGGTGAAGCAGGATCGCCAGCTCAGCCGGATGCATCCCATGATTTTAGGCACAATTCGTAGAAGCGAAAAATTCGCGTAAGCTGGAAGGCCTATGGAACACATCCACATCAAGGGCGCGCGCGAACACAACTTGAAGAACCTGGATCTATCGCTGCCGCGCAACCAGCTGGTGGTGATCACTGGCCTGTCAGGCTCCGGCAAGTCCAGCCTCGCCTTCGACACGCTCTACGCCGAGGGCCAGCGGCGCTATGTGGAAAGCCTGTCGGCCTATGCGCGGCAGTTTCTCGATCAGATGGAGAAGCCCGATGTGGACAGCATCGAGGGACTGTCCCCGGCCATCTCCATCGAGCAGAAGACCACGAGCAAGAACCCCCGCTCCACTGTGGCCACGGTGACGGAGATCTACGACTACCTGCGCCTGCTCTTCGCCCGCACGGGCAGGCCCACCTGCGTCGCCTGCGGCGAACCCATCGCCAGCCAGACCATCCAGGAGATGGCGGACCAGATCCTCGCCAAGCCCGAAGGCACCAGGCTGCAGATCCTCGCGCCCGTGGTGCGGGGCCGGAAGGGCGAGTACAAGAAGCTGCTCCAGGACCTCATGAAGCGGGGCTACATCCGGGCCCGGGTAAACGGCCAGATGCTGGACCTCACCGAGGGCATCCCCGACCTCGACAAGCAGAAGAAGCACACGCTGGAGGTGGTCATCGACCGCCTGAAGGTGAGCCCCGCCATCCAGTCGCGCTTGGCCGACAGCCTGGAAATCGCCTGCAACCTGGCGGAAGGCAGCGCGCTCGTGGATCTGGGCGGCGCCGAGCAGCTCTTCTCCAGCAAGCTGGCCTGCAACAACGGCAAGTGCCCGAGCTTCGGCCAGGGCCTGCCGGAGCTGGAGCCGCGCTCGTTCTCCTTCAACAGCCCGTACGGCGCCTGCCCCACCTGCGATGGTCTGGGATTCAAGCGCCAGTTCGCCGAGGAGCTGATCGTTCCAAATCCGGCTCTCTCCATCAGCGAAGGCGCCATCCAGGCCAGCGGGTGGAAGAGTGTGTCGGAAGACGGCTGGCGCTCCCAGATGATGGACCAGCTGGCGCGGAAGGCGAAGTTCAGCCTGGATACGCCCTGGAAGAAGCTGCCCGCGGACATCCGGCGCCTGCTGCTGCACGGCACCGAGAAGGAGATGCGATTCACCTACGAGAACAAGAAGAACCGCTACGACTTCGTCCACCACTTCGAAGGCATCGTCGGCAACCTTGAGCGCCGCTACCGGGAGACGACCAGCGAGGAGATCCGGGCGGAGCTGGAGGAGTCCATGCGCGTCATCCCCTGCGAAGCCTGCGCGGGACAGCGCCTGAAGCCCGAGGTGCTGGCGGTCTACGTGGGCGGCCTGAACATCGCCCAGGTGGTGGCCCAGAGCGTGCGGGACAGCCGGAAGTGGTTCGCGGACCTGGCCCTGGAGGGCAAGGATGCGGTCATCGCCGAGAAGGTGCTGAAAGAGATCCGCGAGCGGCTTGGCTTCCTCGACGATGTGGGGCTCGGCTACCTCACGCTGGATCGCAGCGCGGCGACGCTTTCGGGCGGCGAAGGCCAGCGGATCCGCCTGGCCACGCAGATCGGCAGCAAGCTCCAGGGCGTGCTCTACGTGCTGGACGAGCCCAGCATCGGCCTGCACCAACGGGACAACCTGCAGCTCATCCACACGTTGAAAGAGATGCGCGACCTGGGCAACACGGTGCTGGTGGTGGAGCATGATCTCGAAACCATCCTCGCCGCCGATCATGTGGTGGACATGGGCCCCGGCGCTGGCGAGCACGGGGGCTTCGTGGTGGCCCAGGGCACGCCCGACGAGATCGGCCGCACGGCCGGCTCCGTCACTGGTGACTTCCTGTCGGGCCGCGATGCCATCCCCGTGCCGCGCACCCGGCGCAAGGCCAAGCGCGGCCACCTCTCCGTGGTGGGCGCCGAGGAGAACAACCTCAAGAAGGTGGACGCGGACTTCCCCATCGGCCTCTTCACCTGCGTGACGGGCGTCAGCGGTTCCGGCAAGAGCACCCTGGTGAACGAGATCCTCTACAAGGCCCTGGCCAACCAGCTGCACCAGGGCGTCCACATCGTCGGGAAGCACAAGGCCATCAAGGGCCTCGAAGCCGTGGACAAGGTCATCGACATCGACCAGGCTCCCATCGGCCGCACGCCCCGGAGCAACCCCGCCACCTACACGGGCCTCTTCACGCCGCTGCGCGAACTCTTCGCCCACCTGCCGGAAAGCAAGGCCCGGGGCTACGCGCCCGGCCGCTACAGCTTCAACGTGAAGGGCGGACGCTGCGAAAAATGCGAGGGCGATGGCGTCCTCAAGATCGAGATGCACTTCCTCCCGGATGTCTACGTCACCTGCGAGCAGTGCAAGGGCAAGCGCTACAACCGCGAGACCCTGGAGATCCACTACAAGGGCAAGAGCATCTCCGAGGTGCTGGCCATGACCGTGGAGGAGGCGCTGGAGCTGTTCGCGCCCATCCCCGTGCTGGCGAACAAGCTGCAGACCCTCATGGATGTGGGCCTCGGCTACGTGCGCCTGGGCCAGAGCGCCACGACCCTGTCCGGCGGCGAGGCCCAGCGGGTGAAGCTGGCCAAGGAGCTGAGCAAGCGCGCCACGGGCCGCACGGTCTACATCCTGGATGAGCCCACCACGGGCCTGCACCTCAAAGACATCCAGAAGTTGCTGGAGGTCGTCAACCGCCTCGTGGAGACGGGCAACACCCTCATCGTCATCGAGCACAACCTGGACGTCATCAAGACCGCCGACTGGATCATGGATCTGGGCCCCGAAGGCGGCGGCGAAGGCGGCCGCATCATCGCCGTGGGGACACCCGAAGAGGTGGCCAGGAAGAAGGCCAGCGTGACAGGGAAGTACCTGGCGCCGTATCTGAAGTAGGTCTGGGGATCAGCGCCGCTCGCTGCTGTCCCAGATCAGGCCGTCGGCGGCGTCCCCGTTGTCGAGGGTCTCGTGGGCGCCTTCCTCGAACACAGCCCAGAGGGCATCTGCGCGCTTGCG